>JAMOVG010000277.1 GCA_027061725.1 Desulfobacteraceae bacterium
CGATGCCGCTGCGCACGGTCGCCAGCCCCTGCAGGGCCGTTTCGACGGCCTCGGCCGCCTCACCGGCCGCGTGCCGCTGGAAACGGTAAATGGATCGCTCCAGGTAGCCCGCTGCCCGCACGGCCTCGGCCGAGTCGGCCTCGGTGCGGAAGGCCCCGCGCACGGCGGCCTCGAAGTGGTTGGCCTCGTCGATGATGCAGTAGGGAAAGAGGCCGTTTAACATGCTGTCCTGGTCCATCAGCGCCAGCTTGTGGTGGTTGGTGATCACCAGGCGGGCGTTCTGGGCCCGGGCCGTGGCCACCTGGGCCGGGCAGCGCCTGTGCTTGACGGTGCAGCCCGTGCGGGCCGACACCAGCGCCAGCGTCTGGGACAGGTGGCCGTCTTTGTCCAGCACCTCCCGGATGCGGGTCCCGACGGCGTCCAGGTCGGTCTCGGGAAAATGCAGTACGGTGTTGAGCAGGTAAAGCCACCCCAGCAGCTGCCGGCCGTCACCGCTCTCCTCGTAGCTGTAGTCCAGCTTTTCGGCGCACACGTAACTGGATTTGCCCTTGAGAAGGGCGTAGGGAATGTCGGCGTAGATGCGGAACTTCTCGCGACTGAAGGTGATCTCGCGCTGGAAGATCTGCTCCTGTAGGCTCTTGGTGTAGGTGGAGATGACCACGCGCGCATCGGGGTTGCGGCGCAGAAACTCCAGCGAGGGGATCAGGTAGCCCTGGGTCTTGCCGGTCCCCGTGCCGGCCTCCAGGCACAGGATCTGGCCCTCGTTGAGGGCCGTGGCCACGGCGGCCGCGAACGCGGCCTGGGAGGGCCGAAACTGGAAGCCGGCCTCGGCATCGGCCAGGGACCGGAAGCGCTCTTCGACCGTCTCGACGGGCACCGCGCGGCATGCGGCGGGCGGCGCTGGCTTGGACCGCGAAGCGAATTCGGCCACCGGCAGGAACGCCTGCCAGTTGCCGGTGTCAGGCAGGGTGCAGGGATCGAACAGGCCGCCGAAATACTCCCGGTAGCGCCGGGCGGCGTGCACGAACACCTCCCCGAAAAGGGTGCGGCTCTTATCCAGGAAGTATCGCAGCACCGGCGCGCTGCGGCACTGCCGGTCCGAAAGGCACTGCCCGGCGATGTGCCGGACCAGGGCGGTGCCTAGTTCCACCATTTCGGCGGCGGAGAAGCTGACCCGGCGGCGGGGTTTGCCCACGGCATGTTCCCAAAGGCGTTTGGGGGTGTGGGCGTCGAGTTGCGGTAGAAAAAATTCGGCGGCGAAACCCAGGTCTACGCAGCGTTCCGCGCGGCAGAAGGCCAGCAGTTCGGGATGGTGCCGACGGGGCGCGAGCGTCAGCAGAAAGGGATGGCCGCTTAAAAACTCGGACACGGCCGCGCTGGCTTCGGCGGAATCGGGGGCCTGCGCCAGCTCCTGGCGCGAAAGCCCCGAGCGGTGGCGCTCGCGGGCGCCGAAGGCACCGTAGCGCACGTGGGTGGCAAACTTCCGCGGGGAATTTCCCGGTTCGAGAACGGCGGCCGCGATGCTGTAAATGCGGGTGCCTTCTTGGCGCTTCTTTCCCAGGTGGGCAAAAACCACCGCCAGGGAGGAAATCGGACCGTCGCAAGGCGACAGCATGTCATCGGACCGGGGCTTCACTCCCAACCGGATGCAAGGATTTCTTCGATTTTCTGCAGGATGACCGGGATGTCCCCGCCGGTGACTTCCGAAAACCAGATCTGCTGCGGGTAGAGCACCACGTTGGGCCCCTGGGCGCACAGGCCCAGGCAGCCGGACTGGGACAGGCGCACCCGGGGTTTCCAGCCGCGCTCGGCGATCTCCTTTTTCAGGGCCGACCGAATGGCGGGACTGCCGCCGTCAGCGCAGGACTTGCGCGCGCCACGGCGGTCGTTGGTGCATACGAAAACGTGGCAGGTGTACGGCGTGCGCCGCAGTTCCGTCATGTTGCACTCCTTTGCAGCCGCACTTCACCCCTCTCCGCAGTGGGTCACTTTCCAACACCCGCCGTAGTAGTGCAGGCTGGAGAGAAACAGCGCGCCGCCAATGGTTTCGTAGATCAGGGCCAACACGTAGCGGGGCATGCTGGAGTGGCGCAGAAAGACTCCCAGCGCGATCATCACCACGATGATCAGATAGCTTTTCCAGGCCTGGAAGGCGAAAAGGCAGCGCTTTTCCGAAAAGGCGCACACGCGGGCGATGTTGCGGCGCGCGATCTTTACGAACCCGAAGCGGTACACTGTCACGGCGGCCGCCGCCCCCAGCAGGCCCAGCCACAGGGCGTGTCGTCCCCCGATGCCCGCCAGCCAATGCAGCGCCAGACGACATAGCATCACTCCCACGGCGCTCCACATCAGTCCGCCGACCACCAGGTGCCAGTGTTTGGAAACCGCCGGCTTGAGACTTCCCATCTGCATGCCCTGTTCTCCATGAATACGCGGGGCCCGGCAACCGGCGCTTTGGGGAAAGGCGCCGTCGCCGTTCGCTTTCGGCAAAACCGTCTTATTGCAGGATGCAGGTTCCTTGCTACGGGCGGTATTTTAGCAGAATTCACGACATTTGTGGAGTGAATTGGAATTCTTTTTCTTTTTTTGAGAAAATTTTCTCCCAATCCCATCCTGTGGCGGCCATCCGGATAATTTATATCTAGTTGTTATTTTAGCTTTTACGAACTCACACTATTTGATGGCACACATTCTGCATCAGTTTGCGGTGGTTCGGGCCGGCCGTCGGGCCCTACAGGTTCCTGCATGCCGACGGCCGATGAACCGAACGTCATCCATTGAAAAATCTGCAAACGGATTTCAACGGGAGATTTCCTTTATGCCACTGCCTCTGGGACATACCGCCATCGGACTGGCCACCCTGGAAGTCAGCGATTCGCACGCGGCTGGCTGGCGTCGATTCAAGACCCTGGCCTTTGTGACTGTATTTTCCAACCTGCCCGATATCGACGTGCTTTTCGGCCTGATGTTGACCGGAAACGGGGATACCTTCCATCGCGGCCCCACCCACAGCCTGGTTTTCGCAGCGCTGGCCGCGCTGCTGGCTTCCGGGGCCTCGAAGCTTTGGTCGCACATCCCCCGCATCTCCTTTGTCAGCGCATTCAGTATCGTGTTTTCCCACGTGGTGGCCGATTTCCTGTTTACCGCGGCCCCGGTTTCTTTCCTCTGGCCCCTTGAGACCCACTGGAGCAACGGCGTGGTGGGCTGGTCGGATGTGATCAGTTCGGTGATATTCCAAGGATTTCAAGACGCGGGCCTGGTTGCGGTGTGTGCCGCGTTCATCCTTCTGTTGCGCCTGGTGAGAGCCAGAATGGCGGGAATCGGGGAGCACCCCTGAGAATTTCAGGCCACGGCACCTTTTTCGGTTTCCACGGGTTCTTCACACGCCTCCTTGGCCAGGACACGCTCCACGGTCTTGATGATTTCGCCGGCATCGGCGCTTTTGACCACCACCTCGTCGGCGCCGGCTGCCAGTGCGCTCTTGCGGGTTCCGGGGTGATTGCTGCCCGTAAAGAGCACCAGCCGGGTTCCGCGGCAGCGGTCCTGCGCCCGCACCTGCCGGCACAGTTCGATGCCGGAGAGCACCGGCAGTTCGAAATCGACCACCGCCACGCAGGGGGCGTGTTCGACGATGCGTTCGACCCCCTCCTGCCCGTCGGTTGCCGTCAGCGGCAGGAATCCCGCTTTCTGAAACAGGCGTGTGTAGAGCCTAAGGATGACGGGGTTGTCGTCTACGATCACCACCTTGCGGACCGCCGATTGCGGTTCGGCGCGGTCGTCGTGCAAGGACTCTTCGCCACCGAGCAGCAGCAGGCGGTCTCCGGTGCGCAACCGGGTTTCCATGTCCGGATAGATCACGTCGCTACCATCGCGCCGCAGACCGATGACCTTGCCACCCAGTCGGTCTGCGGCCGCCTCGATGGTGCATCCGATGAGATCCGATGGCTCATCGACGGCCGTCCAAACGGGCTCTGCATCCATGGTAATCTGACAAGTGTCCTCTACCGGCACCTGTCCGGTGGCCTGCAGCAAGTCCTCCGCGATCTGCCGGCCGGTCACGGCGAAGGGGGACACCACCGTGTCGGCCCCGGCTCGAATGATCTTTTTCTCGGATGTGCATTCGTCGGCACGCGCCACAATGTGCAGCGTCGGGTTCATCTCACGCGCCGTCAGGGCCAGAAAGAGGTTCTCGGGATCCGAGTCCAGCAGCGCCAGCAGTCCCCGCGCCACCTTGATGCCGGCCTCCATCAGAACGCTCTCCCGGGTGGCGTCGTTCTGGATGTACAGGAATCCCTTCTCCTGCAGCAGGTCGATTTTATCGGGGCTGCTTTCGATGACCATGAAACTGGTGCCGGCCGATGCCAACCGCTCCGCGGCAGCGGCACCCACCCGGCCGTAGCCGCAGATGATGTGATGTCCCCTGAGATGTGCGATTTTGCGCTTCATTTTGCGGACCTCCGATTTCCCGCTCCACACCCGCGTGAGCAGCGACTCCACCAGGGCGTGGGAAGCCAGCGCCAGGCTGACAAACCCCACGACAATCAAACCGGCCGTGAAAAGACGGCCGGTGCCCGACAGCGGCCGTACCTCGCTGAATCCCACGGTCGAGAGGGTGATGACGGTCATGTACAGCGCTTCGGCCAGCGAATAATGCTCCACGGCCATGAAGCCCGCTGTGCCGATGGCGGCCACAAGCAGGCACAGGCTCATCAATACGGCGATGCGGTTGCGGTTGTTCATGTCTGCGAGGGTCCTGTGCTCTTGATCGGCGTGCCGCGATCCTTTAAATAACGCCTGTCACGACGGCAGCCGGTTCTTCCCTAGTTTCGGTCGATCCCCGGCGACACTTGAGTCATCACCCATTTCGAATGCGGAGATCCGTTCTTTTGCACCCCCTTCGCAGCCGCGATGAGATCGGTCTGCAGCCGCTGCAGGAATACTCCTGCCGTCTGTGCATCGTTTTCCCGCCGGTTCTCCAACTGCGCGCAGCCGATACCTGCCCCCCTTGAACCAATGGGCACCCAACCCATGAACGGCTTCGGCATCCGCCATGCGAAGTGTTACGGAAAACTGCCCCGCTACACCTCCTTCCCTGCTTGACGCGCCGCCTTGCTTTTGGCATAGTCGGGGATCGGGGGTCCTCACAGCCCCTGCGACGCACTGCACGCGACCATCCTTTTCCTGCAACAGGAGGAACCCATGCGCTGGAAACAGTTCCTGACACCCGTGAAGTCTATGAACGCTCAGCAGATCCGTGAGTTCATGCAGCAGCACGCCGCAGACGAGTTCACCATCCTCGACGTGCGCCAACCCGAGGAATACCAGCAGGAGCACCTGCCCGGCGCAAAACTGCTGCCGCTTCCCGAGCTTTCCGAACGGCTGGACGAGATCGACCCCGCCAAGCCCACCATCGTATACTGACGGATAGGAGGACGCAGCCGGGTCGCTGCGCAGATGCTGGCCGGCAAGGGATTCGAGCATGTCATCAACATGTCCGGCGGGATCAAGAAGTGGGATCAGCCTGTAGCCGTCGGCGACGTGGAACAGGGCCTCGCGCTTTTCACCGGTGACGAGAGCCCCCTGGATACCCTGGTGACGGCTTTTTCCCTCGAGGAAGGCCTGCGCGAATTCTACCTTTCCATGATCGAGCGGGTGCGCCGCCCATCCGTCAAGGGCCTTTTTGCAAAACTTTCGGATATCGAGGTTCTCCACCAGCAGCGCATTCTCAAGGAATACAACGCGCTTTCCGGCGAGGACTGGACCGTAGAGACCTTCGGGCCGCGCAGGGCCGCACCGGCCATGGAGGGCGGATTAACCACCGAAGAGTACATCCGCATGTTCGATCCGGACCTGGAGTCCCCGGCCGACGTGGTGTCGCTGGCCATGTCGATCGAAGCCCAGGCCTTCGATCTCTACGAGCGCGCCTCGAACCGCAGCCGGGACGACGACAGCCGCAAGGTGCTGCGGCGCATCGCCGAGGAGGAGCGCGCTCATATGACCCAGTTGGGCAAACTCATGGCGCAGCTCTAAAAAATTGGACGCCACAATGGACAAACACCTGGTTCTCATCGGCGGCGGGCACGCCCACATGGTGACCCTGGCCAACCTGCGGCATTTCGTGGAGAAGGGCTTTCGCGTGACGGTCGTGGGCCCCTCGGAACACCACTACTACTCGGGCATGGGGCCGGGCATGCTAGGCGGCACCTACGCTCCCGAACAGATCCGCTTCGCCACGCGCCGCGTGGTGGAAAAGCAGGGCGGCACCTTCATTCTGGACAAGGGTGTGCGGGTGGATGCCGAGAAGCGCGTCATGCACCTGGCTTCCGGCAAAACCCTGCCCTACGACGTTATCTCCTTCAACGCCGGCAGTTTCGTGCCGCGCGACGTGCTGGCGCCCGACTGCGGCGAGGTGTTCGCTGTCAAACCCATTGAAAAACTGCTGGACGCCCAGCGGCGTATCCTGGAACTGTCCGCTGCAGGACCGTTTCGGGTAGCGGTCGTGGGGGGCGGCGCGTCGGCGGTGGAAATCGCCGGCAACGTCTGGCGGCTGGTACGGGAACGCGGCGACCACCCCGTCGAAATCACCCTCTTCGCCGGCCACGGAGTCATGTCGCGATTTCCCGCCGGAATCGGCCGCATGGTGCGCCGCTCCTTCGGGCGCCGGGGCATCCGACTCCTGGAAAAAGGTTACGTGCGGCAGGTCAAATCGGATGTTGTGGTGCTCGAATCCGGTGAAACCTGGCCCTGCGACCTGGTCTTTCTGGCCGCCGGCGTGCGGCCCTCGCGCATCTTCAGCGAATCGGCCCTGCCTACCGGTCCCGACGGCGGGCTGCTGGTCAATCGTTTCCTTCAGTCGACCAAGCACCCCGAGATTTTCGGCGGCGGCGACTGTATCTACTTCCAGCCGCGGCCCCTTGACAAGGTGGGCGTCTACGCCGTTCGCGAAAACCCCGTCCTGTACCACAACCTGATGGCGTCCCTCGAGGGCAAACTCCTGCAGCCATTCGACCCCGGCGGCGACTACCTGCTGATTTTCAACCTGGGCGACGGCAAAGGCATCTTTCGAAAAAAAAGGCTCCTCTTTGGCGGGCGCCCGGCTTTCTGGATCAAGGACTACATCGACCGCCGTTTCATCCGCACTTTCCAGGCCATCGAACAGGAATAAAACCCATGAAGAATCTCATCAAGGTCATGAAAGCACTGGCGGACCCCAACCGGGTCAAGATCCTCAAGCTGCTGCAGCACAAAACCATGTGCGTATGCGAACTGCAGGGAGCGCTGAACATCTCACAGCCCAGCGTGTCCAAACACCTGAAGATACTGGAAGAAGCTGGGTTAGTGGATTTTGTCAAGGACGGGTTGTGGGTCAACTACTTCCTGACCGACGGGCACCAGAGCCCCTACGCCGCGCTCATGCTGGAAAACCTGAAGCAGTGGCTGGACGACGATGAGGACATTGCGGAACTGGTGCGCAAGATCCCCTTCCTGGACCGTGAAGTCCTCTGCGGTCGGAATCGGAAAAATGCCTGAGCCGATGGACGCGATACCCCTCTCTCCGCGGGCCGTCCGCGTGTCGCCATCGTCCACCGCGGCCTTTAGTGACCTGGCGGCCCGCCTGCGCCGCCAGGGGCGCGACGTGATCAGCCTGGCCGCCGGAGAACCCGACTTCGACACCCCCGCGGCGGTGGTGGAGGCCGCGCACAGGGCCCTGGATGCGGGACGCACGCGCTACGCGCCGGTGCGCGGCATCCCCGAACTACGCCGCGCCGTACGCCGCAAGCTGGCCCGTGACAACGCGCTGGCCTACGAAGACGAGGCCGTCCTGGTCACGTCCGGCGCCAAGCAGGCCGTGGCACTGGCGGTGGAGGTGCTGGCGGGCCCGGGCGACGAGGTGATCGTGCCGGCACCCTACTGGGTGAGCTACCCTGAAATGGTGCGGCTGGCCGGGGCCCGTCCGGTCATCGCAGCCGTCGGCGCCAACGGGTACAAACTGGATGCCGACGCTCTCGCGCGCGCCCTCTCGCCCCACACGCGGGCACTGATCCTCAACTCCCCCTGCAACCCCACCGGCGCGCTATACAGCGCCGAAGAGCTGCGTGCCATCGCCGATGTCTGCGCCGACAGCGGCATCACCGTCATTTCCGACGAAATCTACGAGAAGATCGTCTTCGACGGGTGCCACCACAGCATCGCCGCGTCAACCCCCCGCCTGTACGCACGCACCGTGGTGATCAACGGCTGCTCCAAGGCCTACGCCATGACCGGCTGGCGCATCGGATACGCCGCTGGACCGCCGCACGTCATTTCCGCCATGGCCACACTGGCCAGCCAGCGCACCACCAGCGCCTGCACCTTCTCTCAGGCCGCCGCGGCCTTCGCCCTGGAAAACGAACCGCCGGATGTCGCCCGCATGCGTGCGGCATACCGCCGCCGCCGCGATCTCATGGCCGGTGCCCTTTCGGACATGGGCATCACCTGTTCCCTGCCGCCGGCCACCTTCTACCTGCTGGCGGACATCCGCCACCTGCTGCCGGCGGCCCGGGGCGACACCGACATCCCCGACGCCCACCGCTTCGCGCTCGAACTGCTCGAACACGCCGGCGTGGCCGTGGTGCCCGGCGAACCCTTCGGCGCACCGGGGCAACTGCGCCTGAGTTTCGCGACCTCGCGCGACCAGATCAAAATCGCCATGCAGCGCCTGGCCGCCTTTGTCCGCGAACTCCGCTGAGACCGCCGCAGCGCGCCAGACTCCCTGCCCCGCTGCAAGCACTTAAAGCCGGGGCCGCTATGCCCGACGCCTCAGGAGGAGGCGGTCCCGTGGACCGTCTCCACTACGCGGTCCAACTGTTCGAAGGAATTATAGATGTGCGGCGAAAGGCGCACACGCCCCAGGCGTTCGGCCGCTACGATGCCCGCCTCCTGGAAGCGCTGCAGCGTCCGTTCGGCCGTTTCGGAGGGGCTTTCGAAGACGCAGATGGCCGATCGATCCCCGGCGAAAGCGTCGGACAGCAGCCGGCAGCCGGCCTCTCGCAGCCCGTTGCAGAGGTGCTCGCCGAGTTCCCCCAGCCGCTGCCGGACCTTTTCGAACCCGATTTCTTCCAGCATTTCCAGGGCGGCCTGAAAGTAGACCCAGTCGTTGAAATTCGCGGTGGAAATGGTAAAGCGGTCGGTGGAGGGCTTGAGCTCGTCGCGGTAGGGAAGATAACGCTCGTCGTCCACCACCGACTCGGTGCCCACGAAGATGGGCTGCAGCCCTTCCAGCCGGTCCCGGCGAATAAACAGAACCCCCATTCCCAGGGGCCCCATCAGCCATTTCCAGGTGGGAAAGGCCATGTACGCGATGTTGCAGGCCTGCACATCGATGGGCCGCATGCCGACCCCCTGGGCGCCGTCCACCACCAGGTCGATGCCGTGCCGGCGGCAGGCGTCGCCGATCTCCTCCAGCGGCAGGGGCATACCGGTGCACCAGTGCACGGCCGAAAGGGCCGCCACGCGCGTGGCGGGTGTGATCGCGCTGCGAAAATTTTCCGCAAAGCCCGCCGGCGTCTCCGCCATGGGCACGGTTTTGAGGACGACCCCCTTGCGGGCCCAGTGCCGCCAGGGGTAGACGTTGCTGGGATACTCGTTTTCCAGCAGCAGGATCTCGTCGCCCTCGCGCAGGCCCAGGCCGTGGGAGATGAAATTCATGCCCTCGGCGGTATGGTGGATCAACCCCAGCTCGTCGGCTCGGCAGTTGAGCAGCGGCGCCAGGATGGCCTTGATGCGCCGCTGCACGTCGCCGTAGCGGGCGGTGCGGGTCAGGGTGCCGCGCCGTGCGTAGCCCTGCAGAAAACGGGTCATGGCGTCCACGATGTGGGTGCCCGCCGGGGTGGTGCCGCAGTTGTTCAGCCAGATGAGGTGCCCGTTGACCGGGTAACGGTCATAGACCGCCTGCCAGTTCATGACTTGACGCGCTCCACGTACTGCCCGGTGCGTGTGTCGATGCGGATGACCTCGCCCTCTTCCACGAAAGGCGGCACCTGCAGCACGTGGCCCGTTTCCAGCGTGGCCGGCTTGGTGTCGCCGGAGGCCGTGTCCCCCTTGACCCAGGGGTCGGCCTGGACGATCTTGAGCTCTACGAAATACGGCAGGGTGATGCCGATGGGCTTTCCCTTGAACATCAGCACGGTGCAGACAGTGTTGTCCTTGAGAAAATGCTTGGCTTCACCCACCTGCTCCTCGGAGAGAAATTCCTGCTCGTAGGTCTCGGTGTTCATGAAACAGTAGCTGCCGCCGTCGTTGTACAGGTACTCCATCTCCTGCTCCATGAGGTCGGCTTCATTGAACTTTTCGCCCGAACGGTAGGTGCGGTCGACCTGCACGCCGGTGAGCATGTTCTTCATGCGGCACTTGTAGAGCGCCTGGCCCTTGCCGGGTTTGACGAATTCGAACTGCACGATTACCCAGGGTTCGCCGTCGATCTCGATTTTCAGACCTTTTCTCAGGTCGCCGCTTTCGTACATGTTTTCGCTTTCCTCCTCTCGGGGTTACAGCCAGTCAGCCGGGCCGTTGCACCGCCCGGAAATTTTTCGTTCAGCGCCCGGCGCCGCCGTTCGGTTCCCGCTCCTGTGCCGCCCGCCGGGATTCGGCCACAAAGCGCGCGACCCTGCGAAGGTCCTTGCGGAAGCGCACCGGACGCCCCTGCTCGTCCACGCGGTTGGTGCCCGTGCAGCTGTCCACGCCCCAGGGGCGGACCGCGGAAATGGCCTCGGCCACGTTTTCCGGGCCAAGCCCTCCGGCCAGTATTACCGGAATACGGCTCCGGGCCACGAGTTCCCGCGCCATGGGCCAGTCGCAGGTGCGCCCCGTAATTCCGATGAAACCGTTCACGGGCTGCTCGGCGCCGCCCGCTGCGGTGATGCGCGTGTCGGTCAGAAACAGGTCGCTCTCGGGTTCGAAGATGTGCGCCAGGGCCAGCGTGGGGCACCTGGCCGCCTGCCCCGGCAGGCCAATCGGGAGGCTGCGCATAATGCGGATACCAGGAAAAGCCCGTCGCACGGCACGCTGCAGGGCGATCATCTTCGCCAGTGCCTCCCGATCGTCGTCGGGATGCGGCAGGTCGTCGCAGAAATGCACGATGTCCGGCCGATGGTAGTCCAGCGCCTGCAGCACCCGCTCGCGATCGCCGAAGAGCGGAATCAGGCTGCTTACCGCGCCGGCCTTCCGAACCGTTCGGAAAGTGGCCCGGATGTCCGGCCGCCGCCACTGGTCGGCTGCTAGCAGCACGCCGCCCACGTGATCGACCCCCAGGCGAATGAGTTCGCCGGCCTCGTCAGGTTCCTGGACCTCGTATATCTGGATGATCATGGCGCCTTTCACCTGCAGGGCCACCTGCCGCGGCCGCTGCGCAAACTTAAGCATTGACATTTGGGGCCGTGTTTACCATATTCAGTCATCTTTCGCAAATCGTTTCACCGGGTTGCACTCAGTTCGGCAACCACTGTCAAGGAGTGGGCATGATCCTGATCATCGACTTCGGTTCCCAGTACAACCAGCTCATCGCCCGCCGCGTGCGGGAGTGCCACGTTTACTGTCAGATCGAACCTCCCGGCATCCATGCCGATCAGGTGCGCGCCCTGGCCCCTGAAGGCATCATCCTGTCGGGGGGGCCGGCCAGCATTTACGAAAAAACCAGTCCGCGGATGGACCCCGCCATCCTGGATCTGGGCATCCCGGTGCTGGGCATCTGCTACGGCATGCAGTTCATGATCCACGCCCTGGGCGGCAGCGTGAAGCGTGCCGACAAGCGGGAATACGGGTTTGCCTCCCTGACCGTCCGGCGCCGCAGCGGACTATTTGCAAACGTGGACAAGCACACCGACGTCTGGATGAGCCACGGCGATGCCATCACCGCCCTGCCCAAGGGCTTCACGATCACGGCCTCCACCGCCAACACCCCGATGGCCGCCGTGGCCAACACCCGCAAAAAGCTCTTCGGCCTCCAGTTTCACCCCGAAGTACACCACACGCCCCAGGGCAAGCGCATGATTCGCAGTTTTCTGTTTGACATCTGCGGATGCAAGCCTTCGTGGACCATGAAATCCTTCGCCCGCACCGCCGTTCAGCAAATCCGCGACGAGGTGGGTGACCGCAAGGTGATCCTGGGTCTCAGCGGCGGCGTGGACTCCTCGGTGACGGCCGTGCTGCTGCACCGCGCCATCGGCCGCCAGTTGACCTGCATCTTTGTCGACAACGGGTTGCTGCGCTTAAACGAGGCCCGTCAGCTGCGCGAACGGCTCAGCCGGCACCTGGACATCCGCATCCGTTTCGTGCGCGCCCAGGGGCGCTTTCTCAAAGCCCTCAAGGGCGTCGTCAACCCGGAAAAGAAACGCAAGATCATCGGCCGCGTCTTCATGGAGGTCTTTGAGGCCGAAGCAGCCAAAATCAAGGGCGCCGAGTTCCTGGCCCAGGGGACGCTCTACCCGGACGTCATCGAGTCGGTTTCGGCCTTCGGCGGACCGACGTCGGTCATCAAGTCGCATCACAACGTCGGCGGCCTCCCCAGGAAGATGAAGCTCAAGCTGATCGAACCCCTCAAGTACCTCTTCAAGGACGAAGTGCGCCAGTTGGGCAAGACCCTGGGCCTTGCCGATGAACTGGTCTGGCGCCAGCCTTTCCCCGGTCCCGGACTGGCCATCCGCATCATCGGCGAAATCACACCCAAGCGCCTGGCCGTGCTGCGCAAGGTCGACGATCTTCTGCTTGAAGAAATCCGGTCCGCGGGTTATTATAAGCGATTGTGGCAGTCCTTTGCGGTGCTGCTGCCCCTGAAAAGCGTGGGTGTCATGGGCGACCGCCGCACTTATGAAAACATCGTGGCCATCCGGGCGGTTACCAGCAAAGACGCCATGACCGCCGACTGGGCGCGGTTGCCCCACAAGTTTCTGGCGGCCCTTTCCAACCGCATCATCAACGAAATCAGCGGTGTCAACCGGGTTGTGTACGACATCAGCTCCAAGCCGCCCAGCACCATTGAGTGGGAATAGACCTCATGAGCGATGACAAGACATACGGGTTCAAACTGGGGGACGACGATCTGCCGGAACCCGAAGAGCCGCCCGTGGAAGACCTGCTGCTGTCCAGTGAGCTGCCGCCCCCGCCTTACGAGCGTCTGCGCCGGCGCATCACCGTGCTGGGTGTCCTGATGCCCCTGCTGCTGGCCGGCCTGATCGTAGCCGGCTACCTGGACATCAAGCGCCGCGTGAGCCAGACCGAAAACACCGGCAGCATGGAGGTGCTTAACCTCTCGCGTGACTTGGAATCCAGTTTCTCCTCGCTCTCGGTCCGCCAGGCCAAACTGGAAGAGGCCATGAGCAAGATGATCGCCGAGGTAGAAAAGAAAAATGCCGCCCTGAAAACCACCCTGCAGGCCGAACTTCAAAAGGCCGTGGCCGAAGTCAAGTCCCTTAAGAAAAGCCTGGCCGAAATCAACCAGCGGCTGGCCGGCGCCGAAAAGAAACAGCACGCTGCAGTGGAGCGACTCAAGGGGGAACTCAAAAGCCTCCGAACGGAGTTGAAGCGTATCGGCGAAAAATCCGAGTCGGCCGACCGCAAGGCGGCGGTCCGCGTGTCAAACCTCGAAAAGACGCTGGAGGAGATGCAGGGCTACCTGGGGGAACTCAAGACCATGCAGGGCCAGCTGGCCGACCTGGCCGAAGCCATGCGACTGTCCGCCGTGACCACGATGGAAGCCAAGAGCCGCGCCGTCGAGGCCGAGCAAAACCTCCGGAAGCTTCGGCAGGAGCTCGAGCAGCAGTTGGCCACCAAACTGGACCGCAGAGCGTTGGCCAACGAATTGAAAGCCGAGGCGCAACGCAACCAGAAGCGCATGGCGCTGCTGACCGCCCGGCTCAGCGACCGCATCGTGACCCTCGAGAAGAAGGTGGCCCTGCTGACCACCCAGGTGAAGCGGCTTCGAAAAAGCCTGCGTGTTCCCTCCCGCACGTCCCGCAAGGTGCAAGAGCAGGACATCAAGGAATAACCGCCTTTGGTTTCCAGCCACTGCGCATCAGCGCGGATTCCTGTTCGGCGGTCAGCGGCGGGCCCGCCATCATACGGTCCAGCACGCTTTCCATGGGGTCTTCGCCTGCCGCCGGAACATACGAGTCTGCGTTTTGCGACGCGGGCTGTTCGGGCACCCAAGGGATATAGACCCGGGTGTGCCAGCGCCCCTGCCGGTCGCGGCAGGCCACCCCCTGCGCCCACTGCCGCTCGCCGCCGTGCAGGTTTTCCACCTCGTACTGTCGGCAATAGCGGCGGGCGTTGTCCCGGAAAGAGAGCACGGGGGTCACCTTGAGATTCCCCCCGGCCATATAAAAAGAATTGCCGCTGGGGGTCTTTTCCAGCCCCCGACTGAACGGCACGCCGGCCGGCAGGACCGGGAAGGGACCCGACCCCGAGGGGCCGAACAGCAGGTAACCGGTCAGGATACCGGCGCAGAGCACAATGGCCATGGCAAAAGCCAGCGCCGGCGACAGGGACGGGAATCGCAAAAAAGCGGCCCAGAAACCGCTCTTGCGTACGGCTCGCCGCGGCGCCGGATGCTCCCGGATGGTGCGGATCAGTTTTTCGGGGACCTGCTCGTGAAGGGGGTCATCGAAAGCCGCCTTTAGAACCGCCGTGCTGCGGCGGAAAATCTCGGCCTTCTGCTGCGCCTCGCGGTCCCCCTCGAGGGCCTGTTCGATTTCCAGGGCCTCGTCCTCCGGGAGTTCCCCGTCGACCCAGGCCATGATCTGTTCGTCACTTGGCGTTTTCATTTTTCCCGCAACCTCATTTGCCCGTGTTATCCGTTCACCATGGCGTACAGCCGCTTCCGCGCCCGGGACAGCCGGCTCATGACGGTGCCCAGCGGTACGTTAAGAGTATTGGCCGCATCTTTGTAGGACAGCCCGTCGACACACACCAGCGACAGGACCAGGCGGTCTTTGGGCGACAGCTTTTCCATGGCCTGCACCACCTTGGAGAGCATCAGCCTGGCCTCGATGCGCTGCTCCTTGCCGTTTTTGGACGTCGGCAGGCGGACCTCTTCCAGCGGAAGGTGAACCTTGCGGTTTCTCATTGCCCGTGCCTCGTCAATCCAGAGTGTGTAGATGATGCGGAACATCCAGCTGTCCAGCCGGGTTCCGGGCCGCCACTGGTGCTCCCTGCTCAGGGCCCGCTCGCAGGCCGCCTGAACCAAATCGTCGGCTTTCGCCCTGTCGGTTGTCAGCGAGTACGCGAAGCGGCGCAGCCGGGGAAGCATGGCCGCCATCTGATCCCGGAAATCGCCGCTTCCTTCCGTGTCCATCGTTCGCGACACCCCTTTTTGAAACGAATAAGTGGGCGTAAAGGCCGCTATCACTCCCCGGCGCAGCTGCGCGGGCAGTGAATCAAGCCCCATCCGAACAGGTTGTCCCGGCCGCGTGGGCCGAGGTCGACGGTATTTTCCTGCAGCATCCGGAACAGGTGGCCCGCACGCTGCGAAGGATCCATGCGGCGCAGCAACTGTGCCCCCACGGCCGTGCAGTAGGCCGCGGCATAGGAGGTTCCCTGCCGGTACCGCCCTATCCCCGACTTTCCGGGCACCCATATCCCAACGCCCGGGGCGGCAAAATCAATGTACGGCCCTTGGTTGGCCCTGCGGTACAGTCGCCGGAAACGGTCCACCGCGGTCACGGCGATCACCTTCTCGTAAGCGGCCGGGAAAGCGGGCGGGGCCAGGGCGCCGTTGTTTCCGGCTGCAGCCACCAGGGGGGTTCCGCTCTCGAGTGTTCGGCGAACCGCGGCACGCAGCAGGCTGTTGTCCGGACCGGAAAAACTCAGGTTAACCACCAACGCCTTTTCGGCTACCAGCCAGTCCAGCGCCCGGGCGATGGCCAGCGCACCGGCGTGTGGCTTGCCCTGACCACCGACCGAAAAGGCCTCGGCGGCCAGCAGACGTGCACCGGGAAGCAATCCGGGAAAAGAGCTGCCGGCGGCCCCCACGAGCACCGCGGCGATGCCGGTGCCGTGTATGCTGACGGGCACCTCCGGCTGCGGCACGAAAGAGCGCCGGACGATATGCTGCCCCGCCAACGGTGCGATGTCGGTGTTCACGTCGCTGTCCACCATGCCGATGCACAGCCCCTTTCCGAGTGAGCGGCTTTTCAGGGGCCATCCGATCATCCTGCACGCGGAGGCATTGAAATCGTTTCGCGCCTCGCTCCCGGATCGTCCGGCAATGGTGTAGTAGTGGTTCAGATCGAAGGACACCGCCGTTTCCATTTGGCGCAGCCGCACAAGCGCATTGCATGCGTTGATTCCGTGAGGCACCCTGAAGCGCGTTACCGACAGGTCGAGATTCTCCAGCACCATGTGCCGCTCGACAAGCAGTCCTATTTCCCGGGCCTTGCGCCAGGTGGCGGCAGTGGGATTGATCGCCAGAATAACACCGGGTTCGAAGGCACCGGCCACGGGCGGTGCGGAGGAAATCCGTTGACTGCGGGCAATTCTCGGTTCGGAGGGCTCTTCTTCGGCCTCCAGGCTGTAGCCTCCTCCGGGCCCTCCAGCATCGCCGACGCCAACGCCTCCGGCGGAACCGCTTCCAGAGGAAGCGCCTGCGCCTGCGGCGCCACCCCCTGAAGCGCCGCCTGTTCCCGAATCACCGCTGCCTGCACCGGCCCCGGAGGCGCCCGTATCACCGCTGCTGTCGTGTCCGCCATCCATCCCGCCGGAGGAATCTCCCGACATATCCCCGGACATGCCGCCGGAAGTACCGTCCGACATTCCCCCAGCGCCGCCGGATGAACTTCCGGACATGCCGCCGGAAGAACTGTCTGATGTGCCACCGGACATGCCGCCGGAATCTCCGCCCGTGCCCCCACCGACAGCACCATCACCGCCCCGGGCGTGCGCCGCGGCGATCCATCCGCATGCCGTATGGCCCCATCCCGGCAGATCCGCAGCCGGCCCCCATGTGACCGCCAGCATCACGGCAAGCCAGAATACGCACGCTGCGAAAAAATGTTCTTTTCCCGGCATCGACATGACAAAAACATCCTGCGCCAGCGAAACGCCGCGCCTGAACAGCCCCGCCCCCGCTGCCTGCCATGGTCATCCTAGATACCCTTCATCCAAGTCAGGTGTCAACAGCATCCCGCCTTGATATGGCTTTGGAAGCCTCCTCCGGGCCGGGCATTCAGCAACCTCCATTTCGTCCGGGCGGAACGCCTGGCGGCGGTCCACCAGGACCCTATTGGCGTTTCGGAAAAATGTGAAACTTGCGCGCCATGTGATGCGGGCCAAGCGCCTGTTTGGCTTTTCGCAACCCTTCGATTCCAAGGTCTTCCATGCGATTGACGTATTCACAGTCCGCCCAGGCCAGCCGGCAGAAACGCTGGGTCAGCACCTGGTTGATGCCCAGGTAGTCGTGATCGCATTTTTCGATGTGGATCAGCGCCATGTGGTCGTTGAGCTTCTCCCCCACCGTAAAGGCCCGGATGTTTCCGTCGATTCGGATGGCCAGACCGCGCAGGCCGAGCGCGTCGAAATGCACCAGGATCTTGCGGGCGGTCTCTACTTCGGCTTTGAGGAAAATGACCTCCTCCATCGAATCGTCGGGCCTCCTTCCGTATTTTTTCGCCAGCCGGTCGAGTTTCTTTCGGAGCCAGTCCTGGTTGAATCGAATACACTCCCCGACGTTGCGCCCGCTGATGAATTCGGTTTCGTGGTGCGGAAAATTTTGCTCAAAGCGCTTGATGTAATTGCGCTGCCCGTGGTAGCGGCGGCCGCGCAGCCGGATCATGTCCTCGGTGCGGTAGATGTAGTCGGAGATATCCGCGTCCTCCTGCACCTCGTATTCCTTTGTTCCGGCCATGTGGCGCAGAACGAAATGCTCCGAAGCCCTCCGAATAACCGGTGCAAAGCGGCGCGAACGTAGATAGTCGAAACAGGCCTTAACGCAACCACCGATATCTTCGTCGCCCAGCGGCGGAAAAAAAAAGGGCTTCTCCGGTGTCGATTCACTGGCGCACAGGACACAAATGTTGCCGCTGTACCGGCTGATGCGAATGTCGTAAAAATCGCGCCACAGGAACAGATTGGTGAAACAGCGGTCCGAAATCTCGGTCTGCCGCGCGCTTAGCCGCGGCTGCAGGGCAAAGCGGTCCGCCAGCGACAGCGGCCTGAACTGCGGAAACGGCGGAAGGGAGCTCAAGTCGGATTCGCCGGGCTGCCAGCAGTTTACCCGACCGGCTTCGAATCGCTTCAGGGCTTTTTCATCGACGATCGAGGAACACTTCTGGCGCTGCATCACAGCACCTCCTGAAGGGAGTAATTCGCCTGCTCCATGTAGGCGGTATCATAGTACTTTAATCCCCTTTTGATGAGGTTGGTTTCCGCCTCGCGATACGGATAGTAATTGCGCACGAAATCCAGGATTTCCGGAATCATGGATTCCCCGATGTAGGAACAGGTGTACAGGTCGATGCTCACGAACCCCTGGTCCGTTAAGGTGTGCAGCTGGATGCCGGACTCCACCAGGCCTACCCACCCGGAAAGGCCGCCCTTGCCCTCCCACTGCGGCGGGGTCACGTAGATGTGCGGCAGGCTCTGCTTGTGCATTCCGATGTGCCCCGGCAAACGATTGAGAAAATCATAGCCAACGTTCAGGTCTCCACATTTTTGCGGTTCGACAGCGTATAAATCCATTGTCAGCAGATATCCGAAAACATGCTCGTGTTTCATATTCCCCTCCCTTGGTTTACGTACCGGTTGCCTGCCGACCGGAGCCCTTCCGGGCATCACGCAAACCGGTCGATGATGTCTCTGAAGGCGTCAACCACCACCTGCAATTCTTCCTGGCCGGCGGCAAAGGTCGAGACCTTGAACCTGCGCGTCTGTCCCGGCCGGATTCCCCAGATGTGCCGCTTCTTGAGTTCCTTGTAGAGGAAATAGCCTTTTTCACGCCTGGTCTGGGAGATTTCGTAGAGCCGGGGGGATTCGAAGGCGACCAGGTCGTGGCGATGCGCACTTTCTCCCAACGCTGTGAACCCGAGCGTTTGCATCTCGCCGCAGAACCACTGCACCTTGGCCACCTGGCGGTCCCAGGCCTGCACACGCTCCTGAAGACGCGTCATGGAAGCCATCAGCGTGACGACACCGGCGCCCCTGGCGGTACACCCCAGAAACTCGATTTCCTTTCCACCGTATCTTTCCGATTTCCTCAGCAGCCGCTCTTCCCATTTCCTGTGCATGCCCAGGAGTCCGAGAGGTCCAGAGGCGGCCATGCTCTTGTGGGCCGATGCGACGATGAAATCAGCGCCGATTTCCGCCAGTGATACCGGCAGCCGACCGACGGCGTATGCGCCGTTGATGAGAAGGGGGACATCGTACTTCCTGGCGATGGTCCCCAGCAGCCTGGCATCGGGCAGGTTGCCGTAGTTCCCGTCGGGATATGTCAGCAGCAGCAGCGCAGGTCTGTGCCGCTCGATGAGCGGGATGTAGTCCCGCACATCGATGCGGTACTCCGGATAGCCGGAGTTGGGCACTTCAACGACCTTCAGCCCGTTCCTTTCGGCTGCCACGTACGTGCTGTAATGCCGGTTAGCGTCAACGACGATGGTGTCACCCGGTCGCGTCATTGCGTGGAAAACGGCAAACTTTCCCTCTCTGGCCCCGGTGGTCAGCCGCACACTGTGGCAACCCAGAAACGCTGGCAGAATTTCCCGGGTCAGGTCGGCCACGGGCGGGTTGGGTATCGTATCCAGGCATCCGTTGCAGTAGTCACATATGGCATAGCCGTCGGCGTACTCCATCAGTGCCGTCATGGCAGCTTCGTCGAGCACGCCGCCCGTCTGCAGCGGCTGGATATTAATCCAGTCCCGGGTTTTGCGGATCGCACGGTAGCCATTTTTTCCGGAACGCCCCTGCATGGGCATTGTCAGCAGCATCACGCCTCCCGTCTCGCTTTTCCGGCTTCAACCGTCAGGAAGACCGGTCCGGAAACCGTAATTTGCTTTTTGCTTCCCTCGATATGCTCACGAACGGCGGCCGGCAGCCGGAGATTGACATCCGAGAGGTTTTTCACTATTTTCACCTGGAATAGAACACTGTCCGCTGCCGGCGGCGCCGTTTCGATCATTGCGGCGGCCCTCAGGGAAAGCGCCTGCATGACGTCGAGTCCCGCTTTTACCCCGCCGGGGTTGGCTGCCGCCACGATGCGTCCGTTTTTCACCCCGATACGGTTGAAACCGGCAGGCCCCACCAGCCGCTTGCCGTCTTCCGTTTCAACCAGCCGGACATCCCAGGCGCCGTCGTGCCAGGCGCTCACCGAACAGGGCCCGATCTCGTTTCGGTATCGGTAGGCCGCACTTTCAATGGCTTTCGCGATCTGCATCCCCCCTGCCGTGGACGGCCTGTCGATCGGAAACAAAGCGGCGGCGATTTCTTCGTCCGTGAACCCGCGCCTGTGGAACTGCGGGAACACGAGTTCCCGTATATCCGCGTGCCCGTTGAGCACCATGAGGAGCCGCTCCATGCCGAACCCCACGTTGAACACCGGGAAGCGGATGCCGAAGTTGGCCAGCGAATCGGGGGAGTAGATGCCTAGATCGGCAATCTCGTACCACTTTCCCCCGTACTCGGCGAACACCTCCTGCTCCTGTCCCGGTGCGTAATAGTTGGCCGTGGCCTTCTTGATCTCGAATCTCACATCCGCAAACCCGAAGCGCTTCAGTATTTCGACTGCAACCTGCTTCCCCCTTTCCAGCGTCATGTCGCGGTCCATGACTACCACCGAGGCCGAGTGGTGGACGCACAGATGGGTGGCGTCCTCCTTCTGTTCGTTGCGGTAGCGCGGCCCTACCGCAAACAGGGCCAGCGGAAGCGCCCGCTGTTCCTGAAGCGCCGCCAGGGTGTGATACCAGGTGCCGGTCATGTGCGACCGCAAGGTTAAATCGGTCGCCACGGGGTTCAGTTTCCGGAACTCCGGAAAAATTTTTTCCAGCATTTCCACCGCAACCGCCTCCCCGATGGAAAGCCGATCCACCAGCACCTCCACGAAGTCGTCCGACTCGATTTTGCCGCGTTTGTAAGACCTGAGAATGGACTGCAGCCTTTTGATATCAACGTTGCCGATGAGTCGCTGAATGCGTTCGATCTTCTCCCTGCTCAGTCCAATGTCCGGCCGCGGCAGCCTGGCCAGGTAAAAAGCCCGATCCAGAATAACCGGCGCCTCGGGCCCATACTGCCGGAAAACGTCCTTTTCCGGCAGTATGGTGCGGTTTTCGATTTCGTCGAATCCCAGCGCCAGCAGTATTTCCCTGGAACGCTGAATAATGTCCCGCAGCGGATGCGAGGCGCCCTGCGCCCCGAACCCGGCAATGGACGCTCTTTTCGCCGTGTCGACCGCTTCCGGATATTGCGGGCAAACATCTATAGGCGTTTCGGGTGTTCCCATGCTAAACATTGCGTCCCCTGCCTCTTTTTGCGTTGGTCAAACGCTTTGTGGGTACAATCGGTAGGGCGGGGCCCCTGCGGGGCATGGCTGTGGAGACGGCGCCAGGATTCGAACCTGGAACGGAAACCCTGCCGGTTTCCTGCCTTGGCCGCTTAGGCTACGCCGCCTTTGGTCTGCTGCCCGTCCTCTCTGGTGGCGATAACGAACGGCCGCAACGTTTATTCCGTGCGATCGAAAATTTTTTCATTCTTGCGCTACTGGGAATAAAGGTCGTCGAGAATCGTTTTATGGCAGGAGGTTCATGACAATGATCGATTCGACCACAAGAGGCATCCTTTCCATTCTGACAGCCGCGGCCATTTATGCGACAACCGGCTTTTTCGTCCGAATTCTCACGGCGCTGGGGCTCGATGTATATACCATTAATTTCACGGAGTTGCTCATCGGTTTGCCGCTCATCGTTTCGGTGGCGCGCCTGTCCGCAGAAGGCATCCATCGGCCGGATCCGGTGGAGCTGCCGTGGCTGGCACTGATCGGCCTGTGCCACTTCGGGGTCACCATGACCCTTTTCTACGCGTACAACAGTACTTCCATCGCCAACGTGGAATTTCTGCACTATACCTTCCCTATTCTGACCATGGCGGGTGCCGTGTGGCTGTTCGGGGAACGCCTCGACGGGAGGAAAGTGTCTTCACTGGTACTGGCGGGATGCGGCTTGCTGCTCCTGTTCAATCCGTCATTATCGGTCTCACGGGAAATGAGAATCGGCAACCTGCTTGCGCTGGCTTCGGCCTTGCCCATCGCAGTGATGACCCTGGCCGGACGACGCCTGAAGAACCGTTCCGCCTGGTTCACGACCTTCTGGAGTACACTGGCGGCGGCGGCAATCTATCTTCCCTTCTTTCTGATGCACAACACGCTGGCGATCACCGCCCTGTGGTCGGGCGCTCCGGCGCCGGAGGGAGCATTGCTGCTGGGGTTCGAACAGCTGGCGGGCATCGCTCTGGCCGCCCTGGTTTTCATGGCGCTGGCCGCCCCTTTTTACTACTATGGCCTGCGGCATGTAGAGGCGTCCAGGGCGGGCATTCTGCTGCTGATGGAGATCGTGATCGCCACTGTGGCAGCGGCCCTGTTTTACGGGGAAATACCGGGATTGACCACCGTGCTGGGGGGCTCGCTGATTCTGGCCAGTGCTGTAATGGTAATGCGATGCGGTCCTTCGGAGCATAGCGTCGCGGCGCGGCTGCCGGATACCGCCTGAAAGCCCGACATCGCCTGTGGTTTTGCTTTCGCATGACCGGGCGGCCCGTTTCGTTTCAGCCGATTTCGCGCGTTTCGCAGGACTCCGAAATTTCCAGCAGGTAAGCGGACGTCAGGTATTGCAGCTGACGTTTGAGGCGGGGGATCTCGCGGTGCAGCGTGCCCAGCGAGATGAAGCGGCACACACTCACGGGCGGGGTTTTCATGGTGGCGAACACCGGCCGGTTGATCTCTCGAATGATGTCGTCCCGGCGCGAATCGGGCGCCACCAGATAGAAAGCCGTACGTCCCTCGGGCTTCAGGGCCAGGAAATCGGCGATGCGCAGCAGTTCCATCAGAAAAAGCCCGTCGCGCTCGATGGCAAATGCACAGCGCAGGTCCCCCTCGCCGATCCAGAGTACGTCCATCTGGGCCAGAGTCCTGCGGGCCGCTTCTTCCAGCGGCAGATTAATGCGCGAACGAACCCCCGGCCAATGCCCCAGGGCGTGGCCGCCGATTTCGCGCAGCCGGTCGCGTTCGGGAATCCAGGTGACAAAGCCCAGTTTGTGGCCCAGCTTGAGGAAAAAGGCCTGAACGAGGGCATGATTGCCGGCCGGAACAGGTGTGCCGGCCAGCCTTCGGTCATGGCCGCCCTCGTCACGGTGGTACACCGGAACGGTCACCAGTCCGGATTCCACGGACAGGCCGCCGGGGCGATCTGCGATCCTGGCCGACGCCAGCGGCCTCCGGACAGCGTGCTGCCGCAGCTTCAAAAGCGCCGAGACCACGTGCTCCCCGTCGGCCGCCACCCAGCGCGCCAGGTTGGTGGTGAAGCGGGTCATCCATGCGTGGGGGTGCCGCGAGGCGTGAAAGCAACTCAGGCGGTCCCTTAGTTCGTAGGCCGGCAGCGCCGTCTCCGGGGTCAGCAGGATGAGCGGTTTGACCAGCAGCCAGCAGGTTCCGCCCCCCTTCGGGACCGGGGCTTCGGAAGTCACACGCAACACCCCGATGAAGCGTGAAACGCCCATCAAACAGCATAGCAGGTAATCACCGCAACGCACCTGCGCAGCCCTCTCGGCGGCACTGCCGCCCAACTCCAGCCGGCGTGCGCCGGCGGCATTGAAGGCCTCCCAGTCGGGCCCACTGAAAAGCGTGAGCCAGAAATTTCGGTCCGCCATGGAATCCCTATTTCGTTGCAGAGCGCCCCGCAGGGCTCATTTGTCCACGATGACCCACGCCGAAGCCGGGTGCCCGTTTCTCGTTTCGGCGCTGTAGCCGTTTTGTTCGACGATGCGGCCAATACTTTCCGCCGACAGGAAATGGCTGCGCATCAGGGCCAGCTTTTCCATGATGGCGATGATCTTCACGGGCAGCCGGTGGATGTCCGGCTCCTCGATGACCATTCGCCCGCCTCTGGCCAGCACCCGCAGCAGATCGGCGATGGCGGCCTCCTGCTCGCAGAAATGGTGCAGCGCATCGACGACCACGATACGCGCGAAAGTGTTGTCGGCAAAGGGCAGCTTTTCGGCGTGGGCCTGGAGCACCTGCACACCGCCCTTGCGCCGCGCCCGGCCGAGCATGGCCGGCGAAAGGTCTGAAATGACCACCATGCCGACCCTTGTGCGGATGGGCCACGACACCCTTCCGGTCCCTCCGCCGGCATCCAGCAGCGCCCCCTCGACAGGCAACGCCAGCAGGTCGTACAGCGTGGTCATGTCCAGACGTCCCAGGATGCGGTCGTAGATGGGCGCCGCCAGATCGAAATGCGAAATCATGGCCACCTGTCTACCACAGTTTCCCGCCGCCTTACAACCCTTGCCGGCTTTTCACTTCCACCCCCCCAGCAGGTGCAGGTGCAGGTGAAAGATCACCTGTCCTCCGCCGCGCTCCACGTTGAACAGCAGCTTGTAGCCGGATTGGTTGATGCCCTCGCGGCGGGCCATTCGGCGGGCTGTCATGAACATTTCAGCCAGCAGATCGCGATCGCCGTCCTGCAGGTCGTTGACGCTGCGGATGTGCCTTTTGGGTACGATCAGCAAGTGAATGGGGGCGTGGGGGTGAATGTCGCGAAAAACCACCAGCTGGTCGTCTTCGTGCAGAAATCGGGTGTCACTCCTGCCGGCGGCGATGCGGCAGAACAGGCAGTCATCGGTCACGGTTGTCTTCCTCCTCTTGCGGTTCGTCGAAGCGCCACCGGCCACGCCGGTCGGGGGCCTTGAGTGCCTTTTCCAGCAGTGCCAGGAACCAGCTGCGCGGTATTTCCACCGCCCCCAGGCTCTTAAGATGCGCCGTGCTGACCTGGCAGTCGATGAGTTCAAACCCCTGGCGCTGCAACCACTGCACCAGGGTGGCAAAGGACACCTTGGAGGCGTTGCTGACCCGCGTGAACATGGATTCGCCGAAAAAGCAGTTGCCCAGGCTGACGCCGTAGAGCCCCCCGGCCAGCCGCCCCTCCTGCCAGGCCTCGACCGAGTGGGCATACCCCTCCCGGTGCAGGCGGCTGTATGCCGCGATCATGCGTTCGTCGATCCATGTGGGTTCGTCGTTTTCCAGGCGGGTGCGCGCACAGGCCGTAATAACGGCCTCGAAGGCGGTGTCGATGGTGACGGTGAATTTCCGGGACTGCAGCAGCCGTGCCAAACGGCGGGAAACCTTGAGGTCTTTCGGAAAGAGCACCAGTCGCGGGTCCGGGGACCACCACAGCAGCGGGTCTTCCTCGGAGAACCACGGAAAGATGCCCATGCGGTAGGCCAGCAGCAGGCGCTCGGTGCTCAGGTCGCCGTCCACCGCCAGCAGCCCGTCTTCACGTGCCAGCTGGGGCGGGGGAAAGCGGATATCCTGAGGCAGTCTGAAAACCGGCATATCCGGCCGCAGGCGCCTAGACGCGCTCGTTAAAAACCAGCTGGTCGTCCCTGACGTCCACCAGCACTTCGCCGCCCTTTTCCAGGGAGCCGAAGAGGATGCGGTCCGAGAGCACGTCCTTGATCTCCACCTGGATGAGCCGCGAGAGCGGCCGCGCGCCGTACTTGGGGTCGTGTCCCTTGCGGGCCAGGTAGCTGCGCGCCTCCGCCGTCAGGCGCAGCACCACCTTCTTGGCCTGCAGCTGCTCGTTGAGCTGGCCCATGAACTTGTCCACGATTTTCTCCATGATGGCCACCGACAGGGAGTTGAAGGTGATGATGTCGTCGAGCCGGTTGCGGAACTCGGGGCTGAAGAATTTCTCCACCGCCTTGAGGCTTTTACCCTTGTCGTTGTAGCGGGCGTCCCCGAAGCCGATGCTGTGAGTAGCCATCTCCCGTGAACCGGCGTTGGAGGTCATCATAATGATCACGTTGCGGAAGTCGGCCTGCTTGCCGTTGTTGTCCGTCAGGGTGGCGTGGTCGAAAACCTGCAGCAGGATGTTAAACAGGTCCGGGTGGGCCTTTTCAATCTCGTCGAGCAGCAGCACGCTGTGGGGGTGCTTGCGCACGCCGTCGGTCAGCAAGCCGGCCTGGTCGAATCCGATGTAGCCGGGCGGTGCGCCGATGAGCCGCGCCACAGAGTGCTTCTCCATATACTCGCTCATGTCGAAGCGCATGAAGTGGATGCCCAGGATGTTGGCCACCTGGCGTGCCACCTCTGTCTTGCCCACGCCGGTGGGCCCGGTGAACAGGAAGGAGCCCACCGGCTTGTCCGGGGCGCCCATGCCGGCCCGCGCACGCTTGATGGCGGTGACCAGGGCGCGGATGGCGTTGTCCTGCCCGAAGACCACTTCCCTGAGACGCTCCTCGAGGGTCTCGAGTTTATAGCGGTCGGAGGTGGACACGCTGACCGTCGGAATGCGGGCCATCTTGGCCACGATCTTCTCTATGTCCGCCGGGTTGATGCGCCGGCGCCGCGACGAGCCCGAAATGCGCACGTAGGCGCCGGCCTCGTCGATGACGTCGATGGCCTTGTCCGGCAGGTAGCGGTCGTTGAGGAACTTGTCGGACAGCCGCGCCGCCGTCTTCAGGGCCGCGTCGGTGTAGGCGATGCCGTGGTGCTCCTCGTAGCGGGACTTCAGCCCCTTGAGAATGCGCACGGTTTCGTCCACGGTAGGTTCGGCGATCTCGATTTTTTCGAAACGCCGGGACAGGGCGCGGTCCTTCTCGAAGTGGTTCTTGAACTCCTCGTAGGTGGTGGAGCCGATGCAGCGGATATCGCCGGACGCCAGGGCCGGTTTGAGGATGTTGGAGGCGTCCATGGAGCCGCTGCTGGTGGCCCCGGCGCCCACGATGGTGTGGATTTCGTCGATAAACAAGATGGCGTTGCGCTTCTTCTTCAGCGAGGTGATGACGCCCTTGAGGCGCTGTTCGAAATCGCCGCGGAACTTGGTGCCGGCCAGCAGCGATCCGATGTCCAGCGAGTAGATGTGAAATCCACGCAGCACATCAGGGACCTGCCCCTCGTAGATGTAGCTGGCCAGCCCCTCGGCCATGGCGGTTTTGCCCACGCCGGGGTCACCAACATAGATCGGGTTGTTCTTGCGCCGGCGACAGAGGACCTGGATGGTGCGCTCCAGCTCCAGCCGACGCCCGATGAGGGGATCGAGTTTGCCGCGCGCCGCCAGATCCACCAGGTCGACGGCAAAGGCCTCCAGCGGGTCGGAAGAGCTCTTTTTTTTCTCTTCGCGTGCCGTCCGAATGCCGTCCTCGGGCGGCGGCTCCTCCCGATAGGGTTCCTGCAGCAGGTTGTGGGAAATGTAGTTCAGCACATCCAGCCGCGTGATCCCCTCGGAAGTGAGGAAATACTCGGCGTGGGAATTTTTCTCCTGGAAGATGGATGCCAGGATGTCCCCCACCGCAACCTCGGGTTTTTCGGCGCTGCGGGCGTGGTTGACGGCCCGCTGGATGACGCGCTGAAACCCCAGAGTCTGCTGGATAACGTAATCGCTGTCCTCGGGGATGCTCTCCATGCGCTCGTTGAAAAACTCTTCCAGCCGCCGCTTGAGGTTCTCCACGTTGCCGCCGCAGTTCTCGATGATTTCGACCCCCGTGCGGTCGTGCAGGATGGCAAAGAGCACGTGTTCAATGCTCACGTATTCGTGCCGCCGCTTCTTGGCTTCGCGAACGGCAAACCCCAGTGTTTCACTCAGTTCTTTATTGATCATCGCTCATTCCTGCTCCATGACGCATCGCAGGGGAAATCCCCTTTCGCGGGCCAGGCTGTGTACGGTCTCTACTTTTGTCTCGGCCACCTCGAAGGGATACACACCGCAAATCCCGGACCCCCTGTGATGGACGTTGAGCATGATGCGGGTGGCTTCCTCGACCGACTTGCCAAAAACGGTCATCAGCACCTGCACCACGAATTCCATGGTGGTGTAGTCGTCGTTGAGAAGCAGCACCCGATACAGAGGTGGTTCTCTGGTCTCCTCCCCGACACCCGTTTCAGCGCCTTCCTCCAGTTCTGGTTTCATAGGGGCCATGGACAGCAGTCTCCTCCACGGCGGCCTGCCGGACGTTGCATACGGTTACGGTTCATCTTAATTATAATCATTCACCTCGGTGCTTGTAAAGGGGCTTCGCCACCGGCGCCCGCTCAGCGTCCGCAGCATTTCTTGTATTTCTTGCCGCTGCCGCAGGGGCAGGGATCGTTGCGCCCCACCTTCTTGCTTTTGCGCCGCACCGGTTTGCGGCGGGGCTCCTCGTCGCCGGCTCCCGAAAAAGTCAGGTTCTGCTGACGCGGCCGCCGCAGTTCCCTGATTTCCTCCGGCTCGGCGATCTGGATGCGGAACAGGATTCCCAGGGTCTGCTCTTTGATCCTGGAAATCATGTTCTGAAACATCTCGTACCCCTCTTTCTTGTAAACGATGAGAGGGTCCTGCTGGGCGTAGCCGCGCAGGCCGATACCCTCCTTGAGGTGATCCATGCTCAGCAGGTGGTCTTTCCACAGGCTGTCCACGGTCTGGAGCATGACCATGCGCTCGAGCTGCCGGAAATCGTCCTCTCCCACCAGAGCCTCTTTTTCCTCGTAGCGCTTGAGCGCCTCCTCGTAGATCAGCTCGCTGAGGCCCTCGGCCGTGAGGCCGTCCAGCGTGTCCTCGTCAAAGGACGGCAGGTGGAAGTTGAACTGCTCGTAGACGGCGTCGCCCAGGCCCTTGAGATCCCACTCCTCGGCCGGTACGCGGTCCTGTGCGAAATCGGCGGCGATCTCCTCGGCCCGGTCCCGAATCATCTCCAGCACCGATTCGCGCAGCGAGCCGCCGCCCAGCGCCTCGCGCCGCTGGCGGTATATGACCTCGCGCTGCTGGTTCATGACATCGTCGTATTCGAGCAGCTGCTTGCGGATTTCGAAGTTGTGTCCCTCGACCTTGCGCTGGGCGTTTTCGATGGCCTTGCTGATCAGGCCGTGCTCGATGGGTTCGCCCTCCTGCATGCCCAGCTTCTCCATGACGCCGGTGATGCGTTCGCCGCCGAAAATGCGCAACAGATCGTCTTCCAGGGCCAGGAAGAAGCGCGATGAGCCAGGGTCGCCCTGGCGGCCCGAACGGCCGCGCAGCTGGTTGTCGATGCGCCGGCTCTCGTGTCGCTCGGTGCCCACGATGTGCAGGCCGCCGCGTTCGGCAACGCCCTCGCCAAGCACGATGTCGGTGCCGCGGCCGGCCATGTTGGTGGAGATGGTGACCGCGCCGCGCTGGCCGGCGTTGGCGATGATCTCGGCCTCTCTTTCGTGGTTCTTGGCGTTGAGCACCGAGTGGGGCACACCGCGTTTTTTAAGCTTCTTGCTCAGGGCCTCGGACACGTCGATGGAGATGGTGCCCACCAGCACGGGCTGCCCGCGGCGGTGACAGTCCACGATTTCGTCGAGCACGGCCTCGTACTTTTCGCGCTTGGTCTTGTAAATTACGTCGGGGTGATCGACGCGGATCATGGGCTTGTTGGTGGGGATCACGCAGACGTCCAGGTCGTAGATCTTCTTGAACTCCGCCGCCTCGGTGTCAGCCGTGCCGGTCATGCCGGCCAGCTTGTTGTACATGCGGAAATAGTTCTGGAAGGTGATCGAGGCCAGGGTCTGGTTCTCGTTCTCGATCTTGACGTTTTCCTTGGCTTCCAGTGCCTGGTGCAGCCCTTCGCTGTAGCGCCTTCCGGGCATCAGCCGCCCGGTGAACTCGTCGACGATGATGACTTCGCCGTGCTTGACGATGTAGTCCACGTCACGCTTGAAGAGCACGTGGGCCTTTAGAGCCTGGTTGATGTGGTGCAGCAGGTCGATGTTCTTGGGGTCGTAAAGGTTGTCCACCTTGAGGATCTGTTCGGCGCGCGCCACGCCCTCCTCGGTCAGCACCACCGTGCGGGCCTTCTCGTCCTTGGTGTAGTGCTTTTCGGCTTCCAGCCGCGGGATGATGGCGTTGACCTCGTAGTAGAGGCTGGTGGACTGCTCGGCCGGGCCCGAAATGATCAGCGGCGTGCGGGCCTCGTCGATCAGGATGGAGTCGACCTCGTCCACGATGGCGTAGTTGAGCTCCCGCTGCACCAGCGAGTTAGCGTCGAACTTCATGTTGTCGCGCAGGTAGTCGAAACCGAACTCGTTATTTGTGCCGTATGTGATGTCGGCGCCGTAGGCCTCCTTGCGCTCCTGGTCGTCGAGGCCGTGCACCACGCAGGAGGTGCGCAGCCCCAGGAAGCTGTAAATCTGCCCCATCCACTCGGTGTCGCGCTTGGCCAGGTAGTCATTGACGGTGACGATGTGCACTCCTTTACCGGAGATGGCGTTCAGGTAGGCCGGCAGGGTAGCGGCCAGGGTTTTGCCCTCACCGGTTTTCATCTCGGCGATCTTGCCCTGGTGAAGCACGATGCCGCCAATGAGCTGCACGTCGAAATGGCGCATCTTAAGCACGCGCACCGAAGCCTCGCGCACTGCGGCAAATGCCTCGGGCAGCAGGTCGTCCAGCAATTCGCCGTTTTCGTGGCGCTGCCTGAATTCGGCGGTCAGCGCCCGCAGCTCGTCGTCGCTGCGGGCCTGCATGCCCTCCTCCAGGCTGTTTATTTTCTCTACCAGAGGTTGAAGTTTTTTTAACAACCTCTCGTTCTTACTACCAAATACTTTTGTAAGAAAATCAAAAAACATTCATCTCTCCTCCCCCTTGCAGTAGCCACCTTTACAGTGGATCCGGACCGTCTCCCGTCATATCCGTTTTCAAAAGGGGGATTTCTGTTTTTATCCGCCGTTTGCAGACCCGACTTGAGATCTGGATGCCGCCCGCAACCGCCGAAAAGGCCTTATGGCCGTCGGCCGCCGCTATCCACTTAAGCAGAAATCGGTGCCAATCTCAAGTGCCGTAAATGGGCGCGGGAGTTGTGGCGGGATTGCTACGGTGCGCCGCCCGGATGTCGATCCCGATCCGGCACACCAGTAAAAGATAAGCACGATGCGGAAACCGGCAAGGCACCGCCGCAAATGTCACTCGAGGATGAATTTGGAGGGGTCCAGCGGGATTCCGTTGAGGCGGACTTCGTAGTGCAGGTGGGGACCGGTGCTGCGCCCGCTGTTGCCCATGAGTGCAATGGTTTCGCCCCGCTTCACCCGGCTGCCGAGCTTTTTGAGAATTTTCTGGCAGTGGGCATAGCGTGTCATCAGGCCGCGGCCGTGATCGATTTCGATCACACGGCCGAAATCCCGGCGGCGCCCGACGAAAGAGACGACCCCGTCGGCCGTAGCCACGATGGGCGTACCCCTTCGCCCGGCGATATCCATCCCCTTGTGGATCTCGCGGCGATTGTTGAACGGCGACCGGCGATATCCATAGCCGGCGGTCACCCTTCCGCGGCATGGGCGCAGCGATGGGGTACGGTCGAAAAGCTTTCGGTGCCTGGCCAGGTATTCGACCACGGCCTGCAGCTGTTTCTGCTGCACCGAGGACGTTTCTTCCAGCAGGCGCAGCTGGTAATGGATCTCCTTCAGCGTGTCACCCTTCGGCTCTGCCATCGTCCTCTGCGGATCGATGTCCTCGGGAAGCGGCCCGCCGACGCCCTTTTCGTTTACATGTCCCGATGCGTCGCCGCCAGCCACGCTGCGGATCTTGCTCTCGAGCTCGTTGAGCGTCAGCAGCTTGGCGCGCAGACGTTGGACTTCAGAGACGATTAGGTCCAGCTGCTCCCGCTGTTTCTGCATCTCGGCCAGCCGGGTGCGGGCCCGGATGTCCTGGTCGGCGATTTTCGCTTCCAGCGAACGGGTGTACGGCACCGTTTTGCGCAGGTGCAGGTAATCGTAGGCCGCCAGCGTGACCGCCGTGGCGGAGGCCACGGCCAGCGCCACCAGCAGTGACAACTGGAGACGGCTG
>JAMOVG010000278.1 GCA_027061725.1 Desulfobacteraceae bacterium
GGCCAGTTCCTCCCCGCGGGGGACGAAGACCTGCACGGCCACCGGGCAGCGTGCCCCGCTCCGGTTGCGGACATCCGCCACGGCCTGGCGGATCATGCGGCGTGGACCGGGGGTGATGGCCGGCTCGCCGGTCGGCACGTCCAGGCCCGGCTTGGTCACGCGGCCCACGCCCGGGCCGCCTTCGATGCGCACCGCGTCAGGGGCGCGCCCGGCCGCATCGAGCAGCGTCACCCGCGCCCCGATGAGGGCCCTGTGGGTGACATCGGGATCGTCACCGGCATCTTTGATGACCCGGGCTTCCGCCTGCCTGTCGGAGAGGCGCCGGATACGTTCCACGGCGATGGTGAGCCGGTCGCCGGTTAGCAGCCGCACCCGCACCTTTTCGGGACGGGCACCGGTCAGCAGGCACACCAGGGCGGCCTTGGCCGCGGCTGCGGCCGCGGTGCCCGTGGTGAATCCGGTTCGAAGGGATTTTTGGTGCTTTTTCAAACTACCACCCAGTAAACGAGCCCCACCAGCACGAGGCTCAGGATGCGAAAGCCCTGTCCCAGCAGCAGCAGCTGGGTGCCCATTTTGGGCGAAAAGATGCCCACGTAACGCGGCAGCTGATGGCGCAGCGCCCGGATGGGAAAGGCCACCACATTACCGATCAGCAGCGCCATGACGGCCTGCTTGATTGTCAGCACGCCGGATTGCAGCAGCGCCCCGGCGGCGGCAAAACCGGAGGTGAACTCGGCGGCGAAGCTGAGCACCACCAGCGACAGCGCTTCCATGGGGATGAAACGGGTGGCCACGAAATCGGCCAGCCGGTGCTGCAGCAGGGTAAACAGTCCGGCGGCGTTCACCATGAAAACGGCCACGTAGATGGGCACCACGAAAACGAGCACACCGGCCAGGCGCACGGGCAGCTTGCGGCGCAGCCCCTGCAGGATCGACTCCGAATGACGCCGGCAAGAGCGGTCGGCTGCTTTGCGGGTTTGCACCTCTTGCGGCTCGCGCGGCGGCAACCGAAGGTGACCGTACACCAGGAAGGCGGCCGTGCGCAACAGCGCCGCCAGAAAGGTCAGCAGGAAATAAAGGCCGCCGGCCCGGCCGGTCAGCGGAATGACGATGAAAAAAGTGGTCGGCAGGTGCAGAAAAAAAGCCGGCAGCTGGTTGACCAGGTTGGTAAGAAACAGTTCGCGGCGGGTGATGCGGCCTTCCTGGTAAAATTCCAGCAGCATGGCGTTGGCCGCTGCGCCGGAAAAAAAAGCCGTGGTGAAGGCTGCACTGCAGCGACTGCCCAGGTGTCCGAAACGGAAAAGGGGGCCTGCCACGAACGCCAGGTAGCGTGTCCAGCCGGAGGCCTCGATGACCTGGCCAAGGGCCAGGCCGGCCGTGATGAAAAACACCAGGCGCGCCAGGGGCCACAGCAGTCGCGATGACACCAGCGACCAGGTCACCCCTTCGATCCAGGCCACGCCGGCCAGCAGCATGGCCAGGGCCAGGAGCAGCGAGACGGCCAGCGCGCGGTAGCGGGGTTTAGCCGGGGAACGGCCCATTGGGTTTCTTCCGTTTGGCGATGATCAGGGTCCAGTAGTCGGGGCGTTTGGTTTTCAGGGTCTCGACGTCCTCGATGATTTCCTGTTCCGGCTGTCCGCAGTGCGAGATGCCCACACGGTGTTCATACGCCCCGCTTTCGGCCAGGGCGGCGGTGATGTCCGCCACGTTGCGGTAGGCCTTGAGAAAAACCACCGTTTCCGGTTTTTGGGAAAGTCCCCGCAGGCGGTCGCCGCCCTGGGCACCCGAGACCAGCAGCATGGACTCCTCGCCTTCCACCAGTGGTACGTTGAGACAGGCCGCCGCCGCCTGGTAA
>JAMOVG010000279.1 GCA_027061725.1 Desulfobacteraceae bacterium
GACCGGTGAGCCGGCCATCACCCCCGGTCCACGCCGCATGATCCGCCAGGCCGTGGCGGATGTCCGCAACCGGAGCGGGGCACGCTGCCCGGTGGCCGTGCAGGTCTTCGTCCCCCGCGGGGAGGAACTGGCCCGCAAAACCCTCAACGCGCGGCTGGGCATCCTGGGCGGCATCTCCATTCTGGGCACCACCGGCCTCGTGCGCCCCATGTCCCACGAGGCTTACCGCGCCACCATCGGCAAGGCCATGGACGTGGCCCGCGCCGCGGGAATCCGTACATTGGTGCTGACCACCGGACGGCGCAGCGAGCGTTTCGCCCAGCGGCTGCGGCCGGAGCTGCCGGAGGAGGCTTTCGTGCAGATCGGGGACTACTTCGCCTTTTCGCTGCAGGCCGCCGCCGAACGCGCTTTCGAGGACGTCATTCTGGCGGTCTTTTTCGGCAAGGCCGTCAAAATGGCCCGCGGCGTGCCCCACACTCACGCCGCCAGGTCCCGCCAGAACCTGTCGCAGCTGGCCGACTGGACCTTTTCTGAGACCGGCGACGCCGACCTGGCCGAACAGGTGCGCGGGGCCAACACGGCGCGGCACGCCTTCGACATGCTCTATCCCCGACACGCGGCCGTGGTTCACCGGGTGGGCCGCCGGGTGCTGGCCGCGGCCCGGGGGTTTGCAGGAGAGAAGCCTGCGGTCCACTGCCTGATTCTCGACTTCCAGGGGCGGATCATCTTCGCCGGGGGGGAGCCATCATGAGCAAAGCGCAGACAGCTTTCATCGTTTCGGTAGTGGGCATCGGCGCAGGTCCCCAGGATCTGACCGAGGCGCAACGGGCGACAGTCCAACAGGCCGAGGTGCTGGTGGGCGGAAAGCGGCAGCTTTCCTTTTTCCGGGACCTTTCGGCCGAAACCCTGGAAATCGACCGCAACCTGGATGCTGTGGTTGAAGAGATCCAAAAACGCATGCACCGCCGCAGGGTGGTCGTGCTGGCTTCGGGAGACCCGCTTTTCTACGGCATCGGAGCCCTTCTGATCCGCCGCCTGGGGCGCAGCCGGGTGCGCGTTCTGCCCAATGTCACGGCTGCCGCCGCGGCCTTTGCCCGCATCGGTGAACCCTGGCGGCAGGCGGCCGTGGTGAGCCTTCACGGCCGCAGCGGGCAGCCGGCGCTGCTCACCGCCCTACGCGAAAAACCGCTGGTGGCCGTTTACACCGACCCGCAAAACACCCCGGGTCAAGTGGCCCGCCTGCTGCTCGAGCGGGGCGTGGACGACATCGACATGTGCGTCTGCGAGGACATGGGCCTGCCCTCTGAAACGATTCGCTGGATGCCCCCGGAGCAGGCCCTGCACAGGGTTTTCAGCGACCTGAACGTGGTCCTTTTTCGGCGGCGGAGGCCCCCATCATCGACACCGCCCGGCCAGCTGGGTCTGCCCGACGATTTCTTCGCGCACCAGCAGGGATTGATCACCAAGTCCGAGGTCCGCGCCGTGACCCTGGCGCGCCTGGCCCTGCAGCCGGGACAAACACTCTGGGACCTCGGGGCCGGCAGCGGCTCGGTGGCGCTGGAGGCCGCCCTGCTGCTGCGCAACGGTGCGGTCTGGGCCGTGGAAAAGGACCCCGTGCGTGTCGCGCACATCCAAGCCAATCGCCGCAAACTGCGGGCCTGGAACGTAGCCGTCCTGCAGGCCGACCTCCCCGGGGGGCTGGAAAAACTGCCCGCCCCCGACCGCGTTTTCATCGGCGGCGGTGGGCGGCGTCTGCCGGACATCATCGCCGCGGCCGCACGGCGATTGCCGCCCGACGGGATCCTGGTGGTCAACGTTATCCTGCTGCAGAGCCTGCAGACCGCCCGGCAGGT
>JAMOVG010000280.1 GCA_027061725.1 Desulfobacteraceae bacterium
TAAGCGTGGTGGTCGATCGTTATATCTGTGGACGGCCGTTTCGGATGAAAGGCGGCCCCGGAACACGCAAGGTGCGTCAGGATAGGGAACCGGAGAGTGGGGTGATGTTTTGGTGCCAGATTACCGGAAAACGTGGAAGATATGGGTTGCCTGCTTGGCGGTTTTCGCCCTGCTGTACCTGGGTGCGGACTACGTGCTGCGATCACGGCTGATCCTGCCGGAGTTCGGCGCCCTGGAGCGGCAGGAGGACGCCAGGGGGATCGAGAGCATCGTGGACGCCGTTTTGCGGGAGGCCTATCACCTGGGGCAATTGGCCTCCGACTGGGCCTCGTGGGATGACATGTATGCCTACGTTGGGGACGGCAACGACGCCTTCGAGAAGTCGAATTTTCAGTGGGAGAGCCTCAACGCCAGCGGAATCGATCTGATCTACGTCTGCAGGGGGGACGGCAGCCGGGTCTGGGGCGGTATTCACGACCCGGACCTGGACCGTGACGTGACCCTGACGGAGTTTCCGGACGCCTTCTGCCCCGCTGACCTGCTGTCCACGGGTGAAAGCGCCGGGAAGGCGAAAGCTTCGGGTATTCTGTTGACGGAGCGCGGCCCCATGCTGGTGGCCGTGCTTCCCATTCTCACCAGCACGGGGTCGGGGCCCCCGCGCGGAGCCCTGGTCATGGGCCGTTTCCTCAGGGACGGGACCATCCGCGAACTGGCCCGGCAGACGCGCATCGCCTTCACGGTCAAGGACCTGAAGAACGCGCCGCTTACCGCCGAGGAGCGCAGCGCCGGTGAGCGGCTGGCGCAGGGCAAGGGGCTCGTGTTCCAGGAGATCAGCAACGGGCAGTTGCGCGGCTACGGGCTGATCCGGGATATTTACGGCAAACCGGCGCTGCTGGTGCTGGCGGATTTCCCCCGCAACGTGATGCAGCGCGGAAAGGCGACCGCCAGGATGGTTTCTTTCGCCACACTGGCGGCGATCACGGTGGTCGGAGTTTTCGTGGTGATATGGTTCGTCTCTTTTCGGACCGAGAGTCTGCGCCGGCAGAAAAAAATCGAGGAACTGGTAGACAAACGCACCCATGAGCTGCAGGAGAGCGAGGAACGCCTTCGCACGCTGATCAACGCCTCGCCAGATGTCATCTGCTTCAAGGACCCGGAAGGCCGTTGGTTGGAGGCCAACCAGGCGCAGCTGGAATTGTTTCAGCTGGAAAAGGTCGACTACCGGGGAAAAACAGACGTGCAGCTGTCGCGCGAAGTAAACCCTGTTTTCCGCGATTGTCTGCTCCGCTGTGAAGAGACCGACAAGCGGGCATGGGAAGCCGGCGGCCTGTCCCGCAGCCAGGAAGACGTAACCGCGCCCGACGGCAGCATCAAGATTTTTGACGTCATCAAAGTGCCGCTTTTTCACCCCGACGGCCGCAGGAAGGGGCTTTTCGTGTTCGGCCGTGACGTGACCCAGGAAAAGATCCTGCAGGACAAACTTCGCAAGGCCGAGAAGATGGAGGCCATCGGGCTCATGGCGGGCGGGGTGGCCCACGACCTGAACAACATTCTGGCGGGCCTGGTCGGGTATCCGGACCTGCTGCTCATGAACCTCCCGCCCGACAGCCGCCTGCGCCCTCCCCTGGAGGCCATCCGTGGGTCCGGCCAGCGCGCCGCCGAAGTCGTCTCCGACCTGTTGACCATCGCCCGTGGCGCTGCCGCATCCAGGGAGGTCGCCAACATCAACACCCTGATAGAAGACTATCTGGATTCGCCGGAGTGCCGCAAGATCAAGGCGGCGCACCCCGATATCCGTTGCGAGACCCGCCTGGACACTGACCTGCTCAACATCATGTGCTCGCCGATCCAC
>JAMOVG010000281.1 GCA_027061725.1 Desulfobacteraceae bacterium
GTACGTCACGTTGTCGATGGCGACGTAGTAGGGATTTATCCACTGCAGGTGAAGGGCTCCGTCACCGGTGACGTCGGCCGCAAAGCTCTGGTGGATCTCGCTCCCGACGATATTTTCGGCGGACCACAGGACCTCGCTGTAGTCCGCATTGTAGATTCTGACTTCGCTTTGGTGTTCGTAGGACTTGGGAGTCCAGCTGGCTCCCTCATTGGTGTACCAGAATCCCAGGTCGAAATCGCCGAGGGTGGCCTGGTAGCCTTCGGCCGGGTTGAACGTGATTTCGGCGACGGTGGACGGCATGGCGTCCGAGGCCCAGGCGTTGACCCAGGCCACACCGGTCAGGTCGCTGTAGTCATCGGTCCAGTACAGCATGGCTTTCCCTTCGTCGGCCGTATTGCCGAAAGCGGTTCTTACGGCGTAGGTCACGTCGATAAAGGCTTCGTCCCCATAACTTTGCGGGATTGAATCCCAGTTCTTCAGGCTTAAACCATCGAAAGTCAGTTCGTATCCATTTGGTGCCGCCTGCACCGCCCCGACGAATAGCAACACCAAGGGTACCAAAAGTAACGATATAAAGCACTTTTTCATTTTCGACCCCCTCCCCCTTTCTGTTTCATCTGTTGCGCATCGATCGCGTATCAGAATCGGTTGGATGGTAAAATAATGCCGCCGGCCCCTCCGGCGACGAGCCCTTTAGTGAATTTGTATAGCAATAATTATGCCTCGTTATGCGCGCGTTATATCAATAAATAAATCGATATGTTATATGTTTTATAGGAAAATATTGTCTGTAGGCTTTAGGAATCGGGTTACACAATTTATAGAAAAAATACCATAATGCTGGGTCGCTTGGGGAATCATCCAGTGGGGAAGCGGCCGTGAAAGAAATGGCTCTATGTTTCGTAAAAGCCGTGAACTGGTTTTGAATCAAGAGGCCGGCCAGGGATGCCGTTCTTCACGATGGTGTCGTTGCATGATTTGGCCGTGCAGTGACCGAATCTGCAGCATGTATGACGGTTTCCCGCTGTGTCTGTAATTTCGGCACGGGTGTCGGGTAGTGCGCGTGGGGGACGTTGACTTCCTATATGTCCAGGCAGGATTGGCGGTGGCGCCTATTTGCCGAATACTTCCTGCCTGAATTCTTCAATACCGAACTGCTCGATGAAACGCGCACTGCGAACGGCCCCTGCGGCGCGGGTGCTGTATACGGCCAGGCATCTTCGGATGAGATCCAGCACCTGGGCGTCATCCAGGCCCTCGGCGATGAGATCGCCGATGCGCGGCGCGGCCGCTGCGTTGCCGCCGAACACGAGCTTCCAGCCCGCCCGCCCGCCGATGAGGCCGATGTCGCGCACCCAGGATTCACAGCAGCAGATCCGGCACCCCGAAACCCCGACCTTGACCTTGTAAGGCAGCGGGTGATCGAGCGCCAGTTCGGAAATTTTACGGCCCATGGCCGGGGCGTCCATCACGCCGAACTTGCACCAGTCAATGCCCGGGCAGGCCTGCACGTAGTGAACCCTGCCGCGGGCGTGGGGCATCGCGGCAGGAATGCCCAGGTCTTTTTTAAGCGCGGGCAATCGCTCTTCGTCCGTTCCCAGGAAGCACAGGCGCTGGGCGCCGGTCAGCTTGGCGGCCGGGATGTTGTAACGGCGGGTGATGTCGGCGAGACGTTTCAGATCGTCGGCGGTCAGAATGCCCATATCCCGGCCCGGCAGGATAACAAAGCTTTTTCCGAGGGTGGTCCTGGGCCCTTTTGAAGTCATTGCGTCACTCGTTGCTTGGGTGTCCCTGTCGAAAGCGGCGGACAAGCCGCTTTTTCCATAATCTCGTGTGCAGACGCTATCCGATCGGGCCATGATCCGTCAAGCGGGACAAGGCCTTGAAATATGCCTGCGTATCCCTCTGAATTCGGAATCAAGTGAAGACTCTTTCCTTTATTTAACCCGTTGGCAGTGGTGACGATTCTTCGATCTGGTCCTCAAGGCAAGGCCTTCAAGGGCCGATAAGCGATCTGTTGGCCTTGCCGCTGAAGGCGTGCCGACGATGCCGTTTGGGACGCCTGCGGCCGCGTCTGTGAATGGCCTTTTGGAGGCGGCAAATGGCGAATGCCCATCTCAACCGGGAAAAAGGGATTCCCTGCGGTAAAATCCGGTTTTCTTTTTCATGGTGCATTGCAGAGGACAGGGGGACGCGATGCCAGGCCGGCCCCCTGTGGCGGCCGCTGCGGGTGCACGTCCGTTCCGCCGCGCAGGCAGCCCATCTTTGGAAGCGCCGGGCGTCACAGGAACCCTTGAACAATTCTGGAGTGAAGAAGAGTCGATAATGAAAAACGTGAAGCTGAGCACCAGGCTGCTGCTGGTTTTTTTAGCTGTGGGGGTAATCCCTTTCGCTGTGATCGGGGGTATTTCGTTGTCCAATGCCCAGAAAGCCCTGGACAAGGCATCGTACGAGAGGCTCCAGGCGGTTGCCCACCTGAAGAGGCGCCAAATGGAGGATTACTTCAAGGCGGCCTTTTTACAAATGGCGATTTTCAGCCGCAGCAAGGACGTCAGCCATCTTTTCGAGCAACTTGTGAAGTACCACCATGACACCCATGTATCGCCCACGGGGCCTTATAACGTGTCCACGGACGCCTACCAGAATATCTGGAGGAAGGACGGTGCCGGTATCACCCGGTTCTGGAAAGACAGTGGTTTCCCCGATGTGTACATCATCTGCGCAAAGCATGGGCACGTGATGTTTACTGCTGCGAAAAGGCGCGAACTGGGCGAAAACCTGGGGCACGGAAAGTACAAAGACACGGGCCTGGCCCAATTGTGGCGTGAGGTGGTGGCTTCCGGCAAAAAGTGCCTTGTGGACTTCAGTCTGTATGCCGCGGAGGACAACCAGCCGGCCTGTTTTGCCGGATACCCCATCAAGACCCAGAAGGGCCAGACAATCGGTGTCATCGCTTTTCAATTCTCCATCAAACAGATTAATCATATCATGCAGTCGCGTGACGGCATGGGGAAAACCGGTGAGGCTTATCTGGTGGGCCCCGACAAACTGATGCGATCGGACGCCATTTTCGACGCCGCGCATCATACGGTGAAGGCATCTTTTTCCAACCCCACCAAGGGGCGTGTGGACAACGCCGCCGTTCGAGAAGCGCTCGCCGGGAAGTCGGGGGAAAAGATCGTTTCCGGTTTCAATGGAAAACCCGTTTTAGCGGCTTTCCTTCCGTTGCAGGTTGGGGGGGAAACCTGGGCTCTGATTGCTGAAGTCGAAAAGTCCGAGGCCTTTGCAGCCATACGTAACCTGAAATCGCAGATCGGTGTGGTTGCCATTATCGGCCTTTTGGCCATCATTGCTGTTGCACTGTTGTTCACCCGTTCGATCACCACACCCATCGGCGATATTATCGATGGCCTGCGCAAGGGGAGCGAAGAAGTGACCGCCGCTGCCGAAGAGGTGTCGTCCGGCAGCCAGTCCCTGGCGGAGGGTGCCTCCGAACAGGCGGCCTCCATCCAGGAGACATCCGCATCGCTGGAAGAGATGACTTCCATGACGCATCAGAATTCAGGCAATGCCGAGCAGGCGGACCAACTCATGCAGCAAACAAACCGAATCGTATCCCGCGCTGCCGAGTCCATGGGCGAACTGACGGACTCCATGGCGCAAATCGAGAAAGCCAGCGAGGAGACTTCCAGAATCATTAAAACCATCGACGAGATCGCCTTTCAAACGAATCTTTTGGCCCTCAACGCAGCCGTCGAGGCGGCCCGGGCCGGTGAGGCGGGCGCCGGTTTCGCGGTGGTAGCCGACGAGGTCAGGAGTCTTGCCATACGAGCAGCCGAAGCCGCAAAAAATACTGCTGCATTGATAGAAGGCACTGTTACTAAAGTGACGGGCGGTTCGCGCATCGTTGAAAACACCAGCGAGGCTTTTGATCAGGTGGCCGACAGCGTCGGCAAGGTGGGCGGGCTGGTGCAGGAGATCTCGGTGGCCTCCAGCGAGCAGTCGAAAGGCACGGATCAGATCAATACCGCTGTTGCTGAAATGGAAAGGGTCACGCATGCGACGGCGGCCAACGCCGAGGAATTGGCCGCCTCGGCCGAAGAACTCAGCGCTCAGGCGGAAAAGATGAATGAACATGTGCGGATGTTGTCCGCCTTTTTGGGTGGTGTTTCAGGTGAAGGGACGCCGCATGCCGGACGTCGTTGGAGGCTTTCTGCCGGGCCAAAATCAGAACAGGCGGAAGTTCAAAAAGGCCGGCACGCGGCACACCACCCCACCGCTCTCACGGAATCGCCGGTGACGGTGCACCAGAAAACCTGTCCTGAAAAAGGAGGGGCACTGGAAGAGTGTTTCAAAGATTTCTGAAGGGCGTTTGCGGATCATTCGAATCATTAAGTGGCTAAATGAAGAGATTCCGCTAGTCGTTTGTGGATAACAAAAGGGCTCAGTGAGTAACGGGCTCTTTTGTTCGTTAAAGCACGGGTTCTTTTATTTCGCTGAGCCCAGTTTCTCGGCGCTGCAGTGACTGCAGCAGTGAGACAGCGTAACGCGTTCGGACGGCAGGGCCTTTGAACGTTTTGTGGGCCAGATGGATGAAAATCGGTCGGATGTAAAGGATGATGCGGAGGGTGCTGAATTGAGTGGGAAATCGGCAAAAAGGTGTCCCAAGATTGTACCACGGGCCGAATACAGGCAAAGAAAAAGGGCTTAGATCATCACCTAAGCCCTTGATTTGTTTGTGGTAGCGGGGGCTGGATTCGAACCAACGACCTTCGGGTTATGAGCCCGACGAGCTACCAGACTGCTCCACCCCGCATCAATTATTTGCAAAACAATCTAATAAGACAAAAGGTGGGTTGTGTCAAGCTCTTTTTCGAAGTATGGGCCGATGGGCAAAGGGGCCGTGGCCCTTACGAATCCACGGGAACGATTTCGAAAGAGGTGCTGATCTCCGCCACCCCGCGCACCGTAGCGGCCACCGAACAGTATTTTTCCTCCGACAGCTCGATGGCCTGGGCCACCGCCTTCTCGGTGAGATCTTTGCCCACGATGCGGTAGTGCACGTGGATGGTGCGGTAGGCCCAGGGTGGATCTTCGCCGCGTTCGCCGTCGGCGGTGACTTCCAGCTGCGTCACGGTTTTGCGTTTTTTTTCGAGGATGTCGACAACGTCGTAGGCCGAACAGGCCGACAGGGCCACCAGCAGCATTTCCGAGGGGCTGACTCCCCGGGGGGGCTGGTCGCCGGACAGCACCACGGAATGTTGCCGGGAGTCGGTGCCGACGAACGTCCGCTCGCCGACCCAGCGTACGGTGGTCTTGGGCATGGCATTTTCCTCCATTTATATGCCGTCAGGGCTTTTCGAAGGCCGACAGCCGTCGGCGCAGCCGCGCAAGCTCGCGCGTTTGGCCGGGGCCGGGCGGACAACGGTACAGTACGCGCTTGCGGCGCGATGCCTGACCCGCGGTGATTTCCAGGCTGGATTTGGGAACATCCAGCAGTTTCCCCAGGAACTTGAGGCACATCCGGTTAGCGGCGCCCTCCACGGGGGGCGCCTTGAGGCGCACCCGCAGGGCGCCGTCGTGTACGCCCGTGACCTCGTTTCGCGACGCGCGCGGCTGCACGTACACCGCGAAGCGGATGCCGCTGTCGCCAGCGTCGATCTGCAGCGCGGTCGCGTTCACGCGCCGTTTCCCGCCGCGTTGCGCATCACGCACCCTCCGGCCGCTGGTGACGGATCAGGTCGCGGATGAATTTGGGCGGCCGCACCACGCGTCCGTCCCTGTCTACGTAAGGGTGGCGCGTGAATCCGGTCGCCACCGGGGTTTCCCCCTCTTCGGCCAGGATGCGGTAGTCGAACCTCATCCCCGCTTTGACTTCCAGGTCCAGACGCGTTTCGATGATCAGCCGGTCGTCGTAGCCCACCGGCTGGAGGTATTTGCAGTAGGCCTCGGAAACCGGCAGGAAAATGCCGCGTTCTTCCATCTGGCGGTAGGTCACGCCCCATGCGCGGAACAGCTCGGTGCGGCCCATTTCGAACCACCGCAGGTAGTTGGCGTAGTAAGCATAGCCCATGTTGTCGGTGTCGCCGTAGATGACGCGCGTGCTGCAGCGGTGTGCCGGTGTGTGCATGGTCAGGCGCTGTCCCGGTCCAGGATTTCGGTGATCAGGCGGCGCAGCTCGTCGTAGTCGGAGCACACCGGCAGCTGGGGGAACTCTTCCACCACGTTGTCCGGCGGCCGGAAGAGGAGGGCGCGGTCGGCCTCGAGCAGCATGTCGATATCGTTATAGGAGTCGCCGATGCCGATGGTGTCGTAGTTGAGCCCCTTGAAAGCCTGCAGGGCCCTTCGCTTGCTGTTTTGCTGGCGCAGATTATAGGTGCGGATGGTGCCGTCCGGGGCGATGGTCAGGTCGTGGCACAGCAGGATGGGCCACTTGAGCTTGGCCATCAGCGGTTTGGCGAACTCCTCGTAAGTGTCCGAGACAATGATCACCGGGACTTCCGATCGCAGCCAGTCCAGAAACTCCACGGCGCCCTCCAGGGGCTCCATGGTGGCCACGACCTCCTGGATGTCTTTGAGGGTAAAGCCCTTTTCGTTGAGAATGGCCAGGCGGCCACGCATCAGCTCGTCATAGTCGGAGATGTCGCGGGTGGTCAGGCGCAGTTCCGGGATACCGGTTTTCTCCGCGAACTCGATCCAGATTTCGGGGGTGAAGATGCCTTCCAGGTCTGAACAGACAACATGCATGCGTCAGTGCTTTCTTTGCGGTTTCAGGCTTTTGCGTCCAGGTTGTTTTTCTCTTCGATGCGAATCAGCACCGGGCGGTCTTTGATAACGTCCAGTTGCGCGATCTCGGCCAGGGCCCGCTGGATGTCGGCCTCCCGGGCCTGGTGGGTGAGCATCACCAGCGGCACGGCGCCGTTGGTCTTGCGGCCCTTCTGGTGCACGGTCTGGAGGCTGATGCCGCAGCGTCCCAGTACCCCGGATATTTTCGACAGCACGCCGGGCCGGTCCAGGGCGGCGAAGCGAAGGTAGTAGTGCATGTCCAGTTCGTCCACCGAGATGATAGGCACCTCACGGATGTTGTCCGGCAGGCAGCCCAGCAGCGGGATGCGGCCCGTGACGCCGGCCGACAGGTTGCGCGCGATGTCCACGATGTCGCCCACCACGGCGCTGGCGGTAGGCATCATGCCGGCCCCGTGGCCGTAGAGCAGGATGTCGCCCACGGCGTCGCCGCTGACCA
>JAMOVG010000282.1 GCA_027061725.1 Desulfobacteraceae bacterium
GGAGTCCAGGAAACAGGCCGCCAGCCGCCCCAGGCCGCCGTTTCCCAGGCCGGCATCCCGCTCGCACTCCCGGATCTGCGCCAGGTCGGTGCCCAGCTCGCCCAGCGCCGCCGCCACGGCCTCGAAGGCCTCCATGTTGTACAGGTTCTTGCCCAGGGAGCGCCCGATCAGAAATTCCATGGACAGGTAGTAGACCCGCTTGGCGCCGGCCCGGCGGTAACGTTCCTCGGTGCGGATACGGCTGTCGATGAGCAGGTCGCGCACGGCCAGCGACGTCGCCCAGTAGAGGTCGGCGGGGCTGGCCTGCGGCAGGTCGATGCCCAGGCTGTAGCGCACATGACGGCAGATGGCCGTCCTGAATTCGGCCACCGAGCGGGCGGGTGCTTCGCTTTGTTTACAGTCCATGTCCTTGTTTCCTCGAGGCACCGGGCGGTGACCGATGCGGCGCAGTGGTCCACTTGGTAAATACGGTGGCGCACCGAAGCCGGCAAGACGCAAAAACTTCGGCACATCCGGCAAATGTCGGAATCTTCGCAACGCAGCCGGACGAAACGCATTGCCGGATGAATGCCACCGTGTGGATGAATCGGGCCGCTCAGGCCTGTGCGAACGCCTGCAGCGACTCGGCCTCGCTGTCGTACATCTCGAAAATACGGTCCATGCGGGTGAGCCTGAACATGGATTTGACCGGATCGGTGGCGCCGCAGATCACCAGGCGGCCGTCTTCCCCGATGGCCTTGAGGCCGGATATAATAGCCCCCAGGCCACTGCTGTCCAGAAACTCCACGCCGGAGATGTCCAGAATGATGCGGCGGCGGCCGTTGGCCACCAGTTCGCCCAACTGCTCCTTGAGTTCGCCTGAAATGCCGGCATCGATCCGCTTTTCCAGGGCCCTGAGGATGGTCACGTCGCCTTTTTCCACGATTTCGGTCTGCATCTGCGCCTTCTCCCGTTGTGATGGCCTCGTTAACGTTTATCGCCGCCCCGGTACGCCATGGCCAGCAGGGTGACATCGTCCTGGGGACGGAACCCGTCCCCGAAAACTTCCATGGACCGGATCACCCGCTGGCAGGCGGCATCCAGCGGGGACTGACGGCTGTGCTGCAGTTCCCGAAAAAAACGCCGCTCCCCGAAGGTCTCTCCCTTCGCATGACGGTACTCGGTGATCCCGTCGGTGAACAGGAACAGCCGGTCCCCGGGTGCCAACGTCACCCGGCCCTCTTCGAAAGCCAGGCCGCCGCCCACGCCGATGACCGGACCGCCCGCCTCGAGCAGCTCGGTCCCGCCCCGGCGGCGGATGACCACCGGCATGGGGTGGCCGGCCCGGCTGTAGCGCACCGACCCGTCGCGAACGTTCACCACCAGGTACACCATGGTGAAATACTTCTCGAAGCGCTCGAAGGGGTACTCGCCGTCGAGCCGGCTGAGCACCTCGGACGGGGACATGATGCGGTAGTAGGGCGGGTCGGCCACGGGCTGCTTGAGGGCCGAACCGGTCCTGGGAAGCAGGGTCTGGCACACCGACACCGTCACCATGGCAGAGGGCACCCCGTGCCCGCTGACGTCCAGCACGAAAAGCGCCACGTGGTTCTCGTCCAGCGGGTGGATGTTGAACACGTCACCGCCCACCTGCTCGCAGGGAAAGAAGCGCCAGGCGAATTCCAGTTCCGGGATCTCGGGCAGGCCCTCGGGCAGCAGACTCTTCTGGATCTGCCCGGCCGCCCGCAGGTCCTCATCCAGATGCTTCTGCTTGCGGCGCAGGTCGCGGTTGACCTCCAGCAGGGCCAGCGTCAGTTCGCGAATCTTGAGCTGGTTGCGGATACGCGCCAGCACCTCTCCCCGGTCGAAGGGCTTGGTGATGTAGTCGACGGCTCCCAGCTCAAGCCCCTTGACTTTGTCGGCGGCATCTTTCCTGGCCGAGATGAAGATCACAGGGATGTCTCTGGTCTGCCGCTCCTGCTGGAGCCTGCGGCACAGCTGATAGCCATCCATCTCCGGCATCTGGATGTCGGAGAGCACCAGGTCAGGCCGCTGTTTGCGGCAGCGTCTAACGGCTTCACGGCCGTTGACGGCCTCGATCAGCTCGTAGTCCTCCCCCTTGAGGTAGAGCGACAACAGCCTCCGCACGCTGGGGCTGTCGTCGACGATGAGAATCCTGGCGGGCATGGATACGGTCACTCGCTGATGATGCGCACCACCGTGCGGTGCGTGGTTTTGCCGTTGCCGGTTTCAAAACGCCGGACGACGGTTTTGAGCCGCCCGCGGGCGAAAAGCTGGATGCACTCCGGGAACAGGGCCCACTCCAGCTTCAGCCCCTTTTTGCGCACCGACTCCAGGGAGTCGTTTTCGGAGATGGGGAAGCAGCGCTGGGCGATGATCGGCCCGGAGTCTTCGCCGTAGTCCACGAAGTGCACGGTGCACCCGGCGACCTTGCACCCGTAACGGTAGGTGTCCCCGTACCCGTCGACACCCGGGAAGGCCGGCAGCAGCGCGGGATGGATGTTCATGATGCGCGGCTCGGTTGGGGACGCGTTGACGCGGTCGATGAAATAGGGCGTCAGGGTGCGCATGAACCCGGCCAGCACCAGCAGGTCGAAGGAGTAAGGCTTCATGGCGGCCAGCAGTTCGGCCTCGGCCAGGGCCCGCGAAACGAGAAAGGCCCTGCGCCGATCAGCGGGCGTGTCCCCGCCCAGCAGGGACTGCTTGGCCTGCACGTCATCCAGGTCGAAATCCGGCGGTCCGGCAGCGTCCGGATCCCGGCGAACGCGGGAGATGATCTCCCGATAGTCCACCGTCAGCACCGGAATGTCGTACTGCCGGCCGTACCGCAGGCCGGGCGCTTCCGGGTTGTCGGAACCGATGAAGACCACCCGGCCGTCGATGCGGCCCGCCCGACAGGCGTCCAGAATGGCCCGCAGGTTGGAGCCGGTACCCGAAATGAGGGCACCAATGCGTATGGAAGCCGCCAAAAAGCCCCCTTTTTCTCATCCGTTGAAATTGAAAACGGCTGCCCCGGCAGCGGGAATCCCCCCACACCGATCGGGGTGCCAACCGAAATCACAAGCATCTTTGGCATGTTGAATAACAGGCCGGCGGGTGCTTGTCAATTATCCGCAGCCCGCAGGCCGGCGGAAATTCAGGGCCTGTCCGGCCTGCGGCCAAACACCGCGGCCCGAAGCCGCCACCTGTCGAAACGGCTTGCCAACCACGGGAAACGGACTTTCCGTCAAGGTTGACAATAGGTCGGCAGCTTACTATATTCCGGGGCAATATGTACGCAAAAGAAAGGATGATCCAATCATGGCAAAGAACGTGGTAGAAATCGACGACAGCAGCTTCGAAGCCGAGGTCATACAGAACGACAAACCCGTCCTGGTCGACTTCTGGGCCCCTTGGTGCGGCCCCTGCAAGGCCATCGGGCCCCTCATCGAAGACCTGGCCGGATCTTTCGGCGACAAGGTGAAGTTCGCCAAATGCAATGTGGACGACAACCCCGTGACCCCCAGCAAGTTCGGGATCAAGGCCATTCCGACCCTCATCTTCTTCAAAGACGGCAAGGTCCAGGACCAGATCACCGGAATCGTGGCCAAGGCCAAGCTCGAAGAAGTCCTGAACAATCTCATCTGACGCCTGCGCAGCGCCCGGCTCTCGGAAAAACGAGAACCGGGTCTTAAACACCAGCCATGGAAAGGGACGCTGAAATGCAGCCGGTAATTCGTGTTGCCGCCGCGGACCCCAGAGCGGCGCGAAAACGGGTCTCTGCCGCGGCCCGCTGGGTGTTGCTGTGCCTGCTGGCCCTGGTGCTGCTCACCGGCTGCAGCACGATCAAGTCCTGGTTCGCCAGCGACCTGGAAAAAACCGCCCAGGACCTGGCTGCAGACGGCATGGATGCCTACGAGAACAAGGACTACAAGGACGCCATCAAGGCGTTCGAGCAGCTCAAAGACTGGTATCCCTTCAGCAAGTACGCGCCGCTGGCCGAGCTGAAAATTGCCGATGCCAACTACAAGCTCGGCAACTACGAAGAGGCCATTTACGCTTACGAGAACTTCGAGAGCCTGCACCCCCGCAACGAGGCCGTGCCCTACGTCATCTACCAGATCGGCATGTGCCATTTCGAACAGATCGACACGGTGGACCGCGACCAGACACCGGCACGCGAAGCGCTCAAGACCTTTCAGCGGCTCTTGCGGCAGTATCCGGGAAACGTGTACGCCATCAAGGCGCGCACCCACATCGACCGCTGCTACAGGAGCCTGGCGGGACACGACCTGTACGTGGGCAAGTTCTATTTCAAGTCTGGCCATTACCGGGCGGCCCTGTACCGCTTCAAGAGCGTGGTGGAAAACTACCCCGACGTGGGCTACCACCTGGAGGCCCTGGATTACATCCGGCGTTGCCGGATCTTCATGGCCGAGGAGGAGGGTTAAAAAACCCTTTACAAGGGCCTCTAAATCCGATACAAGCCCACTTTTTTAACGCTTTTTTGATTTTGACCCCGGAGCCGCCTGGGACGGGCGCGAAGCGAACGCGCGTCCGATTCGGGCCGGTTCCCCGATTCAGAGGTGATGACGATGTCCAGAGTATGTGAAATCTGCGGCAAGAAGCCGGTGACCGGCCACAATATCAGCCACGCCCACAACGTCACCAAGCGGCGGTTCAACCCCAACCTGCAGCGGGTGCGGGCCCTGAAAAACGGCCAGGCGCGCAAGATGGTGGTGTGCACCAACTGCATCAAATCCGGACGCGTGGTCAAGGCGCCCTAGCCGCCCGGCAGCCCGCCCGAGGCCCCGGGCAGCGCCGCCGGCAATGTGTGAAACCAGCCGGCCGACCCGGCCGGGGCCCCCTCAGTTGTCCAGCCGCTTCACTTCCAGTATCCGCTTCACCTTTTTGATCTCCGCAAGAACCTTCTCCATATGCGCCGTGTCGTTGACCGCGATGGTGAACGTGCTGTCGACGATCTTGTTCTCCCGGATGTGGGTGTTGGCATTCAGAATATTGGCGTTGTGCTTGCTGATAGCGGCGGCCACGTCGGCCAGCAGGCCCAGCCTGTCGTAAGAGCTGACCTTGATCTTGACCGGGTAAGTCTCCTGGTCCATGTGGCTCCACTGCACCTCGATCTTGCGCTCCGGGTTCATCTTGAGGGCGTTCTTGCAGGAACGCCGGTGCACCGTGACGCCGAACCCCTGGGTAATATACCCCACGATGGGATCCCCCGGGACCGGCTGGCAGCACTTTCCGAAACGCACCAGGATATCGTCGACCCCCTTGACCAGGATGCCTTCGCGGGGCTTTTTCTTGCGCACCCGGCCAATGAGCTTGTTGAAAATCGACTGGCCGTCTTCCCGCGCATCCGGCGGCGGTGCGTACTTGCGGATAATCTGCAGGGGGGTGTTCTTGCCGTAGCCCACGCTGGCGATGAGGTCGTCCACGGTCTTGAAGCCCAGCGTCTGCACCACGTCGGGCAGCTTGTCGGATTTGAGAAACTCGGCAAACGACAGGCCGTACTTCTGAAAGGCCTTTTCGCACATTTCACGGCCCAGGGTCAGGCTGCGTTCGCGTTCCTGCGTCTTGATCCACTGGCGGATGCGCGAGCGCGCCTTGACGGTCTTGACGAACTTGAGCCAGTCCTTGCTGGGATGGTGGTTCTTGGTGGTCAGGATCTCGACGATATCGCCGGTGTTCAGTTCGTAGCGCAGCGGCACCATGCGGCCGTTGACCTTGGCCCCGGTGCACTGGTGGCCCACCTCGGTGTGAATCTGGTAAGCGAAATCCACCGGCGTGGCCCCCCGCGGCAGGGACTTGATATCGCCCTGGGGCGTGAAGACGTAAACCTCGTCGGGAAACAGGTCGATGCGCACGTTCTCCAGGAACTCGTCCGGGTCGCGTATGTTTTCCTGGTTTTCCACGATATTCTGGATCCAGGCGAAGGTGCGGCTGACTTCTTCATCGATGCTGCGCCCCTCCTTGTAGCTCCAGTGGGCGGCGATGCCCGACTCGGCCACGCGGTCCATCTCGCGGGTGCGGATCTGGATCTCGACGCGCTCACCGCGGGGACCGATGACAGTGGTGTGCAGCGACTGGTACATGTTGGGCTTGGGCCGGCCGATGTAGTCCTTGAACTTGTAGTCGATGGGCTTCCACATGGCGTGCACGTGCCCGAGGGCCTCGTAGCACTGGGGGATGGTTTCCAGGATGATGCGAAAGGCGATGATGTCGTATACTTCGTGAAACGCCAGGTTCTGGGAAACCATCTTCTGGTATATGCTGTAGAAGCGCTTGTAGCGCCCGGTCACCTCGCATTCCAGGCCGTTTTCGGCCATTTTCTCCTTGATGAGCTTCTTGACCGTTTCGATGTAGGCCTCGCGTTCGCGGCGGTCCTTGGACACCAGCCCCTTTATGCGCTCGTAGGTATCGGGCTGCAGATACATAAAGGACAGGTCCTCCAGTTCGCTCTTGATCCAGTAGATGCCGAGACGCGAGGCGATGGGGGCGTAAATGTCGAGGGTTTCCTGGGCGATCTTGCGGCGCTTTTCCTCGCTGCTGTGAAAACGCAGGGTACGCATGTTGTGCAGGCGGTCGGCCAGCTTGATGAGGATCACGCGGATGTCGTCGGCCATGGCCAGCAGCATCTTGCGAATGCTCTCGGCCTGGCGTTCCTCGGAGGAGGCGAAGGTGACGGCCCCGAGCTTGGTGACACCCGAGACGATGTGGCTGACCTCGGGGCCGAACATCTCGCGGATCTCCTCCTCGGTGGCGTGGGTGTCCTCGACCACATCGTGCAGCAGGCCGGCGGCGATGCTCACCGGGTCCAGCTTCATGTCGGCCAGGATGCCGGCCACCTCCAGGGGGTGCGACAGGTAGGGTTCACCGCTGAGGCGCACCTGGCCGGCGTGCACCCGGGCCGAGTAGATGTAAGCCCGCTCGATGATTTCGACATCGGCCTGGGGGTTGTGTTCCTGAACCTTCTCTATGATGTCGTTTATTCGAATCATCGGACATCACCCGGCATGGCCGCGGCCGCGGCTGGCGCTAGTAGGCTTTGGCGAAAACCACCCGTCGCGGGGAAGGCCGGCCGCAGCAGATGCAGCCGCCGGGCTCTTCCGGCCCCTCGAAGGGGATGCAGCGAATGGTGACGCTCAGGTCGGCCTTGATGCGGCCCTCGCACTCCTCGGAGCCGCACCAGTGCGACAGCGCGAAGCCGCCGTGGATCTCGGGCTGCTCGGCGTTGGCGG
>JAMOVG010000283.1 GCA_027061725.1 Desulfobacteraceae bacterium
ACATCGCGCGCGACATCAAAGCCCGCCTGGCCAGTATTGATCCCAACGACTTGGAGTACCAGATCGAAACCCTGAACGTCTTCAAACAGGCCTGCCTGCTGCGGGTGGCGGCGGCCGATGTCACCGGCCACTTGCCGTTGATGCGCACCAGCGATCACCTGACCGATATTGCCGAGGTAATCGTCGGCGAGGTGCTGGAGCTGGCCTGGCGGCACCTGGTGCGGCGCCACGGTCTGCCCTCCTGCAGCCCCGCGCGGGGCGCCGCCCGGCGGGGATTTGCCGTGGTGGCCTACGGCAAACTGGGGGGCATCGAACTGGGCTACGGTTCGGACCTGGACCTGGTGTTCCTGCACGCCGGCGGTCGGGGACAGACCGTTGGCGGACGGCAGCCTGTGGATGACGGCCAGTTTTTCGCCCGCCTGGGACAGCGCGTGGTGCACATCCTGACGGCCCACACCGGTGCCGGCGTGCTCTACGAAGCCGACATGCGCCTGCGGCCCTCGGGCAGCTCGGGGCTGCTGGTCAGCCACGTCGACGCCTTCGAGGAGTACCAGCTGGAAAAAGCCTGGACGTGGGAGCACCAGGCCATTATCCGGGCGCGCGCCATCGCCGGCGACCCGGCCCTGATGGACCGTTTTCGGGAGATTCGCGGCCGTGTGCTGCGCCTGCCGCGTGAGGCGGGGGCGCTGCGCCGTGAAGTGGCCGACATGCGCGAGCGCATGCGCCGTGAGCGGCTGAAACCGTCAGCGGACACTTTCGATCTCAAGCAGGACCGCGGCGGCATCGTGGACATCGAATTCTTGGTGCAGTACCTGGTGCTGCTCAATGCGCATCGTCATGCCGAGCTGCTGCGCTGGACCGACAACGTGCGGCTGCTGGAGGAGTTGACCCATACGGGAGTGCTTTCGGACGCCGATGCCTACCTGCTGCGGGAGACGTACCTGACCTGCCGCCAGCGCGTTCACCGACTGGACCTGCAGGAGAAGCCGGCACGCGTTCCCCGGCAGAGCGTGGCGGCCCCATGTGACCGTGTATGGCGGCTGTGGCGGCGATACCTGGGTGATCCCGACGCATGACTCAACCATGGACTGACACGGGGGTACACCGCCATCGATGCGTTATGCGGGTACAACATCAAAGCCCAAGAACCTTGCCATCGCCGCCCCGGTGGCTTTTATCTCGCGTGTTTTTTCAAGCCAGGGGCGCGGCGGCTTTGTGATAACCCTTAGACCGAAAGGAGGCAGTATGAAAAAATGGGCGTTGTTGATTGCGCTGGCGGTTGGTTTTTCCCTGGCGGCGGGTCCGGCGGCTGCCGGGCAGACCGATTTGTGGGTTTTTTACAACAAGGTGCTCAAAAAGTGCAAGTACGTCGATTTGACCTTCGCCTTTTCGCCTACCATTCCGGTGTGGCCCGGATTCGGCCAGGCCCAGTTCAAGGCCGCCCGGGCCGGGGCCGATATCCCCAATTATGTGAAGAAGGGCCAAGTGTACACCTACAAGAAGCATGGTTTTATCGCCACGGCCTACGATCTTCCCACCGACCAGTACGGCACCCAGCTCGATCCGCCGGCCCACTGGGACGAGTACGGGGCCACCATCAGTGATCTGCCGGCCACGTATGCCGTCCGCCCCCTGGTGGTCATTGACATTCACCAAAAGGTGGCCAAGGATCCCGGCTATCATTGCAGCGTGGCGGACATCAAAGCCTGGGAGGCCAGGCACGGCAAGGTCCCGGAGGGTTCGGTGGTCATGGTGCGCTCGGATTGGCACAAGAAGTGGAACGACCCCAAGCGTTACAACGAGAAGCCCTTCCCCGGGGTTTCGCTTGACGCCCTCAAG
>JAMOVG010000284.1 GCA_027061725.1 Desulfobacteraceae bacterium
TATCTCTTCTGATATTTCCCTTCGCAAATCAGCATGATACGGGAAAAACCGGCCGGATTCGCAGCACCTGCGCTGCGCTGCGCCGTACATGGCACGGCTTGTGCTGAAGCAATCGGCGGGCCGGGGGAAGAAATACCCCATTGCATTTATCCGTCAATCTGATAGAAAAACGTCCATGAACCGGGAGAACAGCCATGATTCCCGTAGTCACGAAAATTCTCTATGCAACGGATCTTTCTGAAAACGCCAAGCACTCTTTCGGCTACGCCGCCACCCTTTCGGATCGTTGCGGCGCCACCATAACGGTCCTGCACGTGCTCGAGGAGCTGCCTCCCAGCACGGTCATGCAGGTCAAAACGCTCATGGGCGACCAGTGGTGGCAGGAGAACATGGCACGCAGCAGGCAGCACATCGTCGACGACATCCGCCAGCGCCTGGCAACCTTCTGCGACCAGGTGGAAAGAGAACACGCAGCCTGTTTTTTCCGGGTGGCCGACATCCTGGTGACCGAAGGGCACCCCGTGAGCACCATCCTGAAAACCGCCGTCGATAACGGCCACGATCTCATTGTTATGGGGGCCCACGGCCACAGCCGGTTCCAGGAAGCCCTGATGGGCAGCACCGCCCGACGCGTTGTGCGGCGCAGCCCGGTGCCGGTGCTGACCGTGCGGCTGCCCCGCAAGGGGACCGAGTCCCCGTGAACCGTCGTTGAAGGGGCCCACCGCCCAAGCCGGCCACCCGAACCGTTTCCTGCAGTCTGGAATGCGGCCTATGAGAATTTCGAAATGGATCCTCGCTGCCTTTCTGCTGGCCATGGCAACCGCCTGGCCGCCCGGCCTGTGCTCGGCGGGCACGGCCGGCGGGGGTACGGGTGAGCGCGTCTCACCGGCGCAAGGCGTCGCAGGCGCCCCCGAAACCGGGCAGCGCGCGCCACGCTACGTGACGGTGCGCCTGAAGCAGCACTTCGACACCATCGTGGCCGGAAGCAGCGGCTATTTCGACCTGGTCGCCAGCCTGGACGGACCGAAAGCCGGAAAGGGGCGCCCGCTGCAGTGGGACCCCCGCACCCGGGTGCCGGTGGTCGTCTGGATCTCCACCCCGGCGGACAGCGGCATCGCTTTCATTGACAAGCGCCACCCCGACAAGCCGCGCCACCACTTTCTGGCGCAGTTCCCCCGGCCCGGTGAGGACCTCACCGGGCCGTTGTCCCTGCGCGTGGAGTACAGCGTCGACCCCAAGACCAAGGCCGGCAAGCACACCATGTGGATGGACATCCTGGCCAACCTGTCCGACCCCCGCGGACAACGCATCGAAGACGTCGGCATCACCACAGTGCCCTTCGAGGTCGACACCCGCCTGGCCATCAAGCTGACCATGCTGGCCGTGGTGGCGGCGGCCGTTTTCCTGTTCATCATGGAGTGGGTGCGCGTGGACGTGGTGGCCATCGCCATGATGGTGCTGCTGCCCCAGCTGGACCTGCTCAACGCCAAGGACACGTTCCGGGGGCTGAGCAGCAACGCCGTGGTGGCCATCATCGGCGTAATGATCATCAGCTACGGCCTGAACCGGGCGGGTCTGGTCAACCGGCTGATCCGGCCCATGCTCAAAATGGTGGGCAAAAGCCCGCGACGACTGACGGTCATCTTCTCGAGCCTGATAGCGGTCATCTCCAGCGTCATGCAGAACACCGGTGCGGCCGTGCTGTTCCTGCCCGCCATCCGAACCGTCACTTCCTACCGGCTCAAGATTCCCATCTCACGGGTGCTCATGCCCATCGGCATGGCGGCTATTCTTGGCGGCACCCTGACCATGATCGGCACCAGCCCCCT
>JAMOVG010000285.1 GCA_027061725.1 Desulfobacteraceae bacterium
CCGGCAATCCCCTCCCTCTGATTATACGATTCGCCGCTCACGTTGAAAGCGCTGCGCCCCACGAGGTGAAACTGGTCGGAGAAACGATAGACAGCTGTTTTACGCGCTATGCGCCGGACAAGCTTATTGGCGACAAGGCCTACGACAGCGACAAACTCGATCAGCAGCTTCAAGAGGAACGCGGCGTTGAAATAATTGCGCCACACCGCAGGAATAGAAAGAGAGCACGCACCCAGGATGGAAGAAAACTCAGACGCTCTAAACGCCGGTGGAACGTCGAACGGCTTTTTGCCTGGCTGCAGAACTACAGGCGCCTGGTTGTCCGTTACGAATACCATGTGGATAATTTCCTCGGCATGGTCCTGCTTGGATGCATTAAAATCTTGCTTCGGTTTTGTTGAGATGGCCTCGTTACTACAACCTATCCGGGGTACTGTACAGGACCTGCGAGATCGACACCCAAAAGATTTTCATCCAGCTTCTTTGGCTGCTGGAAGGCGTGGAACGCCAGCAGAGTCCAATCCAGTGTGCCCTACTGTGTACGTCTGATAAGGGCGTGAGCTTATGGGGTGAACGCTCCCTGTGTCTGAGATCCGTCAATATGGTATCGGCGTTATTCGTTCTCCTGCTACTGTCGGATAAACTTTGTGAAACGCCCCATGTGGACCTGCATGCGCAGGTTTACGGGAACTGGAGGGGAGGAATCCCGGCCACCCGATTAGCCTCTGAATTAATTCCTAAAAGGCTACTTTTGAGTCAGCGCTTTCCGCATTTTTTTTGCCAGGTTATTCAATTCCAATGGTTTTTGAACAAACACAATACCTTCATCCAGCACCCCGTGATGGGCGATGACGTTTGATGTATAACCCGACATGAATATTGGTTTTATGTTCGGGTTGATTGAGTGGATTTGGGTTGCAAGCTCACGCCCGTTCATTTCGGGCATGATTACATCGGTCAATAGCAGGTCGATCTTGCCAGAATGTTTTTCGGCTAGAGTAATAGCTTCCATTGGGTTGGTCGCCTCGATCACCCGATAACCCAAGTACTCGAGGGTTTTCTTGCAGAAATTCAATATCTGGGGCTCATCTTCAACAACGAGCACGGTCTCTCCCTTGCCTCTTGGTAGGTCCTGATGCTGCTCGGCTGTTTTTCCCCTAATTGTGCCAGCGAACCGAGGCAAATAGATCTTGAACGTCGTCCCCTGGCCAGGCTCACTGTAAACATTGATAAATCCATGGTTCTGTTTGACAATTCCATAGACTGTGGCTAACCCAAGTCCTGTTCCATTCTGTCCCTTTGTGGTAAAGAAAGGTTCGAAGATTCTCTCCAGGGTCCCTTGGTCCATACCACACCCGCTGTCGCTAACTGCCAGCATCACAAACTCCCCTGGTTTTGAATAAGAATATCGTGCACAATATTTTTCATCTATGACGACGTTTTCTGTTTCAAGCGTGAGCTTGCCCACACTTTTGATTGCATCTCGGGCATTGACCGCTAGGTTCGCCAGAATCTGATCCACTTGGGAGGGATCCATTTTTACCGGCCACACATTTGTACCGGGCTTCCACGCAATTTCAATATCTTCTCCTATCAAACGCTGCAGCATCTTGAGCATTTCAGCTACACAAGCGTTTAGGTCCAGTACTTCCGGGATGATTGTTTGCTGGCGGGCAAAGGCTAAAAGCTGACGGGTTAAGCTTGCAGAACGCTCTCCGGCCCGATAAATTTCCTCCAGTTCAGCATAGATCGGATCAGATCGTTCCAGTCGCATCATTGCCAGCTGAGTAAATCCCAAGATAATACTCAGCATATTGTTGAAATCGTGTGCCACTCCGCCGGCAAGCCTCCCTACCGCTTCCATCTTCTGCGCTTGGATAAGCTGCTTTTGGAGCCTTTCTTTTTCCTCCTCTTTTTTCTTCAATTCAGTGATGTCGTTTATTATGCCGCCCATTTGCTTGGGTTGACCTTTTTCATTGTAAATGAGCGACTTGCGGTCTCGGATCCAGCGGACTTCTCCATCCGGCCGGACGATACGATACTCCGCTTCCGCCAGTCCCGTATTCCGTAATTGTCTTGCGCTGTCTTCAGCAATCCTTCGATCTTCCGGGTGAACCACCTCAAGCCACAGTCCCGGGTTTCTTTTTAAATCCTCCTCAGATATTCCATAAACAGTTTCAAAGGCATGATTTGCCTCAATAATTGATCCGTTCATTTTGGCGGACCAGATCACGTCGTTGAGGCGGCTAACCAGCAGATCGAAGCGCTTTTGGCTCTCCTTCAGAGCATTGTCTTTCGCTAAGAGGTCGCGAATATCCATACCGATTCCGATCTGGTTTCCGTCCGGAAGACGGATGTTGGTCCACACGCTTTCGACGATATCACCATTTTTTGTCTTTATACTGAATTCCCGCCATTCGCGAGCCGTGGACCGCATGAATTTCCACGCTTTTTGTCGATATGCCGGGTCAGGATAGATCTCCTGCATCAGGTCAACTTTTTCTGCCTCTTCCTTGCTCCATCCAATAAGGTTCTCGAAAGTTTTGTTGAGTAGCAGTATCCTCCCATCGGGGTCATACATTTTGATCATCAACGGAATATTGTCTAAAACCGCCTGGAGCAAGTCTCTTGTCTGCTGAAGGTCTTCGATCAATCTCTTTCTTGCGCTGATGTCTCGAATAATCGCGCAGACCCATACGTTCTCACCTATTCGGATCGGAGCAACCGAAATCTCAATAGGGATTTTCGTCCCAGGCTTTAGTTTGGCGGTAAGTTCTATCACTTTGCCTACAGCCGGTCCCTTGCCGGTCTTGCGGAACTCCTCAAATCCTTTTTTAAAGCGCTCCTGGTATTCTTCAGGCATAAGTACGGCATGCACATCTTTCCCCATTACTTCCGCAGCATGGTAACCAAACATTTTTTCCGCCGCAGGATTCCAATATACCACCTTGCCTTCTTCATCGATCAGAACAATCGCATCCAGGGCGTTTTCCGCAATGGCCCGAAATCGGTCTTGCGCCTCCTCAAGCCTGATTTTCTCTCTGCTTTTTCTTTTAGTGATTTCAAAGGCCAACGCTATCGCGCCTATGATATTACCCTGGTCGTCGGTGGCAGGTGTTGCCCTCACGTGCCAGGCCCCTTGATTTTCAGGCCAATGTCCCTGGCCTTCTCGGGTTATAACGGCCTCTGCCGATTTCCCAGTATTGAGGGCTACCTTCACAGGACAGTTTTGGCACGGTTTTGACAAGCCCCACGCTATCCAGCATTTTTTGCCCGCAAGTTGGTCGGCATCGATCCCACAGGCATCACGATAATCCCTGTTGCCCCAGACGATGTTTTGTTCCGTGTCATGAAAAGCGATCATCGCCGGAACGTTTTCAAGGATATAAGCTATTGTTTTGTCATTCATGCTTATAACTCCTATCATTCGCCAATACGGAAAACCTTACTTTTCAGTCTGTTGCCATCCATGCGGTGCTTCCGCTTCAGATGTCCGATGCCGGGCTCTATGGCGGCCCACCGTTTCGTCCAATGCCAGAGCCTTCGTGGCGTCCTGCCTCTTCGACGGTTGTCGAAATGCACATTGATGTCGCCCTGGTGATCATGGCCACGATAGCCCGTGTCGACGGGGAGAAATGATCCTTTCCAGCTCTACCCGAACAGATCCTTTTGCCGATTTTGCTACGCGGATTGCCTGGGGTTCATGTTGAAAATTTGCAATAGAATGGTGGGTTAATGGTGTTTTTTTTGCAAATTCTATCGCATATTTAAAGACGTTAAGCAAGTTATTTCTGTTGGTTAAGGCCCTTTTCAGCGTAGACTGAAAAAAATTCGATATCGAATTAATTTTTCTACATTATATTTTCAAAGAGTTCATAACCTGTTCGACGATGCGCCTAAACTTTTCCCCAATGAATTTCGATTTTATCGGTTGAACCGGAATACGAATTCATCCAGATAACCCTGCAGATGTTTGGAGCCGAAACGCCGCTGAGGGATGCCTTGGATTAGACATTTGTCCAGAGAAACGATCAGGTGGACACGGTATCATTGCTTTGGACCACTAACAAATTTGCCTCCTCGACGTCATGTTTCGGTCGGCAACTTATGGAATTTTAAGGGATATCCAGGAGAAGGCAACATTCGAGGTGCTCCGTGGGCGCGCAAGCAATGATATAAGGATGCGCCTCACCCTAGTGCGGATTTTTCTGGAAATTTTCGCTGTTTGGGCATGGACAAACCGAGGCTCTTATGATTGTTTCATTTTGGCCTGCTGATGAATTTCAAAAAGAAAGACGATGAACCTCGAAAAATGAAAATCGGATCGCTGACACTGGACAACCCCCTGGTGATGGGGCCCATGGCGGGCATCACGGACCTGCCCTGGCGGCGCGTGGTGCGCAAGGCGGGCTGTGCGCTGGTGTGCTCGGAAATGATCAGCGCCAACGGGCTGTGCCACGGCTCGCCCAAGACCCACCGCATGATGGCCAGCCGGGCGGATGAGAAGCCGCTCAGCATCCAGATTTTCGGCAGTGACCCGGAAATCATGGCCCGCGCGGCGGTTATGGTGGCGGACGCCGGGGCCGACGTGCTGGACATCAATTTCGGCTGCGCCGTTCGAAAGATCGTCAAGACCGGATCCGGGGTGGCCCTGATGCGGGACCCCGGCCGCACCCGCGAGGTCCTGAGCGCCGTGCGCGAAGCCGTCGATATCCCCCTGACCATCAAAGTGCGCTCCGGCTGGGACACCTCGGGCCGCCAGGCCCTGGAAATCGCCGCCATCGCGGAGGAGTGCGGCGTAGACGCCTTGGCGGTCCACCCACGTAGCGCCGCCCAGGGTTTTTCGGGAAGCGCCGACTGGTCCGTCATCCGTCGCGTCAAAGCGGCGGTGGGACTGCCCGTGATTGGCAACGGCGATGTGCGCACAGCAGAGGATGCGCTGCGCATGCTGGAAGAGACCGGCTGTGACGGGGTCATGATTGCACGCTGGGCGGTGGGCAATCCGTGGATTTTTCCCCAGATCCTGGCGTTGATGGAGGGACGGCGCCCGCAGCCGGTGGCTCTCGAGGAGCGTTTCGAGCTGATGGCGGCTTATGCCGATGCCTGTGTGGCCCACTACGGGGAACCGCACGCCTGCCGCATGCTGCGCAGCCGATTGGGATGGTTTGTCAAGGGGCTTCCCATGGCGGGACGCTTCCGCGAGTCCATCAAGCGCCTTGGCTCGCGGGCCGACGTGCGCCGCTGTCTGGAGGACTACCGCCGGCGCATCAATCGGGAATCGCCGTATCGCCGACGCGCACCGTTTCCCCTGAGATGAGCGATGCTTCGGCGCTGTCATCGGTGACGGCGGTCACCTCGATGTCGGCCAGCTTCTCGCCGCGCCGGATGTATTTGAGGCCGCCGACGCCTTCGAGGACTTCCCCCTGGGCATAGACGCTCATCTTGCGGCCGGGCTTGAGGCCGCTGCGGCTTCCGGCCGACAGGATAATTTTGTCGCCGACGGCGCTCCTGACATAGCACTTCCAGGACAGCTCACTCAGCCGCTCGCAGGCCCGTTCGGTCAGATCCCGGGCCGCCTCGCCCAGGGCCTCTTCCATCAGCCGGATGCCGGACTCGTTCTTGGCCTTGATGGCCTCCAGGTCGTTTTCGTCCACCAGGAAGGCGTGCACCAGGCTTTCATCCAGTATCTTGCTGCCGGTCTCGGTATCGTAGATGGACACCAGCAGGGCAATTTTGATCTCCGGTTTGCGGTCCTTGAACCACCAGAACCCCTTTTCCTTCCAGTCTCCGCTGATGTTGAGCACCCCGCCGGTCACGATGGCGTTCAGGCCCAGCCGGCGTCCGATGCGGGCCAGCGTGAAATCGTCCAGGGCACCGCTGGCAAGCGTCGGGAGCCGGCGCAGGTCGGACGGGAATTCGGGGTTATCGGGTGTCAGGATGATGGTTCTGGTGCACTGCTTGCGGAACTGCTCGATAATGCGTTGTTCAAAATCGGCGGCCACGCCCCGGTCACGGACGAAGGTCGTGTCGAAAAAGGGGGTGAATGCCACGGTTTTGCGCAGGTCGCTGTCTTTTACGCGGATCCGGTGAACGACCTTACCGGGCAGCTTGACGACCTTGGACACCGTGCTGCAGCCGATCGTCAGTGCCAGCAACAAAACCGCGGCCAGGATCATCAATTGGCGAAAAAGTCGGCGGCGGGGATGCATACGTGTCATGTTTTTCGATACTCGGCCGTGATTTCGGACGTGATGCCGCCGCGGGCGGTAAACTCACCCCGCACCTGCATCCTCTTGGGGCTCAGCACGGCCACCAGGTCGTCCAGGATGCGGTTGACCAGGTGCTCGTAGAAAATTCCCACGTTGCGGAACTGCAGCAGGTAGTATTTAAGGGACTTGAGTTCCACGATGGACGCGTCCGGTCGGTAGGTAATGGTGATGCAACCGAAATCCGGCAGGCCGGTCATGGGGCACACCGAGGTGTATTCCGGATTGCGGATGGTGATGTCCACGTCCCGCCGCGATGCGTACTGGTAGGGCAGGGCTTCCAGCAGCCCGGCGTCGATGCTGTCGGCGCTGCCGATGTCAAAGCGGGCGCCGTCTGCGGTCGATGGGTTCGGCATGGCGAAATACTCCGGTGTAGCAGTCGAATTTGCAAAACGTTCCAACGGTTGAAAGCTGTTCATAGTGGATTATTTGTGATCTGTCAAAGTGTAACTCGACAGGCGCCTGCATCGGGATGCCGGTGTCGGCCGGCAATGCCGCCGGAACCTGTACGCGGGGGTTTACAGCACGAGGTGTGCTGTGGGAAGATGCATGTGTACGAAAAATCGGCCTGCGCGGCTTTCGGGCAGGCCCAGGAAACGACGGAGGCAAAAGCAAAATGGCGTCTATGGAAGAGCAGGTGCTGCGGGCCAGCAAGGAGATCGTGGTCAAGTTCATCGAGGTGGGCCGGGTGTCGCCCACGGGCTTTCCGGAGCTGTTCAACAGCGTTTACCGGACCGTGGACCAGGCCGTACGCCGGGAGGCGGCCACCCCTGCTGAGCCCGAAGAGCCCCGCAAGGCGAAAAAAAAGCGCAAATCGCGCTGATGGCGGTTCCCTGCGGTGGTGTGAAAGCGGGCCGCCGGTCCTAATTCCCCTGGCCGTCCCCGCTGTCGCCGAGGGCCATCAGCTTGCGCCGCTCCCACTTCTGCCGCCCCTCGAAGGCGCCGTTGCGCAGATCGCAGATGCGCCGCACGCATACCGGGCAGTCGGTGTCCATGCAGGGGTCCATGTGGATCAGCACCTTGGCCTGCCCGCCCAGGTGGCGCACGATAAGCTTCTCGGCGGCATCGGCCTCGCGGTGGGCCTCTTCCAGGGAAAAGTCGCGGGGCAGGATGAGGTGAAAGTCGATGTGGATCTGTTCCCCCGACCGAAAGGCCCGCAGCTTGTGGATGTCGATCCACACCGGTCTCCGGTGACGGTTTAACAGGTTGGAGACTTCCTGCAGCAGTTCCGGGTCCGAAGCGTCCATCAGGCCCCGAAAACTGCGGCGCACCAGGCCGGCCCCGATGATCAGGATATTCAGGCCTACCAGGGCGGCCACGGCGCCGTCGACCCACAGCCAGCCGGTCAGGCGCACCAGCAGCAGCCCCGCCAGCACCGCCACCGAGGTGTAGACGTCGCTGAGCACGTGGCGGCCGTCTGCTTCCAGCGTCAGCGAGCGGGTGCGGCGTCCCACCCTCACCAGCACGATGCCCAGCAGCAGGTTGACCACCGCCGTGGCGGCCAGTATCAGCAGGCCGGCGTCCAGGTTGCTGATGCCGCCGGGCCGCAGCAGGTGCTCCCAGGCCGACCGGAAGATCCCCAGGGCCGCCAGGATGATCAGCGCGCCCTCGAAGCCAGCCGAAAAGTATTCGATCTTGCCGTGCCCGTAGGGGTGGCTCTCGTCGGCCGGCTTGGCCGCCAGCAGGATGCTGCCCATGGCGAACAGGGCGGCCACCACGTTGATGATGGACTCCAGCGCATCCGACAGCACGGCCGAAGAGCCGGTCAGGTGGTAGACGTAGAACTTGGCGCCCATCAGCAGCGTGCCGACGATCAGTGACGCACTGATGGCGATCAGGCGTGTGGATTTCATTGCAAATCCCAGAAAAATTTTCAGCCGGCGCAGGTTCTGTGCGGCTCTTCCGCTATCCCAGAATCTCGGCCATCTTCGCAATGGCGGCTTCGATACTTTCCCGGGAAGTGGCGTACGACAAACGCAGGTATCCCTCTCCCATCTCTCCGAAAGATGTACCGGGCAGCAGCGCCACGCCGGCTTCTTCCAGGAACCGTTCGGCGATTTCGGCCGACGATTTTCCCAGGGCCGTGATGTTCGGGAACACGTAGAAGGCGCCCTGCGGTTTGCGGCACGATATGCCGGGCAGGCTGTTGAGGCCGTCCACGATGGTGTTGCGGCGTTTCTCGTACTGCGCCACGACGTCGTGGACCTGACCCTGGTCACCGGTCAGGGCCTGCAGGCCCGCGTACTGGGTAAACTCGGCGGTCGATCCCAGGGCGTGCGTCACCAGCAGCCCGACACGCCGCGCCAGCTCTTCGGGCATGATGCCGTAGCCCAGCCGCCAGCCGGTCATGGCATAGGTTTTCGAAAAACCGTCCATGACGATGGTGCGCCGCGCCATCCCGGGCAGTGTATAGATGGAGGGTGCATCCTGCACCCCGTCGTAGACGATACGCGAATATATCTCATCGGAAAGCACCCACGCATCGTATTTTTCGGCCGCGGAAGCGATGTGCGCCAGATCGGCCGGGGGGATGATGCCGCCGGTGGGGTTGCCCGGTGAGTTGATGATGATCATCCGGGTTTTTTCGCCGATGCGTCGGTCGAACACGTCCAGATCAAAGGAGAAACCGTTTTCCTCGACCAGCGGCACGGGAACGGGAATACCGCCTGCGACCCGGATCATGGCTTCGTAGGTGGGAAAACCCGGATTGGGGTAAATCACTTCGTCTCCGGGATTGACCAGCGCCAGTGTCGGGAAGAAGAGGTTGGGCTTCCCGCCCGGGCTGACGACCACCTGCTCCGGCGAGATGTCGACACCCCGCCGGGCGGAGGCATCCGCCGCGATCGCACGCCGCAGGGCGGTCATTCCCTCGGCCGGGGTATAGCGGGTTTTGCCGCTTGCGATGGCCCGCACCCCGGCGAGTCGGATATCGTCGAAGGTATCGAAATCCGGCTGTCCGATTTCCAGGTGGATGATTTTACGGCCGGCCGCCTCCAGCGACTGGGCTTTGGCCAGAACGGCATAAGCACCCTCGGCCTGCAGGTGATCGGTTCGGTCTGCAAATGGCATCATCGGCCTCCAGCTCCGACATGTTCCGTCGGGTTTCGTTCTGCGTCCGCCTGGTCGTCGGCCCCCGCAGAGAGTGTCGGCATGGCGGTGCACAGTACCCGTCCGTTTCACCCGGCTGCTGGCCGGGCACGGCGGGTGCCGCTATGGCGAGACGATGGCGCGGCGCTGGTTTTGCAGGTTTGACTGCCAGTCCGGGGAATCGCCCAGGTACAGTTGCGCCAGCCGGTTGAACTCCAGCGCCCGGGCCGTGTTGCCCTTGCGGCGCCAGGCCTCGGCCAGGTAATAGTAGTTGACACCGTCGGAGGGCGCCAGGTTGACGGCCCGCTCCAGAATGCGGATGGCCTCCTCCAACCGCCCGTCGGCGATGAGGCCCACCGCCTGGCGCCGGAGATTGAGCGATGCCGTGGCACCGGGCGAGGGGCCCCGGCCGCCCCTGTCGGCGTCCATGACCGGCGGCTTGGCCGACAGCGCCTGCGCCGCTGCAGGCGGCGGCCTGGTGAGCTGGCCTTCGACATAGGACTGGGCGCAGGCGGCCAGTGCCGTCATGGCTGCGAGCAACAGGATGTTCTTGAGTCGCGTCATCTCATTTCCGGTGTGTTAAATCCGTCGGGTCTCTGCGATCGGGGAGGTCCCCCGTGAAGGGCACAGTAATGCGTGGGCACGAGATTTTCAAGAAAGACTTCCTCCATGGGATGCGGGCAGCGCCCGGGAACGGCCAACTGTCCGCTCTGGCTGCAGATGACGCGCGTCACCACCCCGGGCGGGCGGCGAAAGCCGTTTCCTGGTATCTGGTGGACGATGGTTTTGGCGATGTCGGCCCATATGGGCATGGCCGCCTGGGCGCCGGTGGCGCCGATGGAGCCCCCGCTGTCCAGGCCCACCCATACCAGGATCAGGATGTCCGGCGTGTACCCCACGAACCAGGCGTCACGGTAGCCGTTGGTGGTTCCGGTCTTGGCGGCCACCGGGAAATCGATGCCGGCGGACCGCAGTCCCCGCGCGGTGCCCTCGGCCACCACGCTGCCCAGCATGGAGGTCACCAGGTAGGCCCTGGCCGCGTCGATGACGGGCGCGATGGTCATGTAGCGGCGCTTGAGCACCTTCCCCTGCTCGTCCGCGATCTCCTTTACCGAAAGCGGAAAGGCCAGCCGGCCGTCGGCGGCGAAAGCGCCGTAAGCGCGGGCCAGTTCCAGCGGGATGACCTCGAAAGCGCCCAGCGCCAGGGACGGGTAGGGTTTCAGGGGGGTGCTGAAACCGAATTTTTTCACGGTTTCGACGACATGTTCGAGGCCCGTTTGAATGGCCATATCCACCGTGGCCAGGTTGGCCGAGCGCGCCAGGGCCTCCCGCATGCGAAGCCGTGGCGGGCCGTGGGCGTGGAAGTTCCGCGGACGCCAGGTTTTCCCCTCCACCGTGTAAGTGGCCGGCGTGTTGGCGAATACCGACGCCGGGGTGAAGCGGTCCAGGGCCGCGGCATAGACGAAGGGCTTGAAAGTGCTGCCGGGCTGGCGCCGGGCGCGGGTGGCGCGGTTGAACTGGCTGCGGCGGTAGTCCCGCCCGCCCACCATGGCCAGCACCGCACCACTGCGTGGCTGCATGACGATCACGGCGCCCTGCAGCCCCTTGCCCCTGAGCCGGGGGTGCCGCTTTTCCAGTCGGGCCAGGCCCCGCGAGAGCGCCTGTTCGGCCGCCGCCTGCACCTGGGTGTCAAGGGTGGTGTAAATGGAAAGGCCCAGGCTGGAAAGCGCTTCAGGAGAGTAGAGGTCTGCCAGTTGGCCGGCCAGGTAATCGATGAAATAGGGGGCCTTGCGGTGGTAACGCTCGTTTCCGGCGGTATGCATCGGCCGGGCGGCGGCACGGCGTGCCCGGTCCGGCGTCAGCCAGCCCCTGCGGACCATTGCCTGAAGCACCACGTTGCGCCGCCGGCGGGCGCGGTCGGGGTGCAGATAGGGGGAGTAGATGTTGGGCGCCCGGATCATGCCGGCCAGGGTAGCGGATTCGGCCAGGGACAGTTTGGCCGCCGGCTTGCCGAAATAATAGCGTGCGGCTTCGCCGACGCCGTTGATCGAGACCGATCCGTTTTGGCCGAAATAGATCTCGTTGAGATAGATTTCCAGAATCTCGTTCTTGTCGTAAAGCTGCTCCATGGTCAGGGCGATGAGCATCTCCCGAAATTTGCGCCCCAGCGTGCGTTCGGGTGTCAGAAAATAGTTCTTGGCCAGTTGCTGGGTAATGGTGGACCCGCCCTGGCGCACGGCGCCGTGGCGCAGATTGGCCAGCAGCGCCCGCGCCAGCCCCCGGGGGTCGATCCCGTGGTGCGTATAGAAACGGCTGTCCTCGATAGCCAGCACCGCCTTGACGAGGTGCTCGGGCAACTGGTCAAGGGACACCAGCAGACGCTGTTCCCGCTGGGGACCGAAAAACAGCATGACCCGTTCGGGCTCCAGTTCCAGCAGCGGAACCGGCCGGCCGTCGGCATCGGTGATGGATACGATGCGGCTGCCCTGCAGGCGCAGGTTCACACGCATGGCGGCGCGGTGGCTGGCGGGAGTCTTTAGTTCCCGCAGAAACAGGCGCCATTGCTCCCGGCTTTGCTGGAATTCGCCCTTGTGGCGCGGGGAGTGGTCGACCCTGCGGTAGGCCAGAGCGGTCAGCTTGTCGCGCAGCAGGCGCCGGTTGATGCGCTGGCCGGGGTAAAGCAGCGTGGTGTCGCTGTAAACCTGGGAGGGGATGCGCCAGCGTCGGCCGTCGAAGCGCACCTTGATGTGTACCGCCAGGTAACCGCAGTACAGGGCCGTGGCCAGCACGGCCGCTATCAGCAGTGCCGCCAGCCCCCACACCCACCTGCGGCCCCGGGAAGTGGCCCTGGATTTTGCCTTCATGGATCGCACATCGCCCATGTTGCGGGTTGACTTCCCCGACATGGGGAATCATAATGACCAAAAGGTTCGTGTAAAGCAATCTTTGTGAACCGGAAGCCGAGTCCTGTCAACACGAAACTTTCGGGGCCGCGCATCGAATCAAAGGAAATATCGATTTTGAAACATAAATCCAAGACGGTCAAGGTGGGTCGCAATAACCCCTGCCCGTGCGGCAGCGGCCGCAAATACAAGAAGTGCTGCTACGGAAAGGACCACGGCGAGCAGGAGAACCTGAAGGCGGTTTACGCCCGCAAATACGGCATCCGGCTGAAAAACGCCGAGGACGTCGAGGCCATTCGCCGGGCCGGGCGGCTGGCCATTGAAACGCTGGATCTGGTGGAGGCCCACCTGCGACCGGGAATGATCACCGACGAGATCAACACGTTGGTGCACGAATTCACCCTGTCCCGCGGTGCCACGCCGGCCCCGCTTAACTACCGCGGGTTTCCCAAGAGCGTGTGCGTGTCGGTCAACGAGGTCATCTGCCACGGCATTCCCGGGGAGCGGGTGCTCAACCCCGGCGACATCGTCAACGTGGATGTGACCCCTATCCTGAACGGTTACTACGCCGATGCCAACAAGACTTTTTTTATCGGCGAGCCCGGTCCCGAGGCGCGCAAGATTGTGGCCGTGGCGCGCCAGTGCCTGAAGTCCGGCATGCAGATGGTCAAACCGGGCAACACCACCGGCGACATCGGCTGGGCTATCCAGTGCCATGCCGAGGGGCAGGGATGCAGCGTGGTGCGGGAGTTCGTGGGGCACGGGGTGGGATTCGACTTCCACGAGCCGCCCCAGATCTTTCACTACGGCCGGCGGGGGGAGGGGGTGGTCCTGGTGCCGGGCATGGTCTTTACCATCGAACCGATGATCAACCTGGGGCGCCGGCACCTGACCGTGCTGGATGACAACTGGACGGCGGTGACCCGCGACGGGTCCCTGTCGGCCCAGTTCGAGCAGACGGTGCTGGTCACCGAAGATGGCATGCAGAGCCTGACACCCTTCGACTGAGGGGCCTTTTCCGGAGCGGTTTTTCATGTGGATTGCGCATGTTGCGTTGGGACCGCGGTTATGACCGGACGGAACCGGAGGCAAACGATGATCGACGTCGAAATTCCAGGCTGGGGGCGGCTTCAGCTGGAACACCTGGTGCTGGACTACAACGGCACGCTGGCCGTGGACGGCAATTGCTGCGAGGGGGTGCGTGAAAGGCTGACGTCCCTGGCGACGGACCTGCAGGTGCACATCATCACGGCCGACACCTTCGGGCGGGTAGCGGCCGAAATGGCCGACGTCCCCTGCAGGGTGACCGTGCTGCCGGCGCAAAACCAGGATGCCGGCAAGCTGGCCTACGTCAACAAACTGGGTGCCCGTCGCACGGTCAGCATGGGCAACGGCCGCAACGACCGCCTGATGCTGGAGGCTTCGGCCCTGGGAGTGGCCCTGATCCTGGACGAGGGCGCCTGCATGCGCACCCTCCTGGCGGCCGACGTGGTCTGCACTTCCGCCGCCGACGCCCTCGATCTCCTCAGCCACCCACTGCGCCTGACAGCCACCCTGCGCAGCTGACCCGGCGTCCCTGCCGCTTTCAGCCCCCGATGGCCGACATTTGCCCCTTGACGTTCTGTTGGGAGGCCAGGCGGTGGGCCGAAGGCTTGTGCCGCACGGCCTCGAAAAAGATGGCGGCAATGTCGTCGTCGCTGCAGCCGGCCCGCAGGGGCGTTTTCAGGTCCACCTGCCGGTCCGAGAGCAGGCAGGAGCGCAGCTGGCCGCTGGCCGTCAGCCGCAGCCGGTTGCACTGGCGGCAAAAATGCTGGCTGATGGCACTGATGAACCCGATTTCCCCCTTGGCGCCCTCCAGTCGGAAACGTTCGGCCGGCCCGTCGCTGGCGTCGCGGTGGACCGGGGACAGCTCCCCCAGGGTTTCCACGTGCCGCCGGATCTCGGGCGTCAGCATGGTTTTTTCCTTTTCCCGCCGGGCGGCCATTCCCATGGGCATGTACTCGATGAAGCGGATGTGGAAAGGGTACTTCAGAGAGAGTGCGGCCATGTCCGTCAGTTCGTCGTCGTTGACGCCCCGCAGGGCCACTACGTTGATCTTGATGGGGGAGATGCCCGCGGCGTGGGCTTCCTCGATGCCCTGCCAGACGCGGTCGAAACAGTTGCGTCCCGTGATGCGGTGGTAGCGCCGGGGGTCCAATGTGTCCAGGCTCACGTTGATGCGGCGGATGCCGGCCGTGCGGATACGTTCGATGTTATCGCGCAGCATCACGCCGTTGGTGGTCAGCGACAGGTCCCGGATGCCTTCGAGTTGTGCCACTTTTTGGAGAAAGTCAAAGACACCACGCCGCACCAGGGGTTCTCCGCCCGTGATGCGCACTTTGGAAATGCCCAGCCCGAGTCCCACGCCGACGATCCGCAGGATTTCCTCGTAGGTCAGGATTTCGGCGTGCGGCAGGATGGGGATCAGCCCCCCCGGGCGGCAATAGACGCACTCTAGGTTGCAGCGGTCGGTGATGGAAACCCGCAGGTAGTTGAGATTGCGGTGGTATTTGTCGATCAGTTGGGCGGTCATGTGTAATGCTCCACAATGGCCTCGCACAGGCCGTCGATGGTGTACTGGCGGGCCTGCACGTGTACCGTGAATCCCAGTTCCTCCGCCGTGCGCGAGGTGATGGGGCCGATGCTGGCGATGGTGACGTCCCGCATCAGATCTTCGAAGCCTTGCTCCGGCAGGAAACGCCGGAAATTTTTCACCGTTGACGAACTGGTGAAGGTCACCAGGTCGACGCGCCCCAGTTGCAGCGCCTGCAGCAGCGCCTCCCGGTCACCGTCGGCCAACCGGGTGTCGTAGACCGCGATTTCGTGGACCTCGGCGCCCATGCGGGAGAGTTCCTCCGGCAGGATGGGCCGCGCCTGCCGGGCCCGCGGCAGCAGGATGCGGCGGCCGGCTACGTCCTGTCCGGCAAAGGCCTCCACCACGGATTCGGCGCGGTAGTTGCGCGGCACCACGTCGGCGGTGACGCCGTATTGGCGCAGCCGGCCGGCGGTGGCCGGCCCGATGACGGCGGTGCGCAGGCCGCCCAGGGCGCGGGCGTCACGGCCGGCGGCAAAAAGGCGTTCGAAGAAAAAAGACACCCCGTTGACGCTGGTGAACACCACCCAGTCGTAGCGCTCCAGTTCCCCGATGGCGCCGTCCAGTGGTCCCCAGTCTTCGGGCGGCACGATCTCGATGGTGGGCACCTCCAGGCACTCGGCGCCCAGCTGCGCCAGTCGGTCCACCAGCTCGCTGGCCTGCTGCCGGGCGCGGGTGACCACCACGCGCCGGCCCCACAGGGGGCGGTTTTCGAACCACTTCAGCTCGTTTCGCAGGGCCACCACGTCGCCTACCACGATGACGGCCGGCGCCTTCAGGCCGGCCTCGGCCACATTTTGCACGATGTTTTCCAGACAGCCGGTGACCGTCACCTGGCGGGCTGTGGTGCCCCAGCGCACCAGTGCCACCGGGGTCTGCGGCGCCAGGCCGTTTTCCAGCAGGCGAGCCGTGATGTGGGGCAGGTTGCGGACGCCCATGAGGAACACCAGCGTGCCCCCGCCCGCGGCCAGGGCCCGCCAGTCGATGCGGGAGTCCGGCTTGGTGGGGTCTTCGTGGCCCGTGATGAAGGTCAGCGACGATACCATTTTCCGGTGGGTCAGGGGGATGCCGGCGTAGGCCGGGGCCGCGATGGCCGAAGTCACGCCGGGCACGATTTCAAAGGCAATACCGGCCTCTGCCAGCACCTGCGCCTCTTCGCCGCCGCGACCGAAAATAAAGGGGTCACCGCCCTTGAGCCGTGTGACCACGTTTCCCGCGCGGGCCTTTTCCACGATCAGGGCGTTGATGCCCTCCTGGCTGAGGGTGTGATCGCCGCCCTTCTTGCCCACGTAGATTTTTTCGGCCGTTTCACCGGCATGCGCCAGCAGCGCCGGCGCGGCCAGGTAATCATAGACGAGCACGTCGGCCCGTCGGATGCAGTCCCGCCCCTTGATGGTCAGCAGCCCGGGGTCGCCGGGACCGGCGCCCACCAGGAATACTTTGCCGATATGGGGTTCAGTGGTCATTGTTCATGAGGCTTTCGAGAATGGCGTCGGCGCCCCTGGCCAGCAGCCGTTCGGCCAGTTGCAGGCCGATCCGCCGGCTGTCCCGTGCCGGTCCCGCCAGTTGATCTTTGATTACCCTGCCGCCATCCAGGGTGGCCACAAGTCCCAACAGGGTGAAGCGCTCGCCGTCGAGTTTGCCGTGGGCGGCCACGGGTACCTGGCAGCCGCCCTGCAGCCGGTTCAAAAAGGCGCGCTCGCCGTCCACCACGACGTGCGTGGCGGCATCGTCCAGGGGCGCCACCAGGGAAACGGATGGGTCCGCTGCCCGCGTTTCGATGCACAGGGCGCCCTGTCCCACGGCCGGCAGCATGACCGTTTCGTCCAGTACTTCGGTGATGCGCTCGGCCAGGCCCAGCCGCCGGACGCCGGCGGCGGCCAGCACGATGGCGTCCATCCGGCCCTCGTCGAGCTTTCTGAGGCGCGTGTCCAGGTTGCCGCGCAGGGGAACGATCCGCAGGTCCGGACGCCGCGCCAGCAGCTGGGCCGAGCGCCGCAGGCTGCTGGTGCCGACGCCGGCACCTTCCGGCAGTTCATCCAGCCGGAGGCCTGTGCCGGAGATGAGCACATCGTGGGGCGACTCGCGGCGTGGAACGGCCGTGATCTGCAGCCCCTCGGGGATTTCGGCCGGCATGTCCTTCATGCTGTGCACGGCCAGGTCGATCTGGCCGGACAGCAGGGCCTGCTCGATCTCTTTGACGAAGAGCCCCTTGCCGCCCACCTTGGCCAGCGGAACGTCCAGGATCTTGTCGCCGCGGGTCTTGATGATCTGGAGGTCGACGGTGAGCTGCGGGTGCGCCTGCCGCAGCAGCGACCGGACCCATTGCGCCTGCCACAGAGCCAGCTTGCTGCCGCGTGTGCCGATGGTGAGTGACGGGGGCATCAGTGGCTGCAACCCGCACAGCTGGTGGCCGAGCAGCCGCTGCAGGAACTGCCGGCCGAACTGCTGACGGTCTCACCGCCGGCGCCCTTGGACACGAAGCCGCAGGCGGACATCAGGCGGCAGACGTCGGCCGCACCGCACTGCGGGCATTCGCCGGGCTCGTCTCCTCCCAGCACCAGGTACTCGAAGTCGTGGCTGCAGCGGTTGCAGTGATATTCGTAGATGGGCATTGTTTATCTTCCTTTCAAAAGGGTGCCGTTTCCGTTGCCGGCGATTGCGGTCCCTGCCGGAACGCTTGTCTCCGATTGCAAGTGTCTATCTTGGCCGAGGCGCCCGTGCCGGCCTCGAAACCTAAGCTAACCACGGCCGGCGGCATATCAAGGCTGTTAGGAGGCCCGGGCCTCCCGGGCGGCCAGCTGTTCGCGTGCTTTGTCCAGGTCCTCGCCCACGTCGTGGCCCAGATCGGCGGCACGCTGAAAGGCTTCGACGGCCTCTTCCAGCCGGCCTTCACGCAGGTGGAGGCGGGCCAGGCGGTGGTGGTAGAGCCCGTTGTGCGGTGCGATGTCCACGCTTTGCCGGCAGAAGATGATGGCGATTTCCAGGTTCTCGCCCTGCTCGGCGTACAGGTGCCCCAGGCTGGAGAGGGCCTCGGCGTCGTTGGGGTTGCGCTTGACGGCCTTGATGTAATTGTCGATGGCCTCGCGGGGGCGCCCGGTTTCTTCCAGGCACTTTCCGCGGAAGCGCAGGGCCGGTGCGTAATCGGCATTGAGCGCCAGGGCCTTGTCGAAGAAACCCAGAGCCTTGTCGAATTCACCGAGTTCGAAACAGGCCCGGCCGGCCTGGAAAGGGATCTCGAAGATACCGTCATCCAGCTGCCAGGCTTTCTCGAAGGCCTCCAGGGCCTTAGCGTGCGCTCCGCTCAGGGCGTGCACCAGGCCCAGGTTGTAGGTGGCCATGACCTCGCCGGGGTCGGCCGCCAGGGCGGCCTCGAAGGATTTCCGGGCCTGTTCGTATTCTCCCCGCACGGCGTGGCAGACCCCCAGGCTGTTGTGCACGTTGACGTTGTCGGGGTCCAGTTCCAGGGCCCGCCGGAACTCGGTCATGGCGGCGTCGATGTCGTTGTGCTGGTAATAGTGATCACCGCTGATATTGAGGCTCACGCTGTCGAAGAGCACCCGGCTGCCCGGACCGAAAAAGGATGCGTGCACCAGGGCCTTGCGGGCGTTGTCCATGATGTCTTCGCGCTGAAAGCCGGCGCACGGAAAGACCGCCATGCCGATGGAAACCGTTTCGGTGGTGTCTTCGGCCAGCACCCGCTGTAGCTTCTCGGCGCTTTGGCGGCAGAGATCCTCGTCCGCTTCGGGCAGAAAGCATCCCAGCAGGCCGGGCTCCAGTTCCCCCCACACGCCCCGCAGGGGCTGGCAGACGGCCTCGATGGCCTTCAGGACGCTGCCGGTGGCCGCGGCGCAGCGCTCGTCGGCGTCGTCTTCTACTTCGTGCACGGCGTCGATCTGCACTGCCAGGGCCGCAAAGCGCGCCTCGTGGGCGATGCCGGCCAGGGCCTCCTGCACGAACGATTCGCGGGTCAGCAGGTTGGGAAAGGCCAGCATCAGTTCGGTGGAGGCCTCGGTATCGCGCAGGCTGGGGACATCGCCGATTTTTTCTTCCGGCGGGCGCGATTCGGTCCGGTTGTAGAGAAATTCCTGCGAAGAGCTGCGGTGCGCCGGAAAATCCGGCGACGGCGGGGTCGGGCGGTCCGTCATGTAGTTTCCTCTTGCAGCAGTCTCCGGACTGCGGCGGTTATGAGATCGAGTTCGTCGTCCTGCACGGTACGCAGATCCATGAGGAAGCGGTCGTCTTCGATGCGGCCGATGACCGGCGGCTGTCCGCCGCGCAGGCGTTTTTCGATGCGGCCGGCGGAGAGGTCCGCGATGCGCAGGGCCACACAGCGGCTGGGAAGATCCAGCAGGGGCAGGGATCCGCCGCCGGCGCGCGAGGGCCGGTCCAGCAGCTCGACCTGCAGCCGGGGGCTGTCCAGGGCCTGGAGTTGCTCCGCCAGGGCGCGGGCCGCCAGGTCGATGTCCTCCCGGGAGCGGGTCAGCATGCGCAGGGTGGGGATGCGTTCCACCGCCGTGCGCGGGTCGCGATAAAGCGCCAGGGTGCTCTCCAGGGACGCCAGGGTCAGTTTGTCGATGCGCAGTGCACGGGTCAGCGGGTTGCGTTTGATGCGGTCCACCAGATCGCGGCTCCCCACGATGATGCCGGCCTGGGGGCCGCCCAGCAGTTTGTCGCCGCTGAAGGTCACCAGGTCCACGCCGGCCCGCACGGAGGCTTGCACCGTGGGTTCGGCGGCCAGCCCGTAACGGGAGAAATCGATGAAGGTGCCGCTGCCCAGGTCCTGCATTACCGGCAGCCCCGTTTCCCGGCCCAGGGCCACCATCTCTTCCAGGGACACTTCTGCGGTGAAGCCCACCACGGCATAATTGCTGGCGTGCACCTTGAGCAGCAGGGCGGTGTTTTCACTGACGGCCCCGCGGTAATCGCGCAGGTGGGTGCGGTTGGTGGTGCCTACTTCCCGCAGGACGGCCCCGCTCTTGGTCATCACGTCCGGGATGCGGAAAGCGCCGCCGATCTCCACCAGTTCCCCCCGCGAGACGATCACCTCCCGGCCGCGCGCCACGGTCTCCAGGCACAGCAGCACGGCCCCGGCGTTGTTGTTGACCACCATGGCGGCCTCGGCCCCGCTGATCTCGCAGATCAGGTCTTCCACGGCGCTGTAGCGCGATCCCCGGCGGCCGCGCGCCAGGTCGAACTCCAGGTTGGAGTAGTGTCCGCCGATGCGGACTGCGTTTTCCAGGGCCTGCGGCGCCAGCAGGGAGCGGCCAAGGTTGGTGTGGACCACCACGCCGGTGGCGTTGATGCAGCGCACCAGGCGCGGGGCCAGGCGGTCTGCCACCGTGCGGCGCAGGTCTTCCAGCACCGCCTGCAGCGCCAGGGCGGCGCGGTCGACAGCCGGCGTTTGTCCCGCCAGGATGGACTTGCGCAGCCCCTCGATCACCTGCCGCGCGCAGCGGGTCAGGGTCTCCCGGGGCGTGTCGGCAAGCGCCGTGTCGGCGGCCGCCATTTCCAGCAGACGGTCAATGCCGGGCAGGTCGCGCAGCAGGTGCTGTTGCCGTTCGGTGATTTTCATGGGCGCTGATTCCCGATTTTCGATTCTCGACAATTTCTCAAAATCATGATTATATCATTTTTTACTGCTGTATTCCAATGCTTTTCGAGCTCTTGTCGCGAGCAGGCAGTACTCGCCGGAGGGGAGGTGACCCGAAAAATGAACGATAGCCGGAAGCGCCGTGCGCAGGATTACATCATCTTCGCCCTGGATGTCCCCGGACCGCAGGCGGCCGAGCCGTACCTGGCGTCGCTCCGGGGGCGGGTGGGCATGTTCAAGATTGGCCTGGAGCTGTTCGTGCGCGGGGGGCCGGCGATCGTCGCCCACGTGCGCCGCAAGTCGGGTGCGCCGGTTTTCCTGGACCTGAAGCTGCATGACATCCCCGAGACGGTGCGCCGCACCACGGCCGGTATGGCGGAACTGGGGGTGGCTTTTGCCACCGTGCACTGCAGCGGGGGGCGGCGCATGCTGGAGGCCGCCGTGGCGGGTGCGGCGGGGCAGGTGGGGATTCTGGGCGTCACGGTGCTCACCAGCCGGCCGGCCGGCCGGTCCGGCGGAAGCGCGCCGCCTGGGGCGGACATGACCGCCGAGGTGGTGCGCCGGGCGCGGATGGCCATGGCGTCCGGCTGCGCCGGGGTGATCTGCTCCGGACTGGAAGCCGCCGCCGTCAGAAAAGCCGCAGATGGCGATTTCAAGATCGTCACCCCCGGCATCCGGCCGGCGGAAGCGGCTGTCCGTGACGACCAGCGGCGCATCGTCACCCCGGCCGCCGCCGTGGCTGCCGGAGCCGACTACGTGGTGATCGGGCGCCCCATTCGCGATGCCGCCGACCCGGCGGCGGCGGCCGGGGCCATCGCCCGCCAAATCCGGGAGGCCCTGGGTCAGGAGCCGAAGCCGGCGTAGCGGTACAGCGCCAGGCCCAGGATGACCGTGGCCAGGATCAGTGCCAGTACCAGCTGGTCCGGGGTGAAGCGTTTCATTGGAAGAAGCGATTCGGTATCCGCTAGGGCAAAACCCGACGCCTGATCGCGAATGCCTTTTTTCAGTCCCTTTCCTCTTCGGTGTCCAGCCCGAAGGCGGTGTGCAGCACGCGAACGGCCAGCTCGGCGTACTTTTCGTCCACCACGCAGGAAATACGGATTTCCGAGGTGGTGATCATGTGAATGTTGATGTTCTCGCGTGCCAGGGTGTTGAACATGGTGGCGGCCACCCCGGAATGGTTCTTCATGCCCATGCCCACAACCGATATCTTGGCGATATCCCTGTCCCCGTAAACCTGTTCGGCCCCGATTTCGGCGGCGATCTTCTCCTCGATTTTCAGCGCCCGGGCGTAGTCCGATTTGGGAACCGTGAAGGTCAGGTCCGTATCTCCTTCCTCGCGGGTGTTCTGGATGATCATGTCCACCACGATGCCGGCGGCGGCGATGGGGGAGAAGATCTTGGCGGCGATGCCCGGCTGGTCGGGCACTTTTTTCAGGGTGATGCGGGCTTCGTTCTTGTCGTGGGTGACGGCGGAGACCACCAGACTCTCCATTCCGGCCTCGTCGTTGTTGACAACCATGGTTCCCTCCTCCTCGGAAAACGATGAGCGTACGTGCACGGGGACGTTGAATTTCTTGGCGAAAGCCACCGAACGGATCTGCAGCACCTTGGCCCCCAGGCTGGCCATGTTGAGCATCTCGTCGTAGGTGACACGCGACAGCTTGCGGGCGCGGCTGCAGACGTTGGGGTCGGCGGTGTAGATGCCGTCCACGTCGGTGTAGATTTCGCACATGTCGGCCCCCAGGGCGGCGGCAATGGCCACGGCCGAGGTGTCCGACCCGCCGCGGCCCAGAGTGGTGATATTCCCCTGCAGGTCGCAACCCTGGAAGCCGGCCACCACCACGATGTTCTTCTTGTCCAGCAGATCCAGGATGCGTTGGGTGCCCACCTCCAGGATGCGGGCATTGCCGAAGTCGTGGTCGGTAAGCACGGCCGCCTGGAAACCCAGCAGCGAGCGGGCCGGGTAGCCGCGGGCCTGCAGCGTGATGGCCAGCAGGGCGGCTGTGGTCTGCTCGCCGGTGGCCAGCAGCACGTCCAGTTCACGTTTGTCCGGCATCTCGGCGGCCTGGGAGGCCAGGTCCAGGAGTTTGTCCGTCACCCCGGCCATGGCCGACAGGATGACGACCAATTGGTCGCCTTTTTCGACGGTCTGGATGACCCGGTCGGCCACGTGGCGGATACGGTCCACGTCGGCCACCGAGGTGCCGCCGTATTTTTGTACAATCAGACCCATTTCTGCTCCTTCATCCAGATGTACAGGTTGTCCAAGAGATCGGTCATGGCCCTGCCGCGGGCCGCCATGGTGATGCTGCGCCGGGCGTCGTCTGTGATCTCCATGGTCAGCGACAGTCGCTCCCCGGGCAGCAGTCCCGCCACGCGGTCGGCCCACTCCACGGCCAGCGTGCCGCCGGCGTGGAAGAGTTCCGGCAAACCGATATCCTCCATTTCCTCCGGTGATGTCAAGCGGTAAAGGTCGGCATGAAACAGGGGCAGCCGTCCGGGGTACTCGTTGATCCAGGTATAGGTGGGGCTGGTGATGTAGTAGCCCGCGGGCACGTCCAGGCCCCGGGCCAGGCCCTGCACCAGGGTGGTCTTGCCGCAGCCCAGGTCTCCGGTCAGGGCCAGGATGGTGTCCGGCACGCACAGGCGGCCGATGCGCTCTCCCAGCCGCCGGGTTTGCGCCATGCTGCAGGTGATGATGGAGATGCGGGCGGAAGGCATGCCGGATCGTCAGTCTGTGAGGTCCTGGACCCGGTCGCCGATGCGGTTGAGCAATTCGTGGCTGCGGGCGTCCATCTCCAGGGCCTCGGCGCCCCCGGATTCATGATCGTAGCCGAAAAGGTGCAGGATGCCGTGGACCAGCAGCTGGGCAAAGCGCAGCGATACATCCATGTCGGCCTCAAAGGCTTCTCGCTGTGCGGTTTCGGCCGAGATGACCACGTCGCCCAACAGGGGGGTGGGCGGCTGGCTCGTCTCGCCCTCGCGCATGGGGAAAGCGATCACGTTGGTCGGCCCCTCGCGCTGCAGGTACTGCCGGTTGAGTTCGGCGATGCGGCGATCGTCGACGATCAGCAGCGACAGCTCGGCCTCAGGACTGTCCAAGGCGTCTAAGATGGCCTGCGCCGTCCGACGGACGTTTTCCTGCGACAACGGCAGGCAGTTTTGCCGGTTCTCTATCAGGACTGCCATTTTTACGGTTCTTTTTCCGATCCCGGCCGTTTCCGGCCGCGGCTGCGTTTTCCGGGTATTCGATGCGGTGATGGTGGATGCCGCTGAGAATCTTGTTGAAGCTCTTGGCGATGCTGTGCAGGTCCTTGAGGGTCAGTTCGCACTCGTCCAGCTGGCCGTCGGAGAAGACCTGGTTAATCTGGCGCTGCACGTGCCCCTGGATACGCGACGGCGTTGGGTTTTCCAGGGTGCGCGAAGAGGCCTCGACCACGTCGGCCAGCATCACCAGCCCGGCCTCGCGGGTCTGGGGCCGGGGGCCGGGGTAGCGAAAATCGTCGATGTTGACGGCGTCCTCGCCCTTCTGCTGCTTGGCTTTTTCGTAAAAATAGCGGATCAGGCTGGTGCCGTGATGCTGCTGGATGACGTCACGGATGTCCTGGCCCAGCCTGTAGCGGCGGGCGATCTCCATGCCCTCCTTGATGTGCGACATGAGGATAAGGCTGGACATGGAAGGCGCCAGCTTGTTGTGCCGGTTCTTTCCGTCGGTCTGATTTTCAATGAAATACAGCGGTTTTTTGATTTTGCCGATGTCGTGGTAATATCCGCACACCTTGGCCAGCAGGGGGTTGGCTCCTATCTCGGAGGCGGCCGCCTCCACCATGGAACCCACGATGACCGAGTGATGGTAGGTGCCGGGCGCCTCGATCATCAGACGGCGCAGGATGGGCTGATCCAGGTTGGCCAGTTCCAGCAGGGTGATGTCCATGCGGTAGCCGAAGGCCATCTCCACCAGCGGGGCCAGTCCGGCCGTAATGACGCCCGCCACGATGCCGCCCGAAAAGGCGAAGCCCCAGTCCCAGAAGGTGGCGAAACCGATGCTGTTGCCCTGGTAGACATTCAGGGCCGTGACCAGCAGCACGTTGAGCAGACCCACCTTGAGCCCGGCGGTGATGAAGATCTTACGCTCGCGGCTGTGGCGCACCCAGTAGGCGGCCATGCTGCTGCTAAGCAGGAAGTAGAAAAACAGCGAAAAGCTGTTTTCCAGCAACAGGGCCGCGCAGATGCTCAGCACCAGGGCCAGCGAGACGGCCATGTTCAGGCCCAGAAAGAGGCATACCGTCATGGCGCCGGCGGCCAGCGGAATGCCGTAGTACACCGAGGTGGCCGTTACCGAGAAGGCGCTCCGGGCGGTAAACGCCTGGGTCAGGGAGGCGGATATGCCGGTGATCAGGAAGAAGGTGACCAGCACACAGGCAATGAACAGCAGGTCCTTGTTGTGCGCCCGCTGGGTGTCGCGCTCCCGGCAGCAGTACAGGGTGTAGCTGATCAGCAGCAGGCAGATCATCAGCACGGCCGCCCCCAGGCTGTTGAGCACCAGGTGCTGGTTGCGGGTCTGCTTGCGCAGGGCCTCGAGTTCCAGCAGCTGCACAGGCCCTACCCGCTGCCCCTCGCGCAGCAGCATCTCGCCGGCCTTGACGCGCGAGACCACCGGCGTGACGGCCGCGGCCGCCCGCTGGCGGCGTTCGGCGGTCTCGTTGCGGTTGAGGGTGATGTTGGGCTGGATCATGGCCTGGGAAAAGTCGATGATCAGGTTGCGCAGATTGTAGCTCAGGGTGTTGAGCAGCGGCGCGGCCGTCTCTCTCACCATGGCACGCGCGCGGTCCAGGCCGTAGAAACGGTCCAGGTCCGAGACCACCTTTTCGGTCTTGGAGCGCACATCACGCAGAATGATGCCCCGGCGCGATTCGCGCAGCAGGATCTCCTTGCTGGTCACTACCCCGTGGTTGAGAATCGAGGTCAGGATGGTCTGGATCAGCCCGGCAATGTGCCGCGAGAATTTTTCCTTTTCAAGGAGACGGTAAGCACCGTCGCTGACGAAGAAACCGATAGTTTCCTGGAAGGCGTCCTTCAGACGCCAAATCTCGTCGTGCAGCGACTCGGCCCGCTGGTTGGAGGTGCCGATGTCCTCCGCGGAAGGGTCGGCGGACGGCTCCCGGGTGGTGGACGAGGCGCCGGCATTCTCGATGACGTTGCGTACGCGCGAAAAGGCCCGCTCCACCCGTCGACTGAGACGGCCGGCCAGGGTGGGGTCGTAGTCGTAGACGGTCATGACCTCGTCCATGGCCTGCTGGCGGCGGGCCTCGGTGGCCTCGTGGTCTTCCACGAAGAAGTCCCGGGGAGCCTTGATGTCCCGGTCGGCGATGTCCCCCAGCTTGTAGTCCACGGTGGTCATCACCAGGCGCGGGTGCAGGATAAAAACGAAGGCGGCGGTCACGGCCACCAGCAGGATCCAGCGCACGGAACGGCTGCTGTTGAAGTGCTCGGCCGCGGCCTGTATTCTTTTCTTAAGCTTCATCGGTTTGACCGTTTGTCTTCGAGCTGTTCGTAGGCCCGGATAATCTCCTGCACCAGCCGGTGTCGGATGACGTCGGTTTTGCTGAAAAAAACGAACTTGATGCCCTCGATGCCCTGAAGAATCTCCTTGGCCTCCACCAGGCCCGAATGCTTGGCCGCCGGCAGGTCGATCTGGGTGATGTCGCCCGTGATGACCGCCCGTGAGTTGAATCCGATGCGCGTCAGAAACATTTTCATCTGCTCACTGGTGGTGTTCTGGGCTTCATCCAGAATGACGAAGGAGTCGTTGAGGGTGCGTCCCCGCATGAAGGCGATGGGAGCGACCTCGATGACCCCCTGCTGCATCAGACTGGCGGCCTTTTCAAAGCGCATCATGTCATGCAGTGCGTCGTACAGCGGCCTCAGGTATGGATCGATCTTGTCGGCCAGGTCACCCGGCAGAAATCCCAGAGCCTCTCCGGCTTCCACCGCCGGCCGCGTCAGTATGATGCGGTTGACGAGGCCCTTGGACAGCGCCGCCACTGCCATGGCCATGGCCAGATAGGTTTTGCCGGTTCCCGCCGGTCCGATGCCGAAAACGATATCAAACCTGCGCATGGCGTCAATATATTCTTTCTGGGCGCGGCTTTTGGGGGCCACCGATTTCTTGTTGGCGGTGATGTAGACCGTGTCCAGAAAGATGTCCTGCAGGTTGACGCGGTCGTCTTCGCTGAGCACCCGCACGGCGTAGTCCACATCGTTGGGGTAGATGGGGTAGCGCTTCTGGAGCAGGGCGTAGAGCTGCGTCAGGATGTTCTGCGCCAGCTTGCCCGAAATGGGGTCTCCGCGCAGGAAAACGGTATTGCCGCGGGCGGATATACGAATGTCCAGTGCATCGGCGATGCGCTGCAGGTGACGGTTGTGTTCGCCGAAAAGCTGGCGCGCCAGGTCGATGTCCGAAAATGTGAGTTCTTCGGCGGTGTCGTTTATGGGGGAAGGCATAAGAATGCCCTGGATTCGGGTGGTGGTTTGAAAATAATATAAAGTTCAATGTGTTGGTACGTAACGCAAGGCCGCCGCCGGTGACATTGAATACCTGCGGATACCTTTCATGTTATCATTATCATACATTTTTCACAGAATGCAAATCTCAATTTGCCCTGCCCCGACCGCCACCAAAAACACCTTGACTCTCCGCAGAGCCGCTGGTAGCTTCAAAAACTTCGGGAAGAGGGGGTTCTTTTTTTCCATTGCGCGCATACCGACCGGTGTACAGGCATTTTGTCGCCAGTCATCAACTTATATAAAATACAATGAATCCTTTTGATATCGTTGTGGTGGTCATCGTCGGCTTCTGCCTGATTCGGGGCCTGTTCAGGGGTCTTATCAAGGAGCTGGCATCGGTGGTTGCGGTGCTGGCGGGCTTTTACGCGGCCTACACGTATTACCCGCGCATCGCCGAGCTGCTGACGCGCTGGATGGCCAACGGCGCTTACCGCAACATTCTGTCTTTTTTACTCATCTTCTGTATGGTTTTTCTGGTGATCAGCATTTTTGGTGTGATCATCAAGTACCTGCTGAAAATCGCCTTTCTGGGTTGGGTGGACCGTTTCTGCGGCATGGGCATCGGGCTGGTCAAGGGTTTGCTGATCGTCTCGATCCTGCTGGTCATGCTGACGGCATTTTTGCCCAAGGGCGCCCCCGTACTCAAGAAATCGCTCACCGCACCTTACGTCGTCGCGGTTTCCCGGGAGATGTCCAAGGTCATTCCCCGGGACATGAAAAGAAGCTTCGACGACAAGCTGAAAGCCTTCATCAAAGCTTGGAACATACCCGCCGTCTGAAAAAGAACATCGATCCCCCCGACTCGCTGACCGCTCTGGTCAAACGGCTGAGAAGCCGTGAGGGATGCCCCTGGGACCGTCGGCAGACCCCGGAAAGCGTGGCGGCCTATCTGGTCGAAGAGGCCTACGAGCTGGTAGACGCCATCGCCGGCGGCGACGCCGCCGCGATCTGTGAGGAATTGGGGGACGTGCTTTTCCATGTGGTTTTTCTGGCCGTGCTCTTCGAGGAAAAAGGCGCCTTCGATCTGCAGACGGTGGTCGAACGCAACCTCGCCAAAATGATCCGCCGGCACCCCCACGTCTTTGCCGACGCGGCGGTCGAGAGCACCGAGGATGTGGGGCGCCAGTGGCGGCGCATCAAACGGCAGGAGCAGCGGGAAAAATCGGGATCGATGCCTGCCTCGGTGCTGGACACGGTCAGTGGCGGCATGCCGCCACTGACGCGCGCCTACCGTATCTCCCAGCGCGTGGCGGCCGAGGGGTTTGACTGGGACGATTTGCAGGGCGTTATGGCCAAGGTTGAGGAGGAGTGGGCCGAGCTGAAAACCGCTTTGCGTGAGGCCGGCGACGACGCCGCTTCCCTGGAAACCGCCGCCATGGAGTTCGGGGACGTGCTGTTCACCATGGTGAATGTGGCCCGGCTGGCCGGATTCCGGCCTGATAGCGCCCTGGCGGCCGCCATCGGCAAATTCGAGCGGCGCTATCGCTGGATGGAGGCCGAACTGGCGCGACATGGCCGGGAGCTGTGCGATCAGACCCGCCGACGCATGGACGAGCTGTGGGAGGCTGCCAAGCAGGCCACGGAGTGAGATTCACGATTCGGGGTCACCGTTGCCGGAACCGGTCGCCGGCAGCAGGCTGGCCGCTTCGATGGGGATGCTGTGTTGCCGGCGGCGCCCCTCGGGATCCAGCACGCTGTATCGAAAGCGCATGGGTTCGCCACCGCCGCTGCGGCTGCACTGCAGGTGCTTCCAGGAACCGGTTTTCTCCCGGCTGAGGCCCGCCTCGGTGATGCGTGCAATGATACGGCGGGAGACGCGCTCGATGACGCCCTGTAGGCGGTGGTCTTCGGCCGTCGCACCGCAGCCGGCCGCCTCCTGGGCCCGGCTGCGGTGGTAGAGCCTGCGGCTCAGCGAGCCAAGCACGGCGTGAATCTGGTAAGTGGGAATTTCCATATCCGTATTTCTGCTGGTGTCTTGCCCCCGCGGCCCGGCCAATGCGTCGGCCCGCAGGGAAATTATCGGCACCCTTCAGCTTTCTCTTAAGCTTTCCAGTATTTCTTCGATCTCCCGCCGGTCGGCGGCGTTTGCGTAGATGACCCCCCAGCCCTTCTGCATCTGGAACAGCCCGTCATAGGCGGTGTCGTGATAGGAACGGATGCGGTGGGGGATGTGGCGTTCGTCCAGCACCGACTGGACAATCTGTGCCTCGATGGCATTTTCGATGGTCGCGATCTTGACGAATTCCGTCATGGGAAGGCTCCTGCGGTGTCAGACCCGCCGGAGGGCAGGCCGTTGCTGAATGACTATTCATTGTCTTGGGACCGTCTCCCTCTGTGCCGCGATGGCACTACCACGGACACGTTGTTTTTATAGCATTTTGAAAATAATAAATAAAGGAACTTGAAAAATATCCGCCAATGGGGCCGCATTTTTTCTTGACAGGCAAGAGCGGAAGCTATACTGAATGAGTATTCATTCAAAAGAAGGAGGTGACCCATCGGTACCACCACACAGCCGGCAGAAAAATATACCCGTATCCTGGAAGCCGCCATCCGTGTCTTCGCCGTCCAGGGGGTTTCCCACACCACCGTTTCGCAGATCGCCCGCGAGGCGGGAGTCGCCGATGGCACCATCTACCTGTACTTCAAGAACAAGGATGACATCCTTGTTCAGTTTTTCAACTACAAGACGCGGCAGGTATTCGAAGGTTTCCGGCGCAAGGTCGAGGAGGCTTCCAACGCCATCGACATGCTGGGCAGCCTCATCCGCTCACACCTGGAAGCCTTCGAAAACGACCGCGACATGGCCATCGTCTATCAGTGCGAGATCCACCAGATTCACCGGGTGGCCGAACCGCAGATCCGGGAGATGTACCAGCTGTACTCGGACCTGATCTCGCGCATCATCGAACAGGGGCAGCAGGAGGGCAGCATCCGCCAGGATCTGTACCTGGGACTGGTCAAGCGCATGATCATCGGCACCGTCGATGAGGTCATCGGCACCTGGCTGCACTCGCGCGGGCGCTACGAGCTGAGCGCGTTGGCCCAACCCCTGCTGGATCTCTTCCTGCAGGGCCTGGCGACTCCCCGGGCCCGGCGGGCATCATCGCCTGAGGCACAGGCGCAATTGGAGGAAGGAGCGTAATACATGGCACAGGTTATTTCGGATCGAAGAGACGTGGATTTCGTGCTGCACGAGCTGCTGGGGGTGGAAGCCCTCAGCCGGCACAGCCGCTTTGCGGAATTCAACCGCAAGACCGTGGACCTCATCGTCAACGAGGCCCGCAATCTGGCGATCAAGGAGATTCTGCCCACCCAGAAAGCCTCGGACGAGGAAGGCTGTCGTTTCGAGAATGGAAAAGTGACCGTGCCCGAGTGCTTTCACCGGCCCTACCGCCTGTTCACCGAGGGCGAGTGGCTGGCCATGAGCGAAGACCCCGAGTGGGGCGGGCAGGGCATGCCGAGCACCGTGGCCATGGCCGCCAGTGAATTTTTCAACGGCGCCAACTACGCTTTCATGATTTACCCGGGCCTGACGCACGGCGCCGGTAAACTGGTGGAGACCTTCGGCACCGAAAAGCAAAAGAAACTGTACCTGGAGAAGATGTACACCGGGCAGTGGGGCGGCACCATGCTGCTCACCGAACCCCAGGCCGGCTCGGACGTGGGCGCCCTGGAGACCACGGCCGTGGACAACGGTGATGGCACCTACTCCATCACCGGCAGCAAGATCTTTATCTCCAGCGGCGAGCACGATCTGGTGGAGAACATCATTCACCCCGTGCTGGCGCGCATCGAGGGCGCGCCTCCGGGCACCGACGGCATATCGCTGTTCCTGGTGCCCAAGATCTGGGTCAATGATGACGGCAGCCTGGGGGAACCCAACGATGTGGTCTGCACCGGCATCGAGGAGAAGATGGGCATCCACGGGAACGCCACTTGCTCCATGACCCTCGGCGGCAAAGGCAAGTGCCGGGGCACGCTGCTGGGCGAGAAGAACAAGGGCATGCGCGCCATGTTCCTGATGATGAACGAGGCCCGGCTGCTGGTGGGTCTGCAGGGCTTCGCCTGCGCCAGCTGCTCATACATGCACGCCCTGGGCTACGCCCGCGAGCGGCTCCAGGGGCGCCATCTGCTCAAGATGCGTGACAAGAGCGCCCCCCAGGTGCCCATCATCCAGCACCCCGACGTGCGCCGTCAGTTGCTGACCATGAAGGTTTACGTAGACGGCCTGCGCAGCCTGCTCTACTATCTGGCCTGGTGCGCCGATCAGCGGGACGTCAGTGACGACCCGGAAGAAAGGGAGCGCTACCAGGGCATCATTGACGTGCTGATTCCCATCGCCAAGGGCTACGGTACGGACCGCGCCTTCGAGGTATGCAGCCAGGGCGTCCAGGTGTACGGCGGCTACGGATACATCCGCGAATACCCCATGGAGCAGCTGTTGCGGGACTGCCGTATCACCCTGATTTACGAGGGGACCAACGGTATCCAGGCCATGGATTTTCTGGGGCGCAAGCTAGGGCTGCGCAAAGGACAGGCCATCAGGGACCTGCTGGCCGAGGTGCAGCGGTGTGTGGCCGAGGCCAAACAGTTCGACGGGCTGCAGAACCTGGCCGCCACCGTCGAGGCCGTCGTGGGCAAGC
>JAMOVG010000286.1 GCA_027061725.1 Desulfobacteraceae bacterium
TCGTTCCTGGATGCCATTGTATATCGCGTGCGGAGCCTCGCTTTCCGGCAGCGCAAGGATGTCCCCGTATTTGCGCGCGATGTACTGGTCGATGCGGGCGTGATAGTCTGGCATGACCTGGCCGGTGTTGACTTCACCGCCAGGCGGTGTTATTTTTTCATCAGAAGGACCGATATCAATATTGCTCTGGCCCGAGACCGCGCTAGGGGACTCTCCCGCCCGGGAGGGTTGATAGGACTGCGCCCTATCCCAGAGCAGTTTTTTGTTTTTCAGATAGTCCATCCGCACCTGGGGGATGACGCTTTTTACGCGATAATAATCCCCGCCGGCACTTGGTTCCAGTTCGATATAGCCTATCTTGGCGCGCCCGTTTTTTTTGAGCAGGATCAGCGATTGGCCTTTGCCCTGATAGATGCGATCGAAATTTTTCCCCAGGTCGCCTAAAAAGTCCTGAAGTCCGCTGTAGCCCAGGGATTTTATTTCGAGGATGCGGGCGCCACCGATATGATCAGCAAGATCTTTTCGGGCGCGGATCGGCGCTGCCTGACGCCCTATCAGGCGGCCGATGGGTTCTTCGATTCCACCCAGATCGACGGAGCCGTCCGGCGCCGGTATAAATTCAGCGGGGTCGACGGTTTGGCGCCGGCGGCCATAGGGCGTTTTTTCGTCCCGCACACCGCCGCCTTTCTTTGCCATCTCGTCGAAAAAGGAACCGAGTTCATCGATGCGTTCCAGCTCTTTCTGCTCGGCCCAGAACCGCTCGTCGGGTTCCGGATCCGGCTGTTCCTCTATCTGCCGGCGAATTTCCTTTTCCTGGTCCGTCAACCGGTTGACCGGATCGGTGAAGATGCTGTCGAAGTCTGCCGGATGGCGACGATTCAGGGTTCCCTTGGGATCCGTGCGCAGCAATTCCGGCAGGCTTTCCTCCGGTTCAAGCCATCCCTCATTCTTGAGTTTGGCCTCCATGTCTCGCCAGGGGATGCCGGATTTGTTGTTTGAGATGTAGGAGACGGCTCGCGGCATATCCACCATCTCGCCGCGTTCACCGGTCCAGGATATCTTTCCCAGCTCCTCGATGCGTCCCCGCAGCCGCGTGGCCGGCGCCTTGGGCTTTCCGAGGCCGAGGGTGCGCGGCCGGCTTGTCACTGAGGCCACCATTTCAGGCTTAGCCTGCTTCTTTTGCTTGAGCCGGGCCTTTATCTGCCGTAGGCCCTCCGACAATCGGGCATCCTCGCGTGGTTTGCCGACCAGCTTGAATCCCTGTCCGGGCGGTAGAGCCGTTCCGGCCTGCTCGGTGAGCCCTTTTACCTTGCGGGCCAGCGAACTGCTGTATGGATCCGCCTTGCCGGCGGCGATCGCCACCTGCTCTTCGGTGAGCGCCGGGATGAGCCGGTCGGCAGTGGCCCTGTCGAGTCCCATCTTTTCGGCGAACAGGTTTCGCAGGGTTTCCACGCGTGCGTCGTCGGCCAGGTCGGTGGCCATGCGGGCCTCGGTTTCATCCAGGCCGAACTTCCTGCGCACAAACCCGGTGGACTTTTCCGACAGCGCGTGCAGGCCCTTGAAGATCGCAAGCTCGGCGGCCACGCGGGCCACATACGCCGCGCGCGGGTATCCAAGCTCGGAGATGATCCTGTCGAGCTTGTGCGCCGGCCACAGCAGCGTGTCAAACCCCTGGCCGGCCGCCTCGCTTAGCGCCTGGGCCGTTTTCCCGCCCGGAACATAGGTGGTGGCCCTTGCAAAATCCCCGGTCAGCCGGTCTACTTCCGCGCGGCTCATGCCGCTGGCGATGCCGGTCAGGCCCAGGGTGACCTGGCCG
>JAMOVG010000287.1 GCA_027061725.1 Desulfobacteraceae bacterium
AGCGTATCCGGCCCGAAAACATCTGGCTGTCCAGGACCCGTGACGGCCACGGGTGGAAATACTTTTTAAACCTCTTTGACGCCAACGGCACGGGGCGCTACACCGTCACCTTTGAAAAGCCGGGCCGCCAGCCCCGGTCCCCGGTGCTGCAGTACATCGCCGCCAGGAGCGTCCTGGAAGCCGAGCAACTCTCCTTCGTGGTGGAGTCCGGCGACCCGGACGGCACCATTCCTTCGCTGTCGGCGGCGCCGCTGCCGGTCGGGGCACGCTTCACCGATCGGGGCGACGGCCATGGCGTATTCGACTGGACACCGGCCGTTGGGCAGGCCGGCAGTTACGTGGTGCGCTTTGCAGCCTCGGACGGGGTGCTTTCCGATGCGCAGTCCGTTGCCATCCGCGTTCGCGCTGCGACAGATGCCGACGGCGACGGCCTGGACGACGGCTGGGAGCGAAAGTACTTTGGAAACCTGGACCGTGACGGTCGCGGCGATTTCGATAGCGACGGGTTTACGGACGTGGAGGAATACCGACGCGGCAGTGATCCCACTGCCGAAAACAACGCGCCCACCGTGCCCCTGGTTCTGCGCCCGCGAAACGGCGAGCCCGTCACGGCCCTGCCGGCGCAGTTGACCATCCTCGACAGCAGCGATGCCGACGGCGATGCCTTGACCTACGAGTTCGAGGTCTTCACCGACGAGACCTTGCGCGCGGTCGTGGCCGCCGAAGACGCTGTAGTCCCGGGCGGCACCACCACGACCTGGCGCGTGCCGTGCTCCCTGTTCGACAACCACCGCTACACCTGGCGGGTTCGCGCATCGGACGGTTTTGCCCGCAGCCCATGGGCCTACGGCAACTTCCGGGTAGACACGGCCAACGATCCGCCCGCCTCTGCGCAAGCGGTTTTTCCGGCCCCGGACAGCAGCGTGTGCACCGCGGCGCCGATGCTGGAGGCCCAGGGGATCCTCGACGCCGATGAGGACCCGCTGTCCTGCATCTTCGAAGTTTATGCCGACAGCGCCCTGACCGACCGGGTTCGGGTTTCTCCAACCCTGGCCCCGGGTCCGGGCGGCGGCGCCCGCTGGCAGGTGGTGCCGGAACTTGCCGAAGCAGCCTGGTATTACTGGCGCGTGAAGGTCGCCGATGGCCGCGGCGGCGAATCCCGCTCACCGGCCGTCGCCTTCTATGTGGACCCCGCGGGGAGCGCCCCGCCGGCGCCCGTGCTTTCTTTTCCGGCAAAAGACGCGGTGGTTGCTGGCCGTGCACTGGATCTTACGGTAGCGGACAGTGCGCGGGCCGATGGAGGCCTGTTGGCCTACTGCTTTGAACTGGATGTCACGCCGACCTTCGACAGTGCCGCCCTGCGCCGCTCCGGGGAAATTGCCGTCGACGGCGGCGCTACGGTCTGGGCGGTGGACGACCTGTCGGAGGACACGCGCTACTACTGGCGGGTGCAGGCCCGAAACGGAACCTGTGAAAGCCACTGGAAGCAGTGTTCGTTTTTTGTCAGCCATGAAAACCAGGCCCCGCTGACGACGGTGGCGAAAAACCCGGGGGAGGGCGCCTGGGTGGCGTCCCTGCAGCCCCTGCTGGAAGTGGCGCCCGGGGTGGATGCCGACCAGGACAGGCTCTCCTACGAATTTGAAGTCTACAGTGACGAAACCCTGAGCGATCTTGTCGAACACGGAAGCAGCGACGCGCCCCGCTGGCGGGTGCCGGCCGTCCTGTCCGACATGACGCAGTACTTCTGGCGTTCCCGTGCAGTGGATGCCAACGGTGCGGCGGGCCAGTGGTCGGCGCAGGTTGCGGTATTCG
>JAMOVG010000288.1 GCA_027061725.1 Desulfobacteraceae bacterium
AAGGTAGCCCGCTACGCCTGCGGTCTCAACATCGCTCGTGCCTTGCTCCGGACCGGAATCTACCACCTGTGCGCGGACACATGCTGGCGTGGACGTCATCATCGGGCCCGGCGCGGCGTTCTCGCTCATTTGAGATCCTCGAGGTAGCCCGCTACGCCTGCGGTCTCAAAATCGCTCGTGCCTTGCCCCGGACCGGAAGATAGTGCTCAATGGTCCGTTGTCAGTTGTTTGTTGCCGGCATGTGGGCTTGGGTTGCAGGGATGCTCCCTGCCATCGCTTTGTGCCTCGGTGTCTTTACCCCTTTGCGGCTTATCCGTTGGTCAGGGAAGAAACGTTGCGGTAGATGTAGCGGTCGCCGCGGAAGAACATGTGAGTGATCTCCACGGGCCCGCCGTCGGCAGGGGAATAGATGTTGGTGATGAAAAACAGGGGGGCGCCGAAGTCGATGCGCAGTACGGCGGCCACATCCATGTCGGCCGTGGTGGCCTCAACGCGCTGCTCGATGCGGTCAATGGCGATTGCACTTGCCGCCTGAAAAACCTCGATGAAGTTCTTTTCCCGGAAGTCGTCCACACGGACGTTCTGCATGCGTTCCAGCGGGGTGTAGTTGATGTAGTAAGAGATGGGTTCGTCTTTGAGCATGCGGATGCGTCTCAAGCGCCAGATGTCGCTGCCGGGAGGCCGCCCCAGGGCCGTGGCCACCGGATGGGGACAGGGCACTGTTTCCATGTCGAGCACTTCGATGGTCAGCTTCTGCCTGCGGCTCAGAGCGGAGTCCACCCAGTCCCCGAAGTTGCCCGTGATTCTTAATGGGATGCGCTGGTCCCCGGTTTCCAGCACACGTGTGCCCACACCGCGCCGCCGGACCACCAGCCCCTGCTTCACCAGCAGTGACATGGCCTTGCGGATGGTAATGTTGCTGACGCCGAACTCTGCCGAAAGGTCTTTTTCGGAGGGCAACAGGCCCCCGGGAGGGTACTCGCGGGACTCGATGCGGCCCTTGAGGGTCTCGGCCACCTGGTAATAGTAGGCGATGGTGTTGTCGCGTTCCACGGTTTTTCGTCCGAAAAAAAGAAAATTCAGGCATCCTGAGCGTCTAAATGATATAAAAGTATATATTTATACTTATTGGCTGTCAAGGCGACAGTTGCGGGCGATGTCTCCCCCGGCGACGCGTGTGGCCGGAGAAGGCTTGGCCAACGTCAAAACCAAGGTTCTCCCGTCGGGAGGGGCGCCTTGCGAAAATGGGGACAAGAGCTTTGAGCAAATCCAAAGCCCAGGAAAAAATGGCCCTTTTTGTCACCGCGCTTTCCTCTTTCATGGGACCGTTTGTCATTTCGTCCGTCAACGTGGCCCTGCCCGCCATCCAGAAAGAGTTTGCCGCCGATGCAGTGACGCTCAGCTGGGTGGCCACCGCTCTGCTGCTGGCCATCGCCGTTTTCCTGATCCCCATGGGAAGGATCGGTGATATCCACGGTCGCAAGAAGGTTTTTGCCGGGGGGCTGATGGTGTACACCCTGGCTTCGCTGGCGGGGGTGTTTACCTGCCACATGCCGATGCTGATCGCCGTGCGTGTATTTCAGGGGATCGGGGCGGCCATGTTCGTCACCACCGGCATGGCCATCCTGATCTCCGTGTTTGCTCCGCACCGGCGCGGCCGTGCGATCGGCGTCTATGTCTCCGCTGTGTACGTCGGATTGTGCGTGGGGCCGATTGCCGGCGGCTTGCTGACACACTACCTGGGGTGGCGAAGTGTTTTCGCGGTGGCCGTGCCGTTTGGAGTGGCATCGGTGTGGGTCAGCCTGCGGTAC
>JAMOVG010000289.1 GCA_027061725.1 Desulfobacteraceae bacterium
GCCCCCACCAGCCCGGGCGCCAATCGGCGGCCCAGGGGTGGCGCAAGGGGGCGGTAATGGGGTTGGGCGGGACAGATGCGCGCCATGCCGGCGTACAGCCGATGCACCAGTTCGGCCGAGGCCTCCACCGGCGCGGACTGCGTCATGACTGCGTCAAAATCGGCCACGGCCTCTTCCAGGCGCGCCGCCGTCTCCGGACCGCCGTCCGGCGGCGGGGGTTCGTCCATGGCCAGCGCCAGGCGCCGGTACAGCCAGGCCACGGGGTTCCGGGCCGTCTCCGGCGTTCCGTCGTCCCGGGTGGCCTGCTGGAAGAGGGGCAGGGTCTTGCGGATCAGTCCCGGGTAGGCGGCCGCCAGGTGCCGACGCAACCGGCCGTGTTCGAAAGCCGTGAAGAGGTCGGCCGCCAGGCGCGGGTTTTCAAAGCGCCGCAGGAAACGCTCCAACTCTGAACCCTCTTCGTCCCCCGCGTCATGGCAGGCAGCCTCCCCACAGCGCTCCAAGGCCCGCTCCAAGTCGAAGGCGAAGGTGCCGAACTCATGGCAAGCGGCCTCCATACTGGTCAACACCTTGTAAAGACGCAGGTTTTCCTCTTTGCTCGGCAGTCCCAGTTCGTCGGGCAGGTAAATGTGACGCGCGTCACTGACGCACCGCACCCCACCGGCCTGCAAGGCTGCCGGCAGGGTTGACAGCGGCCGCACCGTAATGGTGTCCCCGGTGCGGGCGGCCAGGTAGCGGTTGAGCTGCCGGCCGATCTGGAACAGGAAGACCACCGTCAGCAACTGGTCGAAAAGGGCCTGCCCCGTCTGGGTGGCGAGTGCGAAATAGCGCCGGCCGCGGTCCACGGCCCCGGCGCATTTTTCCAGGCCGGTACTGACGAACAGTGTGAGGTCCTCGGGCTCGAGCAGCCGCAGCCCCTTGTCCAGCCCGCGGATGAAGGCCTCGCCCCAGCGCACCTCGGCGGACAGCACACGCGCCAGTTCCCGGATCTGGTACGCCCGCCGCTGCCTTTCCATGGCCAGGCAGGTGGCCGGCACCACCTGCGAAAGGTTCAGGTTCTGGTGGTAGCTCAGGGACTGGGGCAGCACGTCCACCAGCAGCTGCATGTAAGCCCGCGCCGCGTCCCCGTCGCCGGCGTCCAGCAGGCGGTCCAGCGGCTTGAGATAGTCGTTGAGGGTGTGGGTGCCCTGGCCGCCGGCCACCGCCATGGCCGTAAGGAAAAGCGCCAGCAGGTCTTCCGAGTGCGTCCGCAGCACCGCGGGCAGGCGTTCGGCCGCGATGCGCGCCAGGGTGGGGCCCTGCCCGAGAAATCCCCGCACCAGTTCGGCGTAGCGCGCCATGAGCGCGACGTCGTCGGCCGTTCCCAGGCGCAGGAACCCGGCCCCCAGGGCGCGCCCCAGGCCCAGTTCCTGGGCCAGCGCCTGGATGCTCTCTTCCACCAGCAGGTCCAGCGCCTCGGCCGACATTCGCCGCAGTACCGGGTCCAGCCGGATGCGGTCCGCCAGCTCGGGATCGGCCACCGCCAGTTTTTCGAGGGCCGCGTGCATGCAGGCCTTGTAGGCAAATCCGCCCGCAAATGCAACCCGGCACCCCATTATTTTACGACGGCCTGTAACCTGTCCCCGCCGCCAGGTTCTATATATTAGCGGAGACTTTTTCCCCAGAGTGTGATAGCGTCAGAAACCAGCGAGGAAATTCCGGTGCAAACGGCCGGGAAACCATATGCAAAAAGGCCCTGGCGTTCCATCGCCCGGCCCTTTTCCCCGGCAACGGCAACCGGATACCTCCACATCGACAAGGGAGATGCGAAAT
>JAMOVG010000290.1 GCA_027061725.1 Desulfobacteraceae bacterium
GGCGGGGTTGCCCCATATGGAATGCGCCACCGGTTCTCCGCGCCGCATGCTGGCGCCGTCGATAATGTCGTCGTGCACCAGGGTGGCCGCGTGCAGGTACTCGAAGATCACCGAGGAGGCGGTGTCCATGTCGCCGCGGTAACCGCACATACGGGCGCCAAGGATCACCAGCAAAGGCCGCAGGCGCTTGCCGCCGCTGAACAGGATGTGCCCGGCAATGTCGGACACCAGCGCCAGGTAGGGGTTGAGGTTCTCCTTGAGGGCCTCCTCGATGGCCGCCAGGTCGCTGCTGACCCCTTCCAGAATCTTGCTTTTGAGATCCCTCAAACAACCACTCCCATCAGATCGTAGTCCAGCGCCTCGGTGATGCGGACCGGTACAAACGACCCGCTTTTCAGCCCCCTTTTTCCCGGGGCAACTTTCACGATGGTCATGCCGTCCACTTCGGGCGCCTGGTGGGCACCGCGGCCCTGGTATAGCCCCTCTTCCAGGGGGGTTTCCAGCAGGACATCAATGGTTTTCTCCACATAGCGGCGCATGCGCTGCGCGCTGATTCCCAGCTGCAATTCCATCAGCCGCTCCCGGCGCTCCTCGGCCACTTCGACAGGCACGTGTGCGGGCAGCGCGTGGGCGGCCAAATCGTCACTATCCGAATACATGAATACGCCCAAATGGTCAAACCTGATTTCCTTTACAAAGTCAAGAAGCCGCTGGAAATCATCTTCGGTTTCCCCCGGGAAACCCGTCAGCAGCGTCGTGCGCAGGGAGACACCCGGCAGCCGGTCGCGGATATCGGTGAACAGGCGCCGCAGGTGATCTGCGCCGTAGGCCCGGCCCATGGCCTTGAGAACACGGTCGCTGGCGTGCTGGACCGGGATGTCGAGATAGCGGCAGATATTATCCCAGCGGGCCATGGCTTCGATGACTTCCGCGGTCAGGCTGGCAGGGTGGCCGTACATCAGACGGATCCAGACGCCGCGGTCCAGGGCCGCCAGTTCGCCCAGCAGCGTGTCGAGGCCCGCCGCGCCTGCCTGCCGGCGGCCGTAAGCCGTGGTTTCCTGGGCCACCAGCACCAGTTCCTTTTTGCCTGCCGCGATGAGCATGCGCGCTTCGGCCATGAGCTCCTCAACGGAGCGGTCCTGCTGCCGTCCCCGCAGCCGGGGGATGATGCAGTATGTGCAGCGGCGGTCGCAGCCTTCGGCGATCTTGAGGTACGCCGTGGGGCCTTCTTCCAGCACCCGTTCAAGCGGACCGGCCGTGGCGGCGCGGGCGGGGTCCGGCAGGTAGCAGCCGGCCGGCAGCGTACCGGCCACGGCATCCACGATGGCGTCGATCCCCCCGGTGCCCACAAACACGTCCACTTCGGGCAGCGCCTCGGTGATGGCCTGCCGATAGCGCTGGGGCAGGCAGCCGGTCACCACCAGGCGGCGGCAGGCGCCCTCCTCCTTCATGCGGGCCAGTTCCAGGATAGCGTCGATGGACTCATCGGCCGCCGACTCGATGAAGCTGCAGGTGTTGACCACGATGACCGCGGCTTCTTCCGGGTCGCGGGTCACCCGCCAGCCGGCGCGCCGCAGCAGCGCCAGCATCTGCTCGCTGTCCACCTGGTTCTTGGCGCACCCCAGGCTGGCCAGAAAAACGCGCCGGCTGATGTTTCGGTCAGGATTGCTCATGGGCTGAAACCATTTGGGTTGAAAAATCCCCGGTCCATCGGAAGGAGCCGGCTCCCGTTCGACCCTTTACGGGGCCTCACTCCAGAAAGCTGCGAAAATTCCGTGAGACGAAATTTACCAGGGTCCCGTCACGTT
>JAMOVG010000291.1 GCA_027061725.1 Desulfobacteraceae bacterium
GCCCTCATCAAACAGGTGCCCAACACCACCGAGGTCAAGCTCGACCCCAAGACCGGCAATCTCATCCGCGAGGGCCTGGAGAGCATCATCAACCCCGACGACCGCCACGCCCTGGAAACCGCCATGGGCCTCAAGGAGGCGCTGGGGGGCAAGGTGACCGTGCTCTCCATGGGACCGCCCCAGGCCATCGACGCCCTCACCGAGGCCCTGGGCATGGGAGCCGACAGCGCCATCCTGCTGTCCGACCGGGCCTTTGCCGGCGCCGACACCTGGGCCACCTCCCTCACCCTGGGAAAGGCCATCGAAAAAATCGCGGCCTTCGACCTGATCCTGTGCGGCCGCCAGGCCATCGACGGCGACACCGCCCAGATCGGCCCCCAGGTGGCCGAGTACCTGGACCTGCCGCAGGTCACCTACGTCAGCCGCATCGAGGAGACGGCCGACGACCGCATCACCGTGCGCCGCCGTCTGGAGGACGGCTACGAGCGCATCGCCTGCCGGATTCCGGCCCTGCTGACGGTCATCGGCGAGATCAACCGGCCGCGCTACCCGGACGTGGGGCGCCTCATCGCCGCCTGCCGCGAAAAGGCCCCCATCCGCATCTGGAACGCGGCCGACATCGGCGTGCAGACCCGCGAGGTGGGCCTGCCCGGATCGCTGACCCACGTCATCAAGACCTTCGCCCCCAAGTTCCAGCGCCAGGGCGAACGCCTGGAAGGCGACACCGAAACCGTGGTGCGGGAACTCATCGCGCGCCTGAAAAAGAGCGACGGGGCCACGGCCTGCAAGGCCTTCGATTCGGCCTGCAGCCTGTAAGGGATCAAATGGGAACCGAAGGGAACAGAACGACTCATGAACCTTCGCGCCACTGCGCGTGGCATGCCTTTCGGCTTCGCTCCCGGCGTCTGTCCGGGGCGACGTCGGCCGGTCCGGCTGAATTTCAAGAACTCGTCGCAAGCTCCTCAAACAGCTTGAAATCCTTGACGACGGACCACCGTCCTGCTGTGTCCATGTGGGTCTGTGGCCGGCTTTTTCCGGAAGCCCCGAATTATCCGTAAACGTGTAAACAGGACGAGTGCATGACCATCTGGATCGAAATCGACCTTTGTGACGGCTGCCGACGCTGCCTGCGGGTGTGCCCCTACGACGCCCTGGAAATCCAGGACGGCAAGGCCCGGGTGCTGGACCGCTGCACGTCCTGCGGCGCCTGCCTGGAGGTGTGCCGCAACGACGCCATCTCCAGCGACGCCGAGGAACGCGAGATCCCCGACTTCAGCGACCACCGGGATGTGTGGGTGTTCGCCGAACAGCGCGACGGCCGCCTCAACCCGGTGAGCCTGGAGCTGCTGGGCAAGGCCCGCGAACTGGCCGCCGACCTGGGCGAACAGGTGGCCGCCGTGCTGCTGGGTCACGGCGTGGCCGAGATCGCCGAAACCCTGATCGCCCACGGGGCCGACACGGTCTACCTGGCCGAAGACCCCGTGCTTAAACATTTCCGCACCACGGCCTACGCGCGGGTCATGGCGGACCTGATCCGGGACCGCAGGCCGGGCATCCTGCTGCTGGGCGCCTCCCACATCGGGCGGGACCTGGCGCCGCGGCTGGCGCGGCGTGTTGGGGCAGGGCTGACAGCGGACTGCACCGACCTTGCCATCGACCCCGACGAGCGCATCCTGCTGCAGACCCGGCCGGCTTTCGGCGGCAACGTCATGGCCACCATCGCCAACCGCTACTCGCGGCCCCAGATGGCCACGGTGCGCCCCGGCGTCATGGAAATGACCCCCCTGCCCAGCCACGAGGGCGAGGT
>JAMOVG010000292.1 GCA_027061725.1 Desulfobacteraceae bacterium
GGCCAGGCTCAGGTCGCGCACTTTCTCGGCCAGCGAGCGCCCCACCAGACGGCAAGCCTCGTCGAAGTCGATGTTCTCGTCATGGCTACCCAGCTCGGCCTTGGTGGACGGCGTGAAAATGGGCTCCGGCAGGCGGTCGGATTCCACCAGTCCCCGGGGCAGCGCGATGCCGCAAACCCGGCCGGTTTTCTGGTAGGACTTCCACCCGGAACCCGAGATGTAGCCGCGCACGATGCACTCGATGGAAAGCGGGGTGGCTTTTTGGACCAGCATACTGCGGCCGCCCAGGATATCGGCGTAGGGACGGCACGCAGGCGGGTATTCCCGAACGTCTGCGCTGATCACATGGTTGGGAACCAGGTCGCTCATCTCATCGAACCAAAACAGCGAAATCTGGGTCAGTACGCGCCCCTTTCCCGGAACGGGGTCCGGCATGACCACGTCGTAGGCAGAAATGCGGTCGCTGGCCACCATCAGCAGGTAGTCGCCCAGGTCATAAATGTCCCGAACCTTGCCCCGCTGCAGCAGCTTGAGATCGTCGAGTTCGGTGTTCATGACAACCGTGTTCGTCATTTTTCTCCTCTCTCCGTTTTTCCGTTTTCCGTTTTTCCGTAATTTCGTACGCCGGGCGCAGGGACCGCTCAGGGCCCCTCCACCGCGTGCGCTTTGAAGCGACGGACGAACCCCCGCAGCGTCTCCAGTGTTGCGGCGTCCAGGTCCTCGAATGCCAGCCCCATTTGGAACCTGCCGTCGTCCATTCGCTGCAGGTGGATGACCGGTGCCCGGATCTCCACGATTTCCTCCTCAAGGCCGATGGAGACCGTCTGCCGGTCATTGGGATCGATCTCAAAGTGGGTCTCCAGCAGGATCCCCTTTTCCGATATGTTGATGGTGCACCCGATCCCCTGCTGGACCACTTTCCCCTCGGTGTCATGGGAGGTGATGTGGACCAGGTTCAGCGAATCGATTCGCTCGGCTTTTCGTCGTTCTTGCATTGCGCGCCCCTTTTCCGGCAAACAAAGCAGCGGTTCATGGTCCCCCTTATCCCGGGATCAGGGGGAATTGGTCTTTTTTTTCATGAATTCGCAGGCCACCGCCGAGGTGGCGGTGATGCAGTGCGCCATGTGTTCAATGAAGTTGTGAAAGGTCGGAGACAATTCGTTGAACTCGCGCTCCAGCACCTCCAGGTTGGGCCTGCGGGTCTCCAGGGTTTTGGAGCTGTAGATGGCCGCCGCGTTTGGTTCGTGACCGATGTCGAGAAAGGACATGTTTCCGAAGAAATCGCCGCGGTACAGGTCGGCCAGCAGCACGTCGCCCCCCGGGGTTTCGCGGACCACGAAGGCTTCCCCCTGGGTGATGACGAACCCCTCGTCCACGTGGGCCCCCTGGGCGATAAGGGGGTCCTGGCGTGCAACGAACTCCTCGATCTGTCCGCTCTTTTCAAAAGCTTCGACGGCCTTGTCCGTCACCTGGCGCAGGCGGCGGTCCAGGCTGGCCAGGAAGTCCTTGAACTCCGGTGACAGCTGTGCGAATTCGTTGGCCAGTCGCTGCGAGTCCAGCACACCCAACTGCACGTTGTCCACCGCGACGGTGGTGGCGCTGCGTACGTTGCGGCCGGAAATGATGGACGCCAGGCTGCCAACGAAGCTGCCGTTGCCGATGCGCAGAATCGGCAGAGTGCCGCGATTGGTCTCCTTGCGGATCTCGACCACGCCCTCCAGGATCACCCATATCCAGTTGCCGTGTTTGCCCTGCTCGACGATCTTGGTACCGGCCTCGAAATTCTCCTCATCGACGATGTACCAGTAGTCGATAAGCGGCCCCTTGATCACCGGCACCACGGCAAAGTGCTCGTCATCCAGAGACGCTTCCCCGTCTTGCTCCTCCGCCATACCGACGGTCTCGATCTCACCGTCGTCGAGCATTTTCAGTGCGGTCAGAATCACTTCCATACGGCTCTTCTGGATGACGTTCTCACAGGTGACGTCTTCCAGTCGGAATTCGAATTCACCGTTTATCCAGCCGAACATGGCAAAGAGCGCCTCTAGTCCCCTCACCCGTCCCAGGGAGGCGTCCACGGGGTTTCCCCGCGCCAGGTAGATGCTGCCGACCTCACTGCGTTGAGGGGTCTTCAGGCGCAGCAGCCCAGTACTGCCGTTGGATCCCAGCAGTTGAAGGACGTCGGCCAGCGACAGAAAGCTGAGATTTCCGCTAAAAGCTGTGTTCTTTTTCATTGGTCGGGGGTCACTCGGTCCATTTGAGTTCCCGTTGCAGGGATTTGAGGGTCAGCTTGAGACATTCCTTCAGCGTGGCCCCCACCCCATTCCCGGTCAGGGCACTGGCCTCGAAATCGGGAACCTTGAGCTGGGCATTGAGGTCCTTTTTCATCTGGTCGATGCTCATCAGGGGGATTTGTCCTTCTAAATCGCGTTTGTTGTACTGCATGACCAGCGGTATCTTGAACACCGAACTGCCGTATCCCTTGAGGTTGTTGTGCAGGTCCTTAAGCGAGAGCATGTTCTTTTCCCGGCGGATCTCCATGGAGTCCGCCACGAACACCACCCCGTCGGCGCCCTTGAGTACCAGTTTACGGGTAGAGCTGTATTTCACCTGACCCGGAACGGTGTAAAGCTGAAGGCGCACATCGCAGCCCATGACCCTGCCGATGCCCATGGGCAGGAAGTCGAAAAACAGGGTGCGATCGCCGTCGGTATCGATGGAGACCATCTTGCCACTAACCTGCTTGGTGAAGCTGCGGTAAATATATTCCAGGTTGGTGGTCTTGCCGCAGCGCCCCGGTCCATAGTAAACAATTTTACACTCTATCTCTCTGTTTCTGATATTGAATACAGCCATAAACCCCAACTCTACTTGACGGCCAGAAAGCGTTGACGAGTGACCGAACGCCGTTTCTATTCAGCTCCCGTAATTCTGATATCCAGGCTGTAATCCCCCTGCTTTGGCCCCGAGGCGATGCGGGTTTTGGCGGTTACAACGCCGGATCCCTTGAAAATGGCGATGGGGGAGAAAAACTGCAGATTGTTCAGCTTGACACCGACATCGAGGCCCTCGATAAACTCCTTGTCCCGGCTGGAAATCAACAGGCTGACAACATTGCCCGTTTGGAAACTGACCTCCACGGCCAGCTGTTTGCCCGCCTGGGGGCCGGATTCGAAATGGATCACGATGGAGCTGATATCGATAATCTCATCTTCGGCCAGATCGTCGTTTTCCATTACCGTTGCGTCCCCGCCTTGCACGGTCCCCAACGCTGGGAGGGGCACATCCAGCCCACGCTTGTCGATCATGTTCTGGAAAAAAGCCCCAAGGTGCTCCATCTGGCGCCGGGAAAAGCGCTCGCTCTCCAACCAGCGGGTGTACTCATCAACGGCGCTGTCGGTGTCAGACATGGCCATATAGCAGCGGATGATGTTCTTGGAGGCCGCCAGACGCAGGTTGTCCTTCTCCTGGAGCTGTTTGAATTCCGCCAGCGCTCTTTCAAATTGCCCGAATTTCGCCAGTGCCAGCGCGCCCTCGAGTTCGATGGCATCCTGGTCCTTATCCGGCGAATAGGCGAACAGCTTCTTGACCAAGTCCTGCTCCTGGGAGGACATCTCGGTGGCGGCCGGCGCCTGGTCCACTTCCTGAAGCGCTTTTTCGACGGAGCGGATCTTTTTGGAAACGGCCGCCAGCAGCGACGCACGATTCTTGATTTTGGGGTTTTCCTCGATCAGTTTCCGGGCTTCGATATATTTTTGCAGGGATTCCCGGAAAAGCCCCTGGCTGCCGTAAATTTCCGCTTCCCGCAGCATGCCGGTAAGCCTCGATTTGAAATCCATTACTCCCCTTCCCTGTCGACGCCGGCGACGGTCTCCGGATCCCTCGTCACGCCCGACGCAGCCCCTGAAGACGGCATTTCATCCGTTGGGTCTCTTATCCCGATTGTCTTTCGGGTGTCAATATTTTTGATGGATAAAGATATTGACAATACAGTAAATTATGTTATCAACTTTTTTTTCTGAAACTTTAACGCACAACCCCAGCTCAGGAGGATGCCATGAGACAGAAAGTCACCGTCGTAGGCGCTGGCAACGTAGGCGCCACCGCCGCTCAGCGGCTGGCGGAAAAAGAACTGTGTGACGTGGTGCTGGTGGATATCATCGAGGGCGTACCTCAGGGAAAGGCCCTGGACCTGACCGAGGCGGCGCCCATTGAAAAACACGACGCCCACCTGACCGGCACCAACAGCTACGAGGCCTCCAGCGGGTCGGACATCATCATCATCACCGCCGGCATTGCCCGCAAACCGGGCATGAGCCGCGACGATTTGATCAGCACCAACGCCGGTATCGTGAAAAGCGTGACCAGGGAAGTGGTAGCGCTTTCTCCCGACGCCATCCTGATCATCGTCAGCAACCCCCTGGACGCCATGTGCCACGTGGCCCTGGAGGCCAGCGGATTTCCCAAAAACCGTGTCGTCGGCATGGCGGGTGTACTGGATTCGGCCCGTTTTCGGGCCTTCATCGCCATGGAGCTGAACGTCTCCGTGGAAAACACCCACGCCTTCGTGCTGGGCGGGCACGGCGACACCATGGTTCCTCTGCCCCGCTATTCCACCGTGGCCGGTATCCCCATTACCGAACTGCTCTCCGAGGATCGCATCGCTGCACTGGTGGAGCGCACGGCCAACGGTGGCGCCGAGATCGTCAGCCTTCTCAAGACCGGCAGTGCTTACTACGCCCCCGCATCGGCGGCCGTGGAAATGGCCGAGGCCATCCTCAAGGACAAGAAGAAAATCCTGCCCTGCGCCGCCTATCTGCAGGGTGAGTACGGCATCGACGACCTGTTCATCGGTGTACCGGTCAAGCTGGGTGCCGATGGTATCGAGCAGATCATCGAAATCAATCTGACCGCGCAAGAGGAGGCGGCCCTGAAGAAATCGGCGGCTTCGGTGGCGGAACTCAAGAAACTGCTGCAGACCCTGGGTTAACCCAAGGCCTCTTTGACCTTTTGCGCCGCCAGACGGTTCATGCCGGGCAGCCCGCTGAGATCCTTCAGCGGCGCTGCCCGTATTTTTTCGACGCTGCCGAAATGACGGAGCAGCAACTGTTTGCGCCTGGGGCCGATGCCCGGCACCTCGTCGAGCACCGAGTGCAGCGTGCTGCGCCGATGCCGCCTGCGGTGGAAACCGACTGCCGTGCGGTGGGCCTCGTCGCGGATCTGCTGCAGAAAGAGCAGCAGGTCCCGCTGTCGGCCGAGGTTCACCGGGTTGGCGCGTCCGGGCTGAAAGATGCGGTCCTCTTCCATCCCCCTGCGGGGATCCTTCTTGGCGATGGCAATCACGCTGGTGGCCCCCTCCAGCCCCATTTCCGAGAGCACCCTGACGGCCACGTTGAGCTGGCCGCGGCCGCCGTCCACCATGATCAGATCCGGCGCCGGGTGATGGGTTTTGCCGAGGTAGCGGCGCTGCAGCACTTCTGCCATGTGGCGGTAATCGTCGGGGCCCGCGGACTGCATCCGGTAGCGGCGGTAGCGGGACTTTCGCGGCTTGCCGTCCTCAAATACCACAACGGCAGAAACGGCGTCTTCGCCGCCCATGCTGGAGTTGTCGAAACACTCGATGTGCCGGGGCATGCGCGGAAGCCCCAGGCATCGCTGCAGGCGCTCTAGCAGATCGCGGTGGGTTGCCATGTCGGCCAGCACCTGCGCCAGGCGACCCTCGGCGTTTTCGCGCGCCATCTCCACCAGCCGGACCTTTTCGCCGCGGCGGGGGACTTTCAGTACGACCCGCCGCCCGCTCAGCTGGCGCAGGCGCTGCTCCAGCAGGGGCGCTTCGCCGATATCAGTCGCCAGCAGCACCTCCCCGGGGATGAACGGCGCCTTCTCGTAGTATTGAAACACGCTGGCGGCCAGCAGCTCCTCTTCGGAGGCCAGGGCGTCGGGGAAAACGAAGTGACGGCTGCCCTGCAGGAAGCCGCCCCGGATGACCAGCATGGTGATCAGGCTGGCCTGCGGCGAAACGGCGGCTGCGAAGACGTCGCGATCCCCGAAGTCTGTGGTGACGGCCACCTGTTTCTCCAGGGTTTTCTGCAGCGCGAAAATGCGGTCGCGCAGGATGGCGGCTTTTTCGTAGGCCAGCGCTTCGGAGGCGGCCTGCATCTCCTGTTTGAGCCGGTCGATGAGCTGGGGCGTACGGCCCTTGAGAAACAGGATGACCTCATCGACGATCCGATCGTACTCCTCCCGGGAGACTTTGCGGCAGCAGGGGGCCAGGCACTGCTGCATCTGGTAGTGCAGGCAGGGCCGTGTGCGGCTGCCGAATTCCCGCCGGCTGCACTTGCGCAGCCGGAAGGTCCTGTTGACAACTTTGACCGCCTGCCGCACGGCACCGGCCGACGAGAAAGGCCCGAAGTACACGGCCCCGTCCTTCTGGATGCGCCGCACGACGCGCAGCCGCGGAAAAGGTCTGCGTCGGTCGATGCGCAGCGAGGGGTATCGCTTGTCGTCCTTGAGAATGACGTTGTAGCGCGGCCGGTGGCGCTTGATCAGCGTCGACTCCAGCAGCAGGGCCTCCTGCTCGCTGGCGGTAATCACGGTCTCGACGCGGTCGACTTTAGAAACCAGCACCCGGGTCTTGGGGTCCAGCTGCCGGGGCGGACGCAGGTAGGCGGCCAGGCGCTTGCGCAGCTGGCCGGCCTTGCCCACGTACAGCACCTCTCCGGCGGCGTCGTGCATCAGGTAAACCCCGGGCTGCGCCGGGGAACTTTTTATCTGCTGAGCGACTTCAGGCTTCAAACAGCACTTTCTCCTCGAGCGCCCGGATGCGGTCGCGCAGGCTGGCGGCGCGTTCGAAATCCAGCTGCTTGGCGGCCTCCAGCATCTCTTTCTGCAGCTGCTGGATGACGTCCCCGGCCTCCTCGAGATCCCCGAAGGCCAACGGTTTCTCCGCCACCTGCTGCGCGGGCCGCTCCGCCTCGTCGCGGCCGAACTGGAACACGCTGCTGATCTCCTTGACGACCGAGGCCGGGGTGATGTCGTGGTCGGCGTTGAACCCCACCTGGATGCGGCGGCGGCGTTCGGTTTCCTCCATGGCGCGCCGCATGGAGTCGGTCACGGTTTCGGCGTACATGATGACCTTTCCGTGTACGTTGCGCGATGCCCGGCCGAAGGTCTGGATGAGCGAACGCGTCGAGCGCAGAAAACCCTCCTTGTCGGCATCCAGCACGGCCACCAGGGAAACTTCCGGTATGTCCAGCCCCTCGCGCAGCAGGTTGATGCCCACCAGCACGTCAAAGCTCCCCCGGCGCAGTTCGCTGATGATCTCCATGCGCTCAAGGGTCTTGATGTCCGAATGCAGGTAGCGCACCGCGATGCCCAGGTCGGTGTAGTAATCGGTAAGATCCTCGGCCATGCGTTTGGTCAGCGTGGTGACCAGCACGCGCTCGTTGCGCTGCATGCGCAGCCGGATCTCCTCGAGCAGGTCGTCCACCTGGTTTACGGCGCTGCGCACCTCCAGGGCCGGGTCCACCAGTCCGGTGGGCCGTACGATCTGTTCGACCACCGCTCCCCGGCTGCGCTGCAGTTCATAGTCGCCCGGCGTGGCCGAAACAAAAACCACCTGCCGGAGGCGCTCTTCGGTCTCCTCGAACCGCAGCGGTCGGTTGTCCAGCGCGGAGGGCAGCCGGAAGCCATACTCCACCAGGGTCTGCTTGCGGGAGCGGTCCCCGCGGTACATGGCGCGCAGCTGCGGCACGGCGATGTGGCTCTCGTCGATAAACACCAGAAAATCCTCCGGAAAGTAGTCCAGCAGTGTGGGCGGGGGCTCTCCGGGCCGCCGCCCGGTGAGGTGGCGCGAGTAGTTCTCGATGCCGTTGCAGTAACCCAGCTCCCGGATCATCTCCAGATCGAATTCGGTGCGCTCCTCGATGCGCTGTGCTTCGATGAGGCGGTCCTGTTCGCGGAAATAGCGGATGCGCTCCTTCAGCTCGGCGGTGATGGTCTCGCAGGCACGCTTGAGGGTCTGCCGCGCGGTCACATAATGGCTTGCCGGGAAAACGGCCACCTTTTTCAGACGCCGGCGCACCGTGCCCCGCAGCGGGTCGATGACACTGATGCCGTCCACCTCGTCACCGAAAAAGTCGATGCGCAGGGCCTCTTCCTCCTCGTAAGCCGGAAAGATCTCCACCCGGTCGCCGCGCACGCGGAAGGTGCCGCGGTAGAAATCGAGATCGCTGCGCTCGTAGTGCATGGCCACCAGGTCGCGCAGCAGCTGCTGTCGCCGGTATTCCTGGTTCAGTCGGACCTCCACGCGCATGGCCAGGTAATCCTCGGGCGACCCCAGACCGAAAATGCACGAGACGCTGGCCACCACGATGACGTCCCGGCGCGTCAGCACGCTCATGGTAGCCGAGTGGCGCAGCTTGTCGATCATTTCGTTGATGGAAGAATCTTTCTGGATGTAAGTGTCACTGGCCGGGATGTAGGCTTCCGGCTGGTAGTAGTCGTAGTAGCTGACAAAGTATTCCACCGCATTTTCGGGGAAAAGCCCCCGAAACTCGCTGTAGAGCTGGGCCGCCAGGGTCTTGTTGGGGGCGATCACCAGGGTGGGGCGGCTGACGGCGGCGATCACGTGGGCCATGGTGAAGGTTTTGCCCGAACCGGTAACGCCCAGCAGCACCTGGCAGGGTTTTGCGGCGCGCAGCCCATCGCTCAGCGCGGCAATGGCGGCCGGCTGGTCTCCCCGGGGGCGGAAATCAGATACCAACGTAAAGTTGTCCATGATATTTTAAGTCACAATATATACAATTAATTTGATTGTTGGATGCCAGATAAGAGGTATCCCACCGTCCGCTTTTTTACGGCCGGAAACCGACAGCTTTCAACGTCCTGGGGTCTGACGCCGTTCCAACAGCACCGTGCAGGCCGCCGCAATGCCCTCGCCGCGTCCCATGGGGCCCAGTCCCTCCGTGGTGGTGGCCTTGACACTGACGCGGGCGGGCGGCAGTCCGAGAAGTTCCGCCATGGTTTTGCGCATGCGGTCCCGATAAGGGGCCAGGCGGGGCGCCTGGGCGAAAACAGTGCTGTCCAGGTTGGCGATGGTGAATCCGGCGCGCGCAACCTTTTCGCCGGTCAACACCAGCAGCCGCGTGCTGGCGATGCCCAGGTACGCAGGGTCGCTGTCCGGAAAATGCTGGCCGATGTCGCCCAGCCCCAGGGCTCCCAGCAGGGCGTCGCAGACGGCGTGCAGCAGCACATCGGCGTCGGAATGGCCCAGGAGGCCCTTTTCGAAGGGGATTTCGACACCGCCGAGAATCAGTTTGCGGTCCCCGACCAGGCGGTGAACGTCGTAGCCGGTGCCGATTCGCATGTCAGCCATGGGAAGCCCCCTCTTGATCCGCCGGCCCGGGCCCGCCTAGCGGTCAGTGCCGCTGGTTTTACCCTTTTCGTGAAGACGGCGCCGCTCCCCGGGAAAGGCGTCGCAGAGCCGCGGCGATGCGCAGCGGGCCGTCGTTTCAATAGGGAAATTACCCTTTTTGCGGCGCATTTTCAAGGATCAAACCGGCCGGCAGGCGCTCACCGAAAATGAGGTCCTGTTCCCGTTTGCGAACGGGAATGACGTTTTCCAGTGGCTCGATCAGGGAATCGTCGGCGCCGCGGTCACGCATCCATGCGACGAGATTCTGGAGAAAATCACGGGGCAGGTCCCGTGCCCGGTCGCCGGTTCTGCGGGCCATCTGGCACATCGCGGCCAGCACCGGCCTCGGATTTCGCCAGTTGGCGTCCATCATCCGGGAGAGCCACTGGCGCACCTCGGCGGGCGGCACGACGCGATCGACCGGTGCGTACAGGGGTTCGCGCGCACCGATGCGCGACAGCGACCACAACTGCTGGGGCTTGCATTTGCGCGGTTTGATTTCCAAGAGCAGGCGTTCGCCCAGTCCTGCCCGATCCCGTGAAGGAAGCTGCTCCATGCTGGCCGCCGCCATCCACAGCTCCAGCCGCTCCTGGGCGGGCAGCGGTTTGGCGCGCTTCGAGCGGCGGGCATCAAGCAGGGGGGTCACGTCCTGCGCGAACTGGCGCTGCTGGCCGTACTTGAGCCCACCTGCCACCCGACGCCACAGAATCCACCACTCGGTGCGGACCTGCCCCTGGCCGGCGTGCAGCGGCCCCTGAAGATAAATCTTCCACAACCGTGCCATGCGGCCGGGGTCAGCGGCGTCGCCGAAGCCGGGCCGCAGCAGGAAACCGCACAGGTTCAGCCAGCGGCTTTCGAAATCCGGCCCCGCCCTGCGGGCATCGGCCATGTCCAGCAGGTCGTCCGCCAGGGTGCGGATGAGGCCCAGCGGCCAGCGCTCGCGGTCCCGCTGCAGCGCGCCGGCGATGTCCTTGACCAGCGTCTTCAGTCGTTCACGGCTTTCAGCGGGCGGCCGGGAGGGCTGTTGAATGTCGAAAACGCCGGCCAGCCGGCGGCGGGCGGATTCGACCACATCGGAGGCGAACACTTCCTGCTCTTCCACGGGCGCGCTTTCGGCGGAACTGCGCAACTGAAACTGGAGTTTCCAGCGGTGGGTACCGATGCGTGACCGGCACCACAGTGCCAGTGTCCCGATCTCCGTGTAGACGGCCTCCAGGGTCACCGGTATACGGGCGCGGGTCCCCTTTTTTCCGTATTGCACGATGGTCTGAACAGGCGGCAGGGCCGTCATTGAATCGTCCACGTGCACCATGTCGCCCACGCGGTCCCCGGAGCGGTAGCTGGAGGCGAAGAGTTCGAACACCACCGGCTGGTTGGTGAGCACTTTGAATTCGTGCGCTTCGAGGGCTACGCGGCTGCCCTCCTGGGCGCCCCTTTCGGTGACACACACGGCCTGGGCCGGCGGCGTAGCAGCTGTTTGTGCCGCGCCGATGCCGATATAGTAACTGCGCGGGCTGCCGCCGCCGACACGCACGCCGCGGCCGGTTTTGACCAGCCCGTAGTAGGCCGCTCCCTGGGCCACGGCCAGTTCCGGCAAGGGGTTGTCCAGGATGCGGGGAATCCCTGACGCCTGCGTGCCGTACCAGCGGGCAACGGCCTGCTGAATGCGCTCCTGTATGATGCGGGGCTTCAGCGATCCGCCGTTGAACAGCAGCCATCCCGGGGCCGCGTTGTTGCGGCCGGTTCGCCGACGGATGTCGGCGTTGTGGCGCTGCATGAAGCGGATCAGGTGCCGCGTGACGGCCGGGTCCGCTTCGTAGGGCAACCCGAACTCGGTAATGGCCGGCCGTGATGTGTCCGCTTGTTCTTCGACTTCATCCACCAACGGAAAGAAACCGTCGAGCACCACCTCTTCGACGGTGGCACGTTCAAGGGTGGCGCTGAGCGTGCCGGCGATCAGGCGGCTTCCTTCGCCGGTCAGGGTGATGCGCTTCTGCCGGCATTTTCCGGCCAGGATCTCTTCCTTTGCCTGGCGGCACTGGTGGCACAGCGCCTTCCAGCGGTCGCCGGACAGGGTGCCGGATCCGCCCGGACTGCTGTGCTCAACCACCCTGGCCAGGGCCAGGTCGGCATTGTCGCCGCCCAGAATAAGATGATCACCCACGGCCATGCGTTCGAATCGCAGGCTGCCGTCGTGTTCTTCCAGTGTGATCAGGGTGAAATCCGTGGTGCCGCCCCCGACGTCGCAGACCAGCACCAGTTCGCCGGGGCGGATGTGCTCCTGCCAGCTCTTTTCGTGGCGCCGCAGCCAGCTGTAAAATGCCGCCAGGGGTTCCTCCAGCAGGGTCACCGAAGGCAACCCGGCCTGGGCCGCGGCCTCCACGGTCAGGTCTCGGGCGACTTCGTCGAAGGAGGCCGGCACGGTCAGGATGACCAGCTGGTTTTCCAGGTGGTTTTCGGGATCCTCTCCCTGCTGGTGGTTCCAGGATTCCCGGATGTGGCGCAGGTAAGCGGCCGTGGCCGCCACCGGCGACATCTTGCGAACGCCTTCGGCCCCCCAGGGCAGGATGGGCGCACGCCGGTCCACATTCGCGTGGCACAGCCAGCTTTTGGCCGAAGAGATGAGCCGCGAGGGAACCCTCGCGCCGTGGTCACGGGCAAACTGTCCCACGATGTAGGGCACTTCACGGTTCCTCTCCCAGGGCAGCGTGGTGAGGTCCTGGGGCAAATCGTAGGTCCCCGGGAGATAGAGAAAGGAGGGCAGCACTTCCAGGCGTCCGATTTCACCCTGCCCGGTCAGCTGGGGGATGCGCACCATGCGCAGGCGCCCCGCCTGGGGCATGTCTTCGCGCAGCGCCACGCAGGCCACGGCGCTGTTGGTGGTGCCCAGGTCGATGCCCACCACGTAGGAGAAGTCATGCATGCCGTTCGCCATGGGACTCCCTGACGTTGAACTCCAGCTTCCAGCGCCGCCCGTCGGCGGCCGAGACACACCATAGCTCGAGGGTCCCGATCTCGGTCACACGAACCTGGATGGTGACCGGGATGTGACTGCCGGCTTTCCCATCTAGTGTAGTCTCGATGGTGGTGATCTCTTCCAGGTCCCCCTGCCAGTCCTCGATGATTTCCCCCACGGGGTCTTCCTGCCGCAGCGACGATCCTAGAAAGTCGAAGTGCACCGGCTCGCCCACCGCCAGCACGAATTCACGCGAGCGGATGTCGGCTTCGGTGCCCTCTTCCATGCCGAAAGGCGCCACGCACAGCGCCTTCATGGGGGCCGGTATGCCGGGCACCGCCGGCATGGCGGCCGCCACGCCGATATAATAGGATTTGTTGAGGCCGCTGCGGATGCGAATTCCCCGGCCCCGCCGTGCCAGGCCGTAGTAGACGGCGCCACGGGCCACGGCCAGGTCCAGGTTGTCGGACCGGATCTCCCGCACGCGGGCGAAGTCCTGCCCCCACGAACGCAGCTGATCCAGGATGCGGCTCCGCAGCTTCCGGGGTTTCATCACCCCCCCGTTGAAGAGGACGCCGGTGGGAAAGCGTTCCTTCCCCTGCCCGCCCCCCAACTGGCGGTCGATGAAATGCGCCAGGTGGTGCGTGATGGCCGGGTCGGCCTCGTAGGTCAGCCCCAGTTCCCGGATGCCGGCGGCGGGCGGCCGGGTCGGGCGGGCGTCGCGCTCACAAGCGGGAAAAAAGCCGTCCAGAATGACGCGCTTGGCCTCTACCCGCGAGACGAAGGTCTTGACGGTGCCACCGATGAGGCTGCTGCCGCGCCCCAGCACGGTGAGGTGGTAGCGCTCCAGTTCTTCATCGGCCAGCAGCGCTTCCTTGACCTTGCGGCAGCTGTGCCACACGGCGCGCATCTGCCACGAATCCAGCCGGGTGCCTTCGGCACCCAGGCGCTGGGCAACGGAGTAGGCCAGCGCCAGGTCCATGTTGTCGCCGCCCACCAGCAGGTGGTTCCCCACGGCGATGCGCTCCAGCGCCAGCCTTCCATCCTCCTCGTCCACGCGGATGAGGCTGAAATCGGTGGTGCCGCCTCCCACGTCGCAGACCAGGATGATGTCTCCAGGCTGCGTCATCTCCCGCCAGCGGTCACCGCTGGCCTCGATCCAGGCGTAGAACACGGCCTGGGGTTCTTCGATGAGGGTCACCCTCTTCAGGCCGGCCAGACCGGCCGCTTTCACGGTCAGTTCCCGGGCCACGGCGTCGAAGGAGGCCGGTACGGTCAGGAAGATCTCCTGGTTCTCCATACAGCGGGCTTCGTCGAGCCCCCCGTCCGGGCGCTGGGCCATTTCCCGGTTCCAGGCCTGCCGGATGTGGTCCAGGATCAGGGAAGAGGCCTCCACCGGCGAAAACTTGCGAACATCTTCCGGGGCCTCCCAGGGCAGAATAGGCTGGTTGCGGTCCACCAGGCCATGGCACAGCCAGGACTTGGCTGAAGAGATGAGGCGCGTGGGCATTTCAGATCCGCGTTCACGGGCGAATTCGCCCACCACGGTTTGCGTTTCCCGTTGCCAGGGCATTTTAAGCCCTTCGATCTCCGCAGGCGGCGGCACCAGCACGAAAGAGGGCAGCATTTTCAACGCCTCGATGGCGCCGGCATCCACCCGCTGTGGCACGTTGAACACCCGGATGTCCGGCCGCTGGGCCTCGATGTCAGCCACTTGCGTGTACGCCACCACGCTGTTGGTGGTACCCAGGTCGATTCCGATGATGTATTGAGCTTCAGACAAGCGCATTCCCCCGTATTGATTCCCGCCTGCCGCGTTTCGCTTTCCCGGCAGTGTCACTCACGGCGGCCGGGTCCGGAAGCGCAGCCGCCGAAAGACGGTTTCGGTTTACTGCACTTCGATTTCCGCCGGGGCGATGAGCCCGGCGTCCCGGATGTTGGTCAAGGTGGGGATTTCGATGCCCACTGCCCGCCAGCCGCGGTGCCGCACCACGCCGGTGAAGGGCGGATCGCCGGCGACGTTGCCCACTACCTTGATGGCCACGGCGTCAAATCCGGGCTTGAGTGTGATGGTTTGTCCCTCGGGGTTGCTGACCACCGGCTCCAGTTTGAGATACTTTTCGAGGCCGGCCTTGCAGTTTTCGTGGATGCTGCGTACGGCGGCGCCAATCTGGGCATCGTCATAGCCATCCAGGTTTTCCGAGAAGAAATCCACCAGGCGCCCCTCGCGCTGCAGCACCGAAAGCAGGTGCACGAAAAGGCGCTGCTGCAGATTGCGGTCCCGGGAGGCGGCCGGCTGGCCTGCGGACCCGTCTTGCGCTGACTCCTGTCCGGCCCGTGCAGGGGGCCGCGGCTGTCGCGCTGCCATAGCCCCGCCGGTCATGGCGCGCAGCACCAGCCACAGCAACAGTCCGGCGGCCAGGTGGGCGGCGCCCAGCACCGGCAGGAGTGTGGTCTTGAAATCGGAAACCTTTTGCTGGATGAGGGCCGGAAGCTGTCCGGCACCGGAGGCGGCATCGCCTCCCACAGATGACGCGGCGGTGGAAAGCGTGTTTAGCGTGGTGTAAAAGGTTCCCGCGGAAACAGCCAAAACAATGAGCATGAACAGCAGGATGACCCAGACGGATCTTCGCGAAAAAGACTTGTCGATCTGCATGCACTCCCCCATAAAGCCTTGTTTACAGTGAAACGTTATGATAAGCATCTATGCACCAGATGCAAGATGAAAGGTCAAGCCGCCGTCGCCGGCGGGAACGGGAATATCCAACAGATGAAACGTGCTTTCAATAACCGCCACCGCTTCGATTTCGAAGTTGGATACCTTGTCAGGAGCCCCTGCAGGGAGTGCCCCCGCAGGGACGAGTTCCCCCGGTGTGCCGAAACCTGCAAGATTCTCGACAGAATCCAGACGGTCCTGTCCGAGACGATTTCATGCAGCCGGAGCGCCTGAGCGGCACGCCCGGCCGAAATCATCGCTGTGCCGCGGTCCGGATTTCACTGGCCTGCGGCAGATTTCAGTGAATCATGCCGGACCACTCCGCGACGCCCGATGTTCGTCTCGAAGAAGAAGGCCGCGGCCGCTGGAAACTCACTCTCAGCGGGCCCGTCGATGTCTCCTCTTCCGCTCGGCTCATCGAAAAGCTTCCAGAAGCGCTCCGGCGCCGCCCTCCTCGCCTGTTGACCGTCGTGCTCGGCGATGTCACTCAGTTCGATGATTTCGGGGCCCTGCTGCTTTTTCACCTCAAATATACCGTCTCTGAGAACGGCGGTCGCTTTCAGCTTGCCGATGTACCGGCCCGGGTGGCCGAGATTCTGGAGATGGTCAACTTCAGCGGCCACCGAAAGTGCACCCCGCCCGCCCGGAACCGTCCGCTCAACATCCTTGTGCGCCTGGGAACCTCGGTCATCGAAGAAGTCGGCGATTTCCGTTTCACCTTCGCTTTTCTCGGTGACGTGATCCTCGCCCTGGGGCGCGTCGTGCTGCACCCACGCTCCCTTCGCTGGGGGGATTGCGTGGACCACATGGAGACCACCGGGGTCGACGCCGTCCCCATCGTCGGCATGATCAGCCTGCTGGTGGGGCTCATCATGGCCTTCATGGCCGCTGTGCAGCTGCGCCAGTTCGGTGCCGATATATATGTTGCCGCGCTGGTGGCCCTGTCCATCGTCCCGGAGATGGGTCCCATTATGACCGCCATCATCGTTGCCGGCCGCTCGGGTTCGGCCTATGCCTCGGAAATCAGCACCATGAAAATTTCCGAGGAAATCGACGCCCTGCAGACCATGGGGTTTGATCCCGTGCGGTTCCTGGTGCTGCCACGGGTCGTTGCGGCCGTGCTGATGGTTCCGCTGCTGTCGCTGTTTGCCGATCTGTTCGCCCTGGCCGGCGGCCTGCTGGTCAGCGTCACCATGCTGGACATCACCGTCAGCGGTTACATTGCCAAAACCATCGCCGCCTTATCGCTGGCGGACCTGTTGTGGGGATTGTTCAAAAGTGCTATCTTTGCCTTCCTGATTGCATGGGTGAGCTGCCTGCGCGGTTTCCAGGCCCGAGGCGGGGCTTCGGCCGTGGGGCGCGCGGCCACTTCGGCGGTGGTGGCTTCCATTTTCCTGATCATCCTTTTTGACGCCATCTTTGCCGTGGTACGCAATTACTGGTAAACGGGGGAAGCCTTGTCGCCAACGTCCATCATAGAGGTCCGTGACGTGGTAGTACGCTACGGCGATCATCTTATCCTCGACGGCGTCAGCTTCGAGGTGTATAAAGGGGAAATCCTGGCGATCCTGGGGCGCAGCGGTTGCGGAAAAAGCACCCTCATGCGCCGCATGATCGGACTGGAAACGGTTGACGGGGGGGAGATTCGGATTCACGGCTGCGATCTGTCCGGCTGTGGCGAGCACGAACTGCAGAAATTGCGCAGGCGCATCGGCGTGCTCTTTCAGAGCAGCGCCCTGATCGGCTCCATGACCATCGGACAGAACGTGGCGCTGCCCATCGCCGAACACACCGATCTGCCTCTGCACGCGATACACGATCTGGTGCGCATGAAGCTGTGCATGGTCGGCCTGGCGGAGTACGAGTTTTTCCTGCCGTCTCAGCTGAGCGGCGGAATGCGCAAACGCGCCGGCCTGGCACGGGCGCTGGCCCTGAGTCCGGACATCCTTTTCCTGGACGAGCCTTCGGCCGGGCTGGACCCCCTGACGGCCGCAGAGATGGATGCGCTGATCAAACACATCAGCGACAGTATGGGAACCACGACCGTCATGATTACCCATGAACTGCGCAGCATCATGAATGTGGCCCAGCGGGCCGTCATGCTGGATCCCGAGGTCAAGGGCATCATCGCTCAGGGCGACCCGCGCGAAATGCAGGCGTCGAGCCCGGTTCCCGGCGTACGGCGGTTCTTTAACCCTGTTCTTGAGGAAGTCACCTGACGCCTTCGAATTCATGGCATCTGTCAAAACAAAATTCACCGTAGGACTTTTCGTGGCGGTTGGATTCTTCCTGGCGGCGGTGGCCATCATCTGGCTGGGAATGTCCCACTATTTCGAAAAGGGGCACTTTTGTGTGGCGTACTTCGATGAATCGGTCCAGGGCCTCAGCAAGGATTCCCCGGTCAAGTACCGCGGTGTTTCGGTAGGCCGGGTCTACCGCCTTGGCGTGGCACCGGACGCCACCCTCATCGAAGCCGTTCTGCAGATCGACCCGGCCATCGTCAATCCGTCGGAGATGGTGGCCCAGCTAAAAACTGTCGGCATCACCGGCAGTATGTTCATCGACCTGGACCGTAAGAAGCCCGACGAACAGTCCCTGTCCCCCAGCCTCTCCTTTAAGCCGCCCTACCCTGTCGTGGCCACCCGGCCCTCGCAGATCAAGGAATTCCTGGGCGATGTGCGTGAAATCCTGAACAACTTCAAGCAACTCAACCTGCAGGGCCTGGCCGCCGAGATTTCCGCCACCTTGGGCGAATTTCGTTCTGCGGTCCGGGAGGCGCGCATTTCCGCCGTTTCGGACAAGCTGCGCACGGCACTCGATCGTCTGGCTCCCCTGCTGGATCAGCAGAAGTGGAACCGCGTGCTGGGCGCCGTCGGCGAAGCCGCCGAAGCGGTGAAGCAGTTGGGTGCCTCCGCCGGCCGCACCGCAGAAGCCGTCACTGCCGGCGCCGATGACTTTCGGAAACTGTTAACCTCCGTACGCCCCGGTCTCACCCGGGCCGTGACCGAACTGCAGGCAGCCATGCAGTCAGCCCGCACCCTGCTGCAGGACACCGACGGGCGCCTCTCCAGTGTACAATATCACCTGGTGGAAACGCTCGGCAACCTCAACCAGGCCACCATAGCGCTCAACCGCTTTCTCGACCTGATTGCCGACCAGCCGTCCCAGCTGCTGTTCGGGGAACCGCCGCCGCCGCGCAGGGTGGGAAAGGACAACGGTCCGCCATGACAGTCCAGACACCGAACAAAAATGCGCCTGCGGCGATCCGTGTGGCGGTGCTACTGCTCCTGGCGGCAATCGCCGGCTGCGGGTCCTGGAAAAGCCCCCCACGCAACGTATACTTTCACACCTTGGAATATTCGCCGCCGGTTTTCGAAAATTGGCCGCGCCTGCCCGTCACCTTGCGGGTGGAGTTCTTCCAGACCTCACCGGATTACACCGGCCGGCAGATCATTTACCGGGAGACCGATTTCAGCCGGCAGGCCTATGTGTACCACAAGTGGCGCTCCGCTCCCGGCGCCATGCTGAGCTATCTTTTTCTGCGCGACCTGGGGCGTTGCGGTCTTTTTACGGCCGTGGCCGGGCCGGGACAGCCGCTGCTGGCCAATTACAGCGTTTCAGGCATGATCGACCAGCTTCTGGAAGAAGACAGCGACAGTGGACGCTTCGCCGTTCTGGCGGTCACCCTGACCCTTTCCCGCGACGGCGGCCGCAGCCCCTCGCCCGTCTTTCAACGGCATTACCGTGTGCGCCAGCCCGTGGAGGGCCGCAAAGCGGTCGATGTGGTACGCGCCATGAGTCGAGCGGCATCCCGGTTCTCCCGGCAGGCCATTGCGGACATCTACACGGCGTTGGCCGCCGCCGGCCGGAAAAAGGGGGCTTAGTGTGGGCACCCGTAAGACCAGACGCTTTTCGACATACCTGCTGCGGGTTATTGCCCTGCTGGTGGTGGGATCCGTTCTGCTGGGTTCGGGGGTGCTGTACATCTACTTCGGTCGCAAGCTGGAGGCCGAATTCAAGAAGAAAATGCTGGTCCAGAAGGGACAGATCGAGCTCCTGCTGGATGAAAAAATCGTCAAGTTGCAGAACAGCGCCCGGGATCTGAGCCGCGACAACACCATCCGGGTGACGCTGCTGCTCAACGTGCGATCCAAACTGGAAGACCGTCTGGCCAGCCTGTACCCCTCCTCGGGAGGCACTTACTTTTTCATCCGCAAGAAAGACGAAGCGCTTCTCTACCCGACCGGTTATCCGAGTCTGCCGGGAAAAATTCTGGAACAGGTGCTTCCACGGCTTCCCCAGGGAAAAGCCTTCGCCGACGGGGGTGATCTGCATCTCATGTGGTGTTTCAGCGCGCCTATCCTCAAGGGCACTGAACGCATGGGAACCGCTTTCGTGGTCTATGACCTGACCGCCGATTTTAACCTGATCAGCAAGGTCTACCACGTCATCGACGGCGATATCGTACTGATCCAAAACGGCCGCATGAGCAACCTGACCTCTCTCAAGCAGTACGACATCAGTCCCGCCACTCTGGAACACATCTCCGGCGAGCCCGGAAGCCGGATGTTTCTGAAGATCGACAAAACCACCGAACTGGCCCGCATAAACGGCCCCGAAAATCTTTTTTTCGTTTTTTCCACCGAGAGCCTGGTCCAGGAAAAGCAGCGCATCACGCTGCTCATTCTCCTCTTTTCGCTTTCCATCCTGGTCTTTTCGGCCATGCTCTCCTTCTTTCTCGGCCGCCAACTAAGCAAGCCGCTGCTGCGCATGTCCGAAAAGGCCATGCTCATCTCCCAGGGGGAGAAAGACGTGCGCTTCGACGAAAACACCGGTTTCCGCGAATTCGACCATCTCTCGGAAGCATTCAACTACATGCTGCAAAATCTCAAGGAAGCCGAACAGCGTTCCCGCTACCAGGAACTGCTGCACAGCGTCGATGACGCCGTCTACCTGGTCGACCCGCGCGGCAACATCATCGATGCCAATGACGCCACCTACGAACCCCTGGGCTACGATCGGCAGGCGTTTTTCCGTCTCGGACTCGCGCGCCTGCTGCCGGAAGAAGACGCCGCCGAACTGCTGGCCATGTGCGCCGACACTTCCGGCAGGATCAAGCGACGTATGGAAACCTTCCACATCACCAGTGACGGCAGCCGCATTCCGGTCGAGATCATCGCCCGCGCCATCGACTACAACCAGGAGACCGCCATCCTCTGCGTGGCCAGGGACATCACCAAGCGCCTGGAGGCCGTCGAGGCGCTGCGCGAGAGTGAAGAGCGTTACCGTTCGGTGGTCGAAAACGCCCACGACGGCATCCTGCTGGTGGATGAACAGCTGCACATCATTTTCGCCAACAATGAATGCCGGCGTATCCTGCAGTACGCTGCCGAAGAGCTGGTGGGCAGGGACTTCAAATCGTTTCTGGCATCGCCCAAACTGGCAAGGGAAATGGAGCAGAGCCTCAAGCAGGGCGGCGAACTGCAGGCCAGGGACGAATTCGACATCCGTCGAAAGGACGGCCAGATCCGGCGCTGCAAAATCAGCGTGGGACTGATCGGCAACCCCCACGGACAGCAGCGTTCGGTGCTTCACCTGCTGGACATCACCGAGCGCCGCAAGGCCCAGCTGGAAAAACGGCAACTCGAGCAACTGCTGATTCAATCCCAGAAAATGGAGGCCATCGGCACGCTGGCCGGCGGCATCGCCCACGACTTCAACAACCTGCTGATGGCCATCCAGGGGCGCATCGCCCTGATTGAGCTGCAGCTGGACCCCGAAGACCCCAACGTAGAGCATATTCAGGCCATTCTGCGGGCTGTCAAAAGCGCGTCAGGGCTGACCAAGCAGCTTCTGGGATACGCCCGCGGCGGGAAGTACCAGGTGAAGATAACGGACATGAACGAGCTGGTGGAAAAAAGCGCGCACATGTTCAGCCGTACCAAGAAGGAGATCACCATCGTCAGCCGCTATGCTCCGGACCTCTGGCCGGTGGCGGTCGATCGCGGCCAGATCGAGCAGGTGATGCTCAACCTCTACGTCAACGCCTGGCAGGCCATGCCCGATGGGGGCACCATGACGCTGGCCACCGCCAACGTGATGCTTGACGAGCGGCAGTGCCAGCCGTTCCAGGTATCGCCGGGGCGTTACGTAATGGTGACCGTCACGGACACGGGCGTGGGCATGGATGAATCGGTTAAGAGCCGTATTTTCGAGCCTTTTTTCACCACCAAAAAAATCGGCACCGGTACCGGCCTGGGCCTGGCCTCGGCCTACGGCATCATCCGAAACCACAACGGCATCATCCGCGTGGAAAGCCAAAAGGGGGCCGGAAGCACCTTCAGCATCTACCTGCCGGCCGTGGAAAAAGCGGTGGAGCTCGAGGATGGCGGCGAAGACGGCGACGGCGAGGTCATCACCGGCAACGAGACGCTACTGCTGGTCGACGCCGAGGAAGGCGTGCGCCAGGTGGGCAAGCTGATGATCCAGGAACTGGGCTACGACCTGCTGACGGCATCCAACGGCGAAGAAGCCGTCTCTCTTTTCCGAACCCATGCGCAACGCGTTTCGGCGGTTATCCTGGACATGACCATGCCGGAAATGAGCGGCAGCGAAACCTTCGAGAAAATGCGCGAGATCGATCCGGGCGTACGGGTCATCCTCTCCAGCGGCTACGATCTCAACAACGAAATCGACGAACTGCACCAGCGTGGCTATGCCGGCTTCATCCAGAAGCCTTTTGATCTGGCGCTGCTCTCCAAAAAGATTCGTGAAGTGCTGGATGAAGAATGACGGCCGGCGGGGGCCGTTCAACCGGCGCCGTTATCCAACGCAGAGGATCGCTGGGGGGAGGCCTTGGTTTCCGGCAGGGCGAAGGGGCTGTCTTCGGGATAGATGATGATCTCGATGCGGCGATTCAGCCTGCGTCCCTTCTCCGTGGCGTTGTCGGCGATGGGGCGATAGGGGCCCAGCGCACAGGCGGACAGCCGCGTTGGCGACAGGTGGGCCTCTTTCTGCAGGAAATGAACCACCGCCAGCGCACGCGCCGCCGACAGCTCCCAGTTGGAAGCAAAACGCTGTTTCAGCACCGGACCGATGGGCGTGTTGTCGGTATAGCCCCGCACCTGGATCAGCTGGGTGGGTTCCACCCGCACCGAATCGGCGAAGCGTTTCAGCAGGCGGCGTCCCTGGGGGTTCAGGTCGGCTTTGCCGGAGTCGAAAAGGATGCGGTCGACGAAGCGCACTTTTATGCGCCCCTCCATGTCTTCCACCTGGATGCCTTGGGCTTCGATTTCCTTGCGCAGGCTGGTTTCAATGGTCTTCTTGGTGTCATCCAGGGTGCGGATAACCTTGCTCTGCAGGGTGATGATGGACTGCCTCTTTTCGATATCCTGGTGAAGCTTTTTCAGCCGTTCCACCAACTGCTTGTTTGTCTTTTCCAGTTCCCGAACGGTCTTGTTATCGCGTTTGGTTTTTGATCGATAGGTCTCAATTTCCTGTCGGCACTGTTCGCATTCCGTCCGCAGTTCCTGAATTTTATCCCGCAACCCGGCGATATCACGCTCTTTTTCATCGATGACTTTCAGGCGCCGGGCGGCCTCACGCTTGACCTGGCTCTCGCATTCGGCCTCCAGGCGCAGGTATTCTCCCTGTGGTACGCAGGCCGCTGACAGCAGAAACGCAGAGATACAGGCCAAGTACACCCACCAGCGTACGCGGGCCTTGGCCTGGAATCCGAACAGCACAACCACTGGAATATGCGGTGCCATGCTGGAATTGACTTCCCCTGCTGTTTGTTATAGATTGATTGTTTGCGTGCGGCGGGCACGACGATGGCTGGAAAGTACATGCTTGCTGGCCGCTTTAATTGAAAGATTAAAATACTTTGAGGATAATTGCAAGCAAAGTTTTTCGTCAGCGGTCGCGTCCGTGGGGCAGGTGTCGGTGGGCGCTACGATGCGCATTTTTCAGTACAGGATTCGTTCAAGGAGGTAATCTGTTGTGATGTATTCAAAAACGGTTATGGAACATTTTCGCAATCCCCGCAACGTGGGTGTCATCGAAGACGCCGACGGCGTCGGCGAGGTGGGCAACCCCCTGTGCGGTGACATCATGACCATCTACCTGGATATCGAAGACGATATCATCCGGGACATCAAGTTCCAGACCTTTGGCTGCGGGTCGGCCATTGCGGTCTCCAGCATGATCACGGAAATGGCCAAAGGCAAACGCATCGAAGAGGCCAAAAAGATCTCCAACAAGGATGTCGCCGAAGCCCTTGAGGGCCTGCCCAAGAACAAGCTGCACTGCTCCAACCTGGGGGCCGATGCACTGCACATGGCCATCAAAAACTACGAGGACCGCAAGGCGGGCATCACCCGCCCGCAGCCGGTGCGGCGCGAAACCCACCTGCACAAGGAGGGCGACACCTGCTACTGCCCGTACTGCGATGTGGAAATCAGGGCGGACGCCACCTTCTGTGAAGCCTGCCAGTCCAATCTCGAAGACGAACACTAACCCGACGTCGAGGAGATCGCGAATCCCATGAAAATCATCAACCTGGACCATATTTCCGCCAATCCCCTGTTGCCGGAAGTCCGGCAGGCCATGATCGAGGCCATCAACACCGACTTCGGCAACCCCTCCAGCCAGCATAGGTTGGGAGAACTCGCCGCCGAAGCCATCGAAAACGCCCGACGATCGGTGGCCCGCCTGGTCAACGCAAAGGCGGAGCGCGAGATCGTGTTCACCTCCGGGGGCACCGAGTCGGTCAATCATGCCATCAAGGGAGTCGCCTGGGCCAATGGAGACAAGGGCAACCACATCATCACCTCCAACATCGAACACAACGCTGTCATACGCAGCCTCAAGCGCCTGGCCGGCCAGAACTACCGTATGACCTCCGTCTCGGTGGACCGCAACGGCCGGGTCGACCCGGCCGAGGTGGAGAAGGCCATCACCGATCAGACCATCCTGATCTCCATCATGCACAGCAACAACGAGACCGGCACCATTCAGCCGGTCGAGGAAATCGCGGCCATCGCACGCAGGCACCGGATTCTCTTTCACTGCGACGCCGTGGACTCGGTTGGTGTGGTGCCCGTCGATGTGCAGTCTCTAGGCGTGGACCTGCTGAGCTTCGCATCCAACCCCTTCTACGGCCCCACCGGTGTGGGCGGGCTCTACATCCGCAGGGGCGTACGCATCTGGCCGCTGCTCGACGGCGGGATCCAGGAGCACAACAAACGGGCCGGCACCGAAAACCTGATCGGCATCATCGGCATGGGGACCGCCGCGCAACTGGCACGCAAAGACCTCGAACGCCGCATGGCACATACCCGCAGGCTCAGGGATCTTTTCCTGGCGGAGCTTCCGAAGTACGTCGACGAATACATCATCAACACCAACCTTCATCACTGCCTGCCGCACATGGTGTCGGTCTCCATCAAGTATATCGAGGGGGAAAGCGTGGTGCTGATGCTTGACGACGAGAATTTCGCCGTCTCGACCCGATCGGCCTGCGCCACCGGTTCCCTGCGGGCTTCCCACGTCCTGCTGTCCCTTGGGCTGGAACACGCAGACGCCCAGGGGACACTGGTAATCGCCTTCGGGGTCGACAATGCTGAAGAAGAGGTGACGGCGTTTCTGAAGGCACTGGGAAAGGTGGTCAGCACATTGCGCGACATCTCGCCACTCTACAAGAAAATGGCCGGCCGCAACAGCGCCTGACGGTCTCGAGAAAGACGGCTCTTGTCCGGAATCCAGGAAATACTGCTGCTGATCCTTCTGGCGCTGGCGCTTTTTGCAGTGCCACGGCTATTTAAGCGCGGCGGTCGCCGCGGCGGCGAGCGGGCGCGCAGCGGCGCCGGACTGTCCGGGCGCATGCGCCTGGCCCTGTTGCTCTCGGTGGCCTGGCCCCTGTCCGTGGGCCTGTTTCGAAATCCGCTCGCGGGCAGCCCGCAGGCTTTTTTCTACATCGGAATCGTGCCGGTCCTGTTGGCATGGGGCCTGGCATGGGTGGCGGCCGGTTTTCGCCGCCGACCCAAACGCAAAAAATAAATCACCCCACACCCCATCGTATGGAGACAAGACGGTTATGACACACGAAGACGCAGGCCACTACAGCGCCAAACACGCCCCCGGCAGCACGGTTGACCCGGCCATCGCCAAGGCCATCGAAGAAAAGGCCTCCGAGGGCGGCATCACCTGTGCCGCGGCCCACAAGATCGCCGAGGCATTTTCGCTCGATCCCCTAGAGGTGGGAAAGTCACTGGACCTCATGGAGGTCCGCATTCTCAAGTGCCAGCTGGGGCTTTTCGGATACAAACCCGAGAAGCGCATCATCAAACCGGCCCCTCACGTGCCACCGGCATTGGCCGAGCGCATCCACAAAGCCGCGCCGGGGGGCCGCATCGCCTGCCGCTCGGTGTGGGAGATCGCCTCGCAGTTCGGCATCACGCGCCTGGAAGCAGCCGCGGCCTGCGAAGCGCTCGATCTCAAAATCGCACCCTGCCAGCTGGGCGCTTTCTGAAAAGAGTCTACAGCATGGCCATGATGCGATCCACCAGCTTCTCGATGCCTTCGGCGACATCCTTGATGCCCGGCCCCAGCATGTAGGCCGGTGTGGTTACGATGCGGTGTCGTTCATCGACACAGATCATATCGACGCTGCAGGTGCGGTGTCGGCCGCCCATCGCTTCGATGGCCGCGGCGGTTCCCACGTCGTTCCCAATGGTTACCTCCGGCGACAGGTCCGACAGTGCCCGCGTGAGGGTGGCCGGGGCGATGCAGATGGCCCCTAGCGGCTTGCCGGCGTCGGTCATCTCTTTGAGAATGCGCGCCACCTCCGGGTTCACGGCGGCTTCAGGCCCCTTGACGGCAAAATCACTCAGGTTTTTGGCGGCTCCGAATCCGCCGGGAATAATGAGGGCGTCCAGGTCTTCAGCCGTCACGCCGGCCAGGTCCCGAATCTCCCCACGGGCGATGCGGGCGGACTCCACCAACACGTTGCGCTTCTCGTCGGTGACTTCCTGGGTGAGGTGGTTGACCACGTGCATCTGTTCGACATCGGGGGCCGTACAGATGATTTGCGCTCCGGCCCGGTCCAGGGCCAGCAGCGTGATCACCGCCTCGTGAATTTCACTGCCGTCGAACACACCGCAACCGGACAACAATACGCCGACTTTTTTCGCCATGCCTGTCTCCTCCTCGTTCTCTTTTTGTTGGGGGTTAATCCAGGACGTGTCTTTCGAGTACGAAACAGGTGAAGCGGGCGCTGAAAAGGCGCTCCCCTTCACGCTCCACCGACACCGCCACCTCATGTCTGCGTCCCTCGGATTTCGTCACGCGGGCCTCGGCCGTCACGGTTTCTCCCACTGACGCCGGTTTGAGAAAGCGGCACTCAGCACCGCCCAACACTACATTGGGGTGATTCACCGCGACCATGGCGGCATAGTCGGCCAGGCCGAAGATAAAACCACCGTGCACCAGGCCTTTTTCATCGGCGGCCATGCGGCCGTCGCAGATCATCTCCACCCGGCTGGCACCTTCGTACAACTGACGCACATGGCCGCAGAGCCGCGGGTCGATTTTCCGATGGGTGTTGATTTCCATGGCACCTCCTGGGTTCCGTTGCGGGGACAGGGCTTGCTTCTTCCGGGGGCGCGCCGTCGCCCGGCAATCCTGCCGATTGTGCGTTGCCGCGCTACCGGAGAATCGTTATGCAAGCCGCACGCTTCAACTGTTGGATGCGCTTCCATTGGCAATCCGCCAACGCAGTGGACCGCTTCAACAATACGATGCCGTTCATCCGTACATGCATCCCGTCCGTCTGCGTTGCGCCCCCGCCATAGGCCGGACATGCCGAAACGTTGGCGTCCGGCGGGACGCGCGTATAGCCGGCACCGGTGCGTGACCGTGTTTACGAACCGAACCATTTAGGTATCAAAGACCGAATTTGATGGCAAATTTTTATTGACACTTCCTTGCCGTTGCTCTATCAAAACACCCAAATTCAGGCAGAAGCCTGAGAAGTGTTCGGCCACAATCCACCAATCAGACCAAACAGAACCACGAAGGTTTCAGACATCACCGGGATGCCGCGACCTTGCGTGGTTTTTGTTTTTTTGCGTACGCCCATGCAAGCCCATGTTCGTCGGCGTCCTTTTGATCCAGCGAAAGGAGAAAATGATGAAGAAAACGACGACAACCCTGATTACGATGCTGATGTTACTTGCGGCGGGAGCCGCTCAGGCGCATTTCGGAATGCTGATTCCCTCTGACAACATGGTCATGCAGCAGGACAATCGCACCGTCACCCTGACCCTGTCCTTTTCCCACCCTTTCGAGGGTCAGGGCATGATTCTGGAAAAACCCAAGGCTTTCGGTATGCGTTTCGAGGGCAGGTCCACCGACCTGCTGTCCAGCCTGCAGCCCGCAAAGGTCATGGGGCAAAAAGCCTGGCGCCTGGATTTTGCCATCAAACGGCCGGGTGTCTATACCTTCTACATGGAGCCGAAGCCCTACTGGGAAGAAGCCGAGGATGGCTTCATCGTGCACTACACCAAGACCGTGGTGGCGGCTTTCGGCGACGATGAGAACTGGGATGCCGAATCCGGCCTGAAAACCGAAATCGTGCCCCTGTCCAAGCCTTTCGGCCTGTACGCCGGAAACGTCTTTCAGGGCATCGTCAAACTCGACGGCAAGCCGGTCCCTTATGCCGAGGTGGAAATCGAATATTACAACCGTGACGGCAAGTACCAGGCCCCCACGGACTATATGGTCACCCAGTCCATCAAGGCCGACGGTAACGGTGTGTTCACCTATGCCGTCCCCTGGTCGGGGTGGTGGGGATTCGCGGCCCTGAACACGGCGGACTTTACCATCAAGCACGACGGAGAAGATAAATCCGTTGAACTCGGGGCGGTTATCTGGGTTAAATTCGAGAAACCCATTAAGAAATGACGAGCAGGAACAAGAAAAGCTGAAAGGGCGAATGCAAAGAATGCGCGAATGTTTCGCATTGAAAAAACAGGAGATTTTCGAAATCCAGGCCACCATCACCCTGGCCAAGAGGGTCTACACCGTCCCCGAAGTCGGTTACTGGGACCTGTATGACGATATCGCCGGCAATGACCAAAGGGATTTCTGGTACGCCGGCGCCAAGTGGCAGATCAATTTCTAACGCCGCTGTGGCGGCAAACCGGCGCCATGCAAGGCGTTTTGCGCGGGCGTCGAGCAGCCGTTTTCCCGGCGCAAACAGCAAGGAGAAAACGTTCATGCACATATCCGAAGGCGTTCTCTCCGGCCCGGTGCTGGTTTCCGGCGCTGCCCTGGCCGCGGCCGGCACCGCCATGGGTCTGAAAAGCCTCGACTATGACCATGTGGCGCGGGCCGGCATCCTTTCGGCCGCCTTTTTCGTGGCATCGCTGATCCATGTGCCCATTGGGCCCTCCAGTGTCCACCTGATCCTCAACGGGGTGGTGGGCTTGCTGCTGGGCTGGGCCGCCTTTCCGGTCATTCTGGTGGCCCTGTTGCTGCAGGCGGTGCTGTTCCAGTTCGGCGGCATCACCACCCTGGGGGTCAACACCATCATCATGGCCCTGCCCGCTGTGGTGTGCTATTACCTCTTTCGTTCGCTGATTCACAGGCGGCGCGCCGTCGGGCTGACGGCCGCCTTTGCCTGCGGTTCGCTGGCGGTGCTGGGCAGTGCGCTGCTGGCCGCTGCGGCGCTGGTTTTCACCGAGCAGAATTTTCTGCAGATTGCCGGTCTGATCATCGCGGCGCATCTTCCCGTGATGATCATCGAGGGTATCGTGACCGCCTTCTGCGTACGTTTTCTGCAGAAGGTGCAGCCTGACATGCTGCCGGGAACGCCCGCGGTCGCCGACACTACCACTTACTGAAATAATGGAGAAACACCATGTTTCCATCATTGATTTCATCCTACGCCAGCCGCTGCCGATGGACATGCAAACCGGTTCTGGTGCTGGCTTTTTTGTCGCTGTTGCTGCTATGGAGTGTACCCGCCCAGGCCCACAAGGTGACGATTTTCGCCTGGGTGGAGGGCGACATGGTGCACACCCAAAGCAAATTCAGCGGGGGAAAGCGGGTAAAAAACGCCCCGGTGCAAGTCTATGACGCCCAGGGCAGGAAACTGCTTGAGGGGCGCACCGACGACAGGGGGGAGTTCACCTTCAAATCCCCGGGCAAGGGACCGCTGCGCATCGTACTGATCGCCGCCATGGGCCACAAGGCCTATTGGACCCTCTCGGCCAAAGAACTGGCCGGCAGCGCGCAGCCATCTGCTACCGCTTCCCCTCCCCAGACCGCCCCCGTAGTTGAAAAGCCTTCAACAGCGGACAGCACTCCGGCGGCCTCGGCCCTCTCCAACGCCGAACTGCAGGCCACCGTTCAGAAGGCCGTCGAAAAGGCACTGGACAAGAAGCTAAAGCCCGTGATCGAACTCCTGGTGGATGCCCAGAACCCCGATCCTTCCTTCAAAGACATCGTGGGCGGGCTGGGCTACATTCTGGGGCTGGTGGGTGTGGGCGCCTATTTCAACTACCGGCGTCGGGGGATGGGACCGGACGCCAAATGATCAGCGAAGCTTTCGTTGAAGCGCGGTCCCTGGTCAGCCGCATCGACCCCCGCATCCGTGTCGCGGCCGCCGCGGGCTATACGTCGGTGGTGGCCGTATGCGACGACCTGACCGCGCTGGTGGCGTCACTGGGGGTGTCGGCGCTGCTGGTGATTCTGGCGCGGCTGCCGCTGCTCAAGGTCGCCGGGCGACTCACGGTGGTGGCGGGTTTCCTGGCGTTGATCTGGGCGCTGCTGCCGTTGACCTACGGCGGCCCGGTCATGGGTCGCCTGGGCCCTCTCGTTTTTCACGCTCCGGGCGTGCGGCTTGCGCTTCAGATCACGCTCAAATCGGTAGCCATCGTGACGGCCTTCATTGCCCTGGTGGCCACCATGGACATCGCCACGCTTGGGCACAGTCTGCTTCGCCTGGGAGTGCCGGCCAAGGTGGCCTATCTTCTGCTGATGACCTACCGTTACATCTTCGTGCTCGAGCAGGAGTACCAGCGCCTGCTCAGGGCCGCCCGCATCCGCGGGTTCAAACCGGGCACCAACCTGCACAGCTACCGCACCTTCGCCTACCTGGTGGGCATGCTGTTCGTGCGCGCGTCCAACCGCGCCCAGCGGGTCCACCAGGCCATGAAATGCCGCGGGTTCCGCGGCCGGTTTTACAGCCTGGCACGCTTCCGGGCATCCGCGGGCAGCTGGCTGTTCGCCCTGCTGATGGCGGCGGTGTGCACGGGGCTTATCTGGATGCAAACCAAAGGATTTTCAATTGGATTCTCCATCTGAACGTTTCCCCCTGATACAGCTGAAAAACATCTCTTTCGGTTTTCCGGGCGCAAGACCGGTCCTGCGGGGACTGAACCTGACGCTGACGGCATCCGACCGCATCGGCCTGGTGGCGCCCAACGGCAGCGGCAAGACCACCCTTTTCCACCTCATCATGGGACTGATGACCCCTTCCGCCGGCACCGTTGAACTCTTCGGCAAACCCATGAAAAGCGAGTCCGACTTCGGGACTGTACGCACACGCATCGGTTTGCTTTTCCAGGATGCCGATGATCAGCTCTTTAGCCCCACCGTACTGGAAGACGTGGCTTTCGGACCGCTGAACCAGGGCAAATCGCCCGCCGAAGCCGTTGACATCGCCCGGCGTACGCTGGCATTCCTGGGGCTGGAAGGATTCGAAGAACGTGTCACTTTCAAGCTTTCCGGCGGGGAAAAGCGTATGATCTCGCTGGCCACCGTTCTGGCCCTGCAGCCCGAGGTGTTGCTGCTCGACGAACCCACCACGGGCCTTGACCGCCGCACAGAGGCGCGCCTGGTGAAAATTCTCGACGATCTGGATCTCCCCCTGATGATCATCTCCCACAACCCGGAATTTCTCAACGCCACCGTCAAGAACATCTACACCATGCGCGATGGCAAGATTCTGTTCGATGAAGAGTACCACATCCACCACTACTCGCATTCCCATCCCCGTGGCCGTGAACCGCACCGCCACGATTAAACCGGGGAAAACGGAAGCATCCTTGCTGCTGGAGGAAAAGCCACGATTGCGGCTATACCCCAACGATCGGGCAGGCGGCTAAACGGCCCTGCTCGGAAAAACGCTGACGCAGCGACGCCGGCAAGGCGCCCGTTCGACAAGGCGCAAAAACTTCACCATATCCGGGCTATGTCGGGTTTTTCGCAACGCAGCCGAACGGAATGCATTGGCGGATAAACGCCATCGTATTCATGAATCGAGCACTATGCCTTAGACGTTGGAAG
>JAMOVG010000293.1 GCA_027061725.1 Desulfobacteraceae bacterium
AGATGTGCCACAGCTGCCGCGGATGCCAGATGGTGTGCCCTGAGAACGCCATCGGCGAGTCCACGCGCGAGCTGGGGGAGCTGGTAGAGGGCACCAGCGGCGGCATTGACCTGGTGTACGGCCGGCTGCGCGTGGGCGAAGCCATGTCGCCGCCGCTTATCGAGGCGGTCAAGGAGCGGGCGGTCCAGACCGGGACGGTCATTATCGACGCCCCGCCGGGGACCTCGTGTCCGGTCATGACGGCTCTGAGGGGCGTGGACTTCGTGGTGCTGGTGACCGAACCCACGCCGTTCGGGTTCAACGACATGGTACTGGCCGTCGAGGCCGTGCGCACCCTGGGGATCCCTTTCGGGCTGGTGATCAACCGCAGCGACAGCGGCGACGCGCAGGTGAGCCGGTATGCCCGTGACGAGGGCATACCGGTGCTGCTCGAGATTCCCGAGCGGCGTGAGATCGCCGAGCACTACTCCCGGGGCGTGATGATAACCCGGCAGCTGGCGGACATGCGCTCCGCTTTCGAGAAGCTCTACGCCGATATTGTCGCCCGGGTTGGAGCAGAAACAGAACACTGAAAGCGCCAAAAAGTGATGGAAAGCCATGACGGAAAATAACGACAGGGTCAGAGAACTGGTGGTGCTCAGCGGCAAAGGCGGCACCGGCAAGACCAGCATCACGGCCTGTTTCGCCACATTGGCCCGAAACCGCGTGGTGGTCGATGCCGACGTGGATGCCGCCGACCTGCACCTGGTGCTCAGGCCGCGTGTGCGGCAGGAGGCGGAGTTTGCGGGCGGGCACGTGGCGGTGATCGACCCGGAACGCTGCACGGCCTGCGGGCAGTGCCGCGAACGCTGCCAGTTCGATGCCATCGACGCGGATTTCAGGGTGGACCGGGTCGCCTGCGAGGGGTGCGGCGTGTGCGTGCACTTCTGCCCGGAAAAGGCCATTGATTTTCCCCAGCGCATTTGTGGCAAGTGGTTCGTTTCAGACACCGATCACGGGCCGCTGGTGCACGCCCGCCTGGGGATCGCCGAGGAGAATTCGGGCCTGCTGGTCAACCTGCTGCGCAAGGAGGCCAAGGCGCTGGCCCGCAAGCAGGGGCAGGACACGATCATCGTGGACGGCCCCCCGGGCATCGGGTGCCCGGTAATCTCCTCGCTGACCGGGGCCCACGCCGTACTGATCATCACCGAACCGACGCTCTCGGGTCTGCACGACCTGGAGCGGGTGGCCGAATTGGCCGCCTTTTTCAAAATACCCGCCATGGTGGCGGTCAACCGCTGCGACGTCAATCCCGACATGGCCGGGCGCATCGGCGCTTATTGTCATGAACACGGCTTGGCCCGCGTGGGTGAGATCCCCTACGACCGCGACGTGACGGCCGCCATGGTGGCCCAGCAGAGCCTGGTCGATTTTTCCCGCGGACCGGCCGCTCGGGCAGTGCGCGACATCTGGGAGCGGGTTTCTGAAAAGATTCATAAAGACTAAAAAAAACAAATAGAAAGCAATTATATATTCAAGTATGCATTTAGGAGGCTAAACATGAAAATTGCGCTGACAGCAACGGGGACGGACTTGTCCTCCCAGCTGGACCCGCGCTTTGGCAGGGCCGAGCGTTTCCTGGTGGTCGACACCGACAACGGGGAAGTGCAGGTGGTGGAGAACACCCACAACCAAAACCTTCCCAGGGGAGCCGGCATTCAGGCCGCCGGCGCCGTGGCGCAGAGCGGCGCACGGGTGCTGATCACCGGCAACTGCGGGCCCAAGGCCTTCCAGGTACTGCAGCAGGCCGGGATCGAGGTG
>JAMOVG010000294.1 GCA_027061725.1 Desulfobacteraceae bacterium
CCCGCTTCCCAGGGGGCCGCTGCGCCGGGAGCGGGCAACCACATGCATCTGCCCTGCCGGGGGAGAATATCCGCGTATGAACTGCACCGGATATCTTCCCCAAAAACCCCCAGTAATGAATTGCCAGAGGAGCGCCACAGGGGTTTCGGTGGAGCGGCATTGGGCATCCGGGGAGGAAGCCATCCAGCCGTCCGGCGTTAAGAATTTCAAGCTGTTTGAGGAGCCTGCGACGAGTTCTTGAAATTCAGGCGGACGAATGGAGGACGCCCCGGATGACCACAGCCGTGTAGCCGAAACCCCTGTGGCGCGGGGTCGCCGGAACTTGTTGAGAACATACAACACAAGGGCAGGGCAATCGCAAGTAGCTTGACGCGCCGGGGTGGACAGGCATCGGCTGCGCGCAGTTCGAGAACCGGCGGGAAAAAGATGCGCAGGCCGGCGGCGCGTAAAGAAAGGCGAGCTGTCTGAGCGCAGCGAGTTCTCGCCTTTCAGCGCCGGCGGCCGTAGCATCCCCGCCGGGGCTCACGGAGCGCAGACGATGCCTGTCCACCCCTCGAACCCAAGGCACGCAGCCCATTAAGAACCAGGACATCAACCATGCCAAGGTTACCTGCGATTGCCCTGAACACCAGGGGATATCCCCTTGACTTACCCGGGAAAGCCGGCCTATATTTTCGGCCCGAATACGACGGCTAAAACGGCGGCTTCTTTCATCAACACGGCCATTTCCCGGGAAACAGGCGTTTTGGAACTTACCCTCGGCTATTCGCCCTGCCCCAACGACACCTTCATCTTCCACGCCCTGGTCAAAGGACTGCTCGACACCGGCGGCCTGCGCTTCCGTGAACGGCTCCACGACGTGGAGGCCCTCAACCGGATGGCCATGGAGGCGAAACTGGACATCACCAAGCTGTCTTTTCACGCCTGGCTGCACGTCCGGCAAACCTACACCCTGCTCGACAGCGGCGCGGCCCTGGGATACGGCTGCGGCCCGGTGGTCATCGCCCGGCGCCCCATGGCGCGCGGGGACCTGGCCGCGGCGCGCATCGTCTTTCCCGGCCGCTGGACCACGGCCCACCTGCTCTTCGGCCTGTGGGCGCCCGAGGCCCGAGACCGCCTTTTTACCACGTATGACCGCATCTTCGGCATGCTGGACGCGGGCGAGGCCGACGCCGGCGTTATCATCCACGAAAACCGCTTCACCTTCCGGCAGGCCGGCTTCACCGAGATCGTCGACCTGGGGGCCTGGTGGGAGGCCGAGACCGGTCTGCCCATCCCCCTGGGCTGCATCGCGGCCCGCCGCAGCCTGCCCGACGGCCTGCCCGGCCGGGTGGAGTCGCTCATCCGCGAGAGCATCCGGCGCGCCGCCGCCCGCCCCGACGAAGCCATGCCCTACATGCGCGCCCACGCCCAGGAGATGGACACGGACGTGCTGCGACGCCACGTGGAGACTTTCGTCAACGAGTTCAGCCTGGCGCTGGGCGACAGGGGCCGGCTGGCCGTGGACGTACTGGCGCAGCGGGCCCGCGAGGCGGGGATGGCCCCATGATCGCCGTCCTGTTCGCCACCGACACCGAGGCCGCCCCCTTTCTCTCGCAGCTGGCCGCCGCCCGCCGCGAAGATCCCGTCATGGAACTCTATCGCTGCCGCCTGACGCCCGGCGAGATCGACCTGCTGGTGGCAGTCTGCGGCATGGGCAAGGTGGCCGCGGCGCTGGCCACCCAGCGCCTGGTGGACCACTACGGCTGCGATCGCGTCGTGCACACCGGCATCTGCGGCGCCCTGGCCGAGCGCGACG
>JAMOVG010000295.1 GCA_027061725.1 Desulfobacteraceae bacterium
GGCGCGGATGCACCCTGTGCCGTTGTCTACCGTGCCAGCCACCCGGACGAAAAGACCGTTCGCACAATCATCGGGCGGCTGGCCGAAACCGTGCGCGCCGAGCAGATCACCCGCCAGGCCGTCATCGTGGTGGGAAAGGTCCTTTCCGTATCCCCGGAAAAGCTGGAGAAACGCTCACGACTCTACGACAAACACTTCTCCCACGGGTTTCGCGGCCGTGAAGACACCTGACAGAACATCCGTGGCGCTGTGGGCCGTCACCCCCGGCGGCCTGGCCCTGGCAGCGACGCTGTGCCGCCGTCTTGCGGATACGTTGCTGTACCACTCCGCGCGGCTGTCCGCCCCTGCGGATCTGCCCCCCGAGCGTTGTCGGGCGTTCGGCCGCCTGGGGCCAGCGCTGGCGAAAGTTTTTTCCGCCCACACGGGCCATGTCTTCGTCATGGCCACGGGCATCGTGGTGCGCAGCATTGCACCACTGCTCGAGAACAAGACCCGGGACCCGGCCGTGGTGGTGGTCGACGAGGCCGGCCGCCACGCCATCAGCCTGGTGTCCGGCCACATCGGCGGGGCCAACGCCCTGGCGGCCACCGTGGCCCGCGCCGTGGGCGCCACGCCGGTGATCACCACGGCCACGGATGTAAACGCCCTGCCGGCAGTGGATGCCATGGCCGTGGAGAAGGGGCTTTTCATCGAAAATCCCGGCGCCATCCGCCACGTCAGCATGGCCCTGCTGGAGAAAAGGCCGCTGGGCCTGTACGACCCCTTCGGGCTGTTTCGGGAGTCGCTTCCCGGCGCCGTTCCCGTGGCCCCCTGCAGCGACCCGGCAGCGGCCCTTGCCGGTCTGCAGCCGGCCGTCTTTGTGGACGACCGCGTGCTGGATCTTCCGGAAACGGCCCTGGTGCTGCGCCCGGCCAGCCTGGTGGTGGGCGTGGGGTGCAATCGACACACCCCGGCGGACGAAATCCTCGATTTCATCCTGGCGGTGCTCGAAGAGGCGCGCCTGAGCCGTGCCAGCGTCGACAGCCTGGCCAGCATCGATCTCAAGCGCGACGAAGCGGGCCTTCTCGCCGCGGCCCGGCGTCTCGACGTGCCAATCCGTTTTTTCCGCCGTGCGCAGCTCGCGGCGGTCGAAAACATCCAATCGCCATCGCAGATGGTGCAAAAACACATCGGAGTAAAAAGCGTATGCGAAGCAGCAGCCCTGAAGGCGGCCCCCCGGGGAGCGCTGATCGTTCCCAAGCGCAAAACCCCCAACGTGACCGTGGCGGTGGTGCGCAAAAGCTCTATATCGTAGGCATCGGCCCCGGCGACCCCGAACACCTTTCGCCCCGGGCGCGGGAAGTCCTGGAGCGCGTCGACGCCGTGGCCGGCTACACCACCTACATCGACCTCGTGCGGCCCCTGATCGAGGGCAAGACCCTCATCTGCACGACCATGAAAAAAGAGATCCAGCGCGCCGAGGCGGCCATTGACACGGCCCTTGCGGGCACCTCCTGCGCCATGGTATCCAGCGGTGACGCCGGTATTTACGCCATGGCCGGTCTGGTGCTGGAGCTTTGCCGGCGTCGGGGTATCGCCATTGCAACGACAACCGACGGGCCGCAACGCGATGGAGACGGGCTGGCCGTCGAGGTGGTGCCGGGCATCCCGGCCCTGTGCGCCGGTGCCGCCCTGCTGGGTGCGCCGCTGACCCACGATTTTGCGGTCATCAGCCTCAGCGACCTGATGACCCCCTGGGACATCATCGAAAAGCGCCTGGAGGCGGCGGCCGCGGCCGATTTCGTCATCGTGCTC
>JAMOVG010000296.1 GCA_027061725.1 Desulfobacteraceae bacterium
TGTTTCAATATGAAATAGATCGGTGACAGGGGGCACAGGTGCATGTCACTCCAGGCCGTAGCGCTTGATCTTGCGCCACAGCGTGGTGCGTGGGATCTTCAGGATTTCAGCGGCGGCGGTCTTGTGGTGGTGGGTTTTGAGCAGCACCTGCCGGATGTATTCACGCTCCCTTTCCTCCAACGACGGCCAGTCGTCAATGTCGGCGCTGCTGATGGACAGCTTCTGAAGGTCCGGCGGCAGGTCGGTGCTGCGGATGGTTTCGTGGTCGCCCAGGGCTACGGCCCTTTCGATAATGTTCTCCAGTTCCCGCACGTTGCCGGGAAAGGGGTAGTGCACCAGGATCTCCATGGCCTCGGGGTCGACGTCCCGGATGCGTTTACCGAAAACGCGGTTGTACTTGGACAGGAAGTGCCGGATGAGCAGGGGGATGTCCGTCTTGCGTTCCCGCAGGGGGGGCAGGCTGATGACCACGACGTTGAGTCGGTAGTAGAGGTCCTGGCGGAATTTCTTTTTTGCCACGGCCTCCTTGAGATCCTGATTGCTGGCGGCGATCAGGCGCACGTCGACGGGAATCGGCTTGACGCCGCCTACCCGGATCAGGGTGCGCTCCTGGACGAAACGCAGCAGTTTGATCTGCATGGCCATGGGCATGGCGCCGATTTCGTCCAGGAAGATGGTGCCCCGGTGGGCCGACTCGATCAGCCCGATCTGGGTTTCGTTGGCACCGGTGAAAGCGCCCCGTTCGTGGCCGAAGAGTTCGTTGGCGCACAGCTCCTCGGTGAAGCTGCCGCAGTTGAAAGAGATGAAAGGATTGTCGCGCCGCAGGCCCTGGAAGTGCAGCGCTCGCGCCACCAGTTCCTTTCCCGTGCCGCTCTGGCCCTGGATGAGCACATTGCAGTTGAGGTGCGAAACCTTTCGGATCAGGCCGCGGATTTCCTGCATCTGGCGGCTGTGGCCGATGAGCTCCATCTGGTGGTGACGGGGAAACAGAGCCCTCTCCAGCGCTTCCTTCTCGCGGGTCAGGCGCACCTTTTCCATGGCCCGCATGGACAGGTTGCAGAGCTCCTTCATGTTGAGCGGTTTGGTTGCATAATGAAACGCCCCGCTCTGGATGGCGCGGACGGCGGTGTCGATGCTGCTGTAGGCCGTCATGAGGATGACCTCGGTCTCGGGCGCGCGTGCTTTGACGCCCTCCAGCACTTCCAGGCCGTCCATTCCCGGCAGCCGCAGGTCGCACAGGACCAGGTCGAAGGGCGTGCGCGCCATCTGCTTCAGCGCCGACTCCCCATCGCTGAAGGTCTCCACGCGGCAGCCGGCCTTTTCCATGGCCCGCCTGATCTCGCGGCAGGCCACGGCCTCGTCGTCGATAACGGCGATGCGCGCCTGTTCTAATTCGCTACACGGCTGCATGCGGCTCTCCCACCGGTAGACGGATGATGAAACGGGTCCCCCGGCCCGGGGTACTCTGCACCTCGATGGTGCCGTCATGCTTGCGGATGGTGTTGTAAGTCACCGACAGTCCCAGTCCGGTGCCCTCTCCCTCCTTCTTGGTGGTGAAGAAGGGGTCGAAGATCTCGTTGATCTTGTCGGGGGGGATGCCGACGCCGTCGTCGATGACCTCGATGGTCACCCAGGGGTCGTCCTCCCGGCGGCTCAGCACCACTTTGATTTCCCCGCCCTTTTCGGCCTTTTCCCCGATGGCGTGCACGGCGTTGAGAAAGAGGTTGATGAAGACCTGCTGAAAACTGTTTTTCTCCAGGTAGAGGGACGGCAGGTCGCCGCGCACCTCCTTGCTGAAGCGGATGCGGTGGAAGCGCAGCTCGTTTTTGATCAGCGCCGCCGTTTTGTCCACCAGCACCTCCAGGTCGACGTTTTCGTGGCGGTGCGGGGTGGTGCGCGAAAATTCCAGCAGGTTCTTGACGATGCCGCTGGCCCGCCGGCTCTGCTCGATGAGATCCCGATAGAGGGAGTGGCGTTCGGCGTGGTCCAGTTCCTCTTCGTCCTCGATGAGCGCCTGGGCGACCAGCGAGATGTTGTTGATGGGGTTGTTCAGTTCATGGGCGATGCCCGACGTGAAGGTGCCGATGGAGGCCATCTTGCGCGACTGCACCAGCTGATCGCAGCGGGTGTCGATTTCGCGGGCCATCTTGTTGAAGGCGCGGAACAGGTCGCTGATTTCATCCTGGGCCTGGGGGGACAGATCCACGGGCCGGTAGTTGTTCTGCATGACCAGCTCGGTGGCCGATTTCATCTGCGCCAGCGGCCCCAGGATGCGGGTCACCAGCAGGCGGTAACTGAGCACCGTGATGAGGAAGAAAAAGCCTATGAAGACCACCAGGATGGCCATCAGACGATACAGGATGGCCTCGCTGCTCTGGCGTTCGATGCGCGAGAAACCGGTGGCATCGTCCACCAGTTTGCGGGCCTGCTGGCGGATGGCGTCAATCTGTTCGCGCGTCACCTCGCCGGGCGCGGCGGCCATGGCCGGCATGAGCAGTGATTTGTACTTTTCCAGGTCGCGGCCGAAGACCTCGTAATCCCGGCGTCCCTTCAGGCGGATGATGGTGTCGGCCAGTTCCCGGTAGGTTTCCTCGGTCTTCCGGAGGTACAGGGAGATCTTGTCGCGGCTCTGCATGTCCTTGAAGAAGAGCAGGTTCTTCTCGTAGCGGCGCAGTTCCAGCACGTTGTCCAGCAGATCGTCAAAGCGCTCCACCGTCACCAGCCGATGATACAGGTCAAAGGAGTTGGCGATGTAGAGCATCGTCACGATCACCAGAAACGCGAGACACAGGCCGAAAAAAAGCTTGATTTTTCCCCGATAGGTTTTCATGCTGAAGGTCCCGACCGGATGTGCCGTGTTTTTCGAATGGCGCATCAGTACCGAATCATCCCTTATTTCGCTCCAGGCACTTCAAAAGACAAGCGATTTTTTGAGGAAGGTGCAAATTTTCGCAGCCGCCGCCGTGAACGGGAGGAGCCCATGAGCACCGCAGGGCGCGAACGCCAACAGGCCTCACCGACCGCCCGCTGCCGGGTGACTTCCTGGCGACCCGGACTGGAGGAGCCGCTGTCGCTGGACCTCATCCGCGAAGAGCCGCTGACCGTGCGGATCGAGGGGACACCCTATGCGGTCATCATGCGCACACCCGGGGACGAGATCGCCCACGCCGCCGGTTTCTGCCTGTCCGAGGGCCTGGTGGACAGCCCGGCGGATTTCGGTGCGTTGGCTTTCCGCCGGGAGTCCGATCCGCACGCGGTCAGTGTGACTCTCACCGCGGAACGCCGCCGCCGGGTGGAGGACCTGCTGGCGCACCGGGACGCCATCGGTCAGACCGGCTGCGGGATGTGCTGCCGGGAGGTGACCGAAACGTCTTCCCGAATGCCGAAAGCGCCGCACGGGGTGCGGCCGGACCTGGCCCGGGCGCTCGACGCGCTGCTGGATCTGGTGCGGCGGCAGCCCCTGCGGGACCGCACGCGGGCCACCCACGCCGCGGCGCTGTGCGGCCGGGACCTGGAAATACTGGCGGTGGCCGAGGACGTGGGGCGCCACAACGCCCTGGACAAGGCCATCGGCCGGCTGTTTCTGGCGGGCAGCTTGTCGGAGGCGGCGGTGCTGCTGCTCTCCTCACGCATCAGCTGCGACCTGGTTCAGAAAGCCGCCCGTGCGGGGGTGGGGTACGTTTTCTCGATTTCACGGCCCACGTCGCTGGCCCTGTCGCTGGCGGCGTCTCTGGGCATCGCCATCGGGTGCCTCTCGCCCGGCGATGGCCTTTATCTTTTCGGCCGCCGGGCAGATGGCGGCGATTCGCCGTGAACCGGCACGGCCGCCCCCAAAAGGCGTGGCGGGCACGATTGCTTTCCACGGCTCGCCGGAAGCGCTTTACACTTCGGCCGGTTTAGGATAAATGTAACCCTTCAGTGGCGGGAGCGGAAAAAACCACTGCGGGCGACCTGCCCCCATCTTGTCATCGTATAAAAACAGAAAACAGGAAAGCGGCAACGGTGAGCGGTGAACGCAAAATTCCCCTGGTGATCGCGACCCGCAACGCGGGCAAGATCCGGGAGATCATGGAGTTGCTGTCGGGCTTTGCGGTGGACATCCGGAGCCTCGCGGACTTCGGGCCCATTCCCGAAGTGGAGGAGGACGGCAGCACTTTTGAAGAAAATGCATACAAAAAGGCCAGTTTCACGGCCCGTGTGCTGGGGCTTCCGGCCCTGGCCGATGATTCGGGACTGGTGGTGGAGGCCCTGGACGGGGCGCCCGGCGTGTATTCGGCCCGCTGGGCCGGTGAGGCGGCCGACGATGCCGCCAGATGCCGGCTGCTGCTGGACAAACTGCGGGGGGCTGAAAACCGGCGGGCGGCTTTCCAGTGTGTTATCTCGGTGGCCGTGCCCTCCGGGGCCGCGTTGACCTACGAGGGCCGCTGCGAGGGGCTCATCGCCGAGAAGCCCGCCGGAGAGAACGGTTTCGGCTACGATCCGGTTTTCTACTATCCGCCCCTGGGAAAAACGTTTGCCCAGCTCGACCGGGCGCAGAAAAACCGTGTCAGCCACCGGGGACGCGCCCTGGCGGAGCTCAGCGCGGAGTTCGACAAAGTGCTGTCCTGGATTCGAATGCAAATGCCGGACGAAACGCCTTTTTACTGTCAAGGAGGCTGAAGAATGATTGCCGACCTCATCCGAAAGAATCGCAGCTGCCGGAGATTCTACCAGAACCGGGAAGTGGACATGGACACCCTTAAAGGCCTCATCAACCTGGCCAGGCTGTCGGCATCGGCGGCCAATCTGCAGCCACTGGCCTACATCGCCTCCTGCGATACCGACAAGAATGAGAAGATCTTTTCCTGCCTTACCTGGGCCGCCTATCTCAAAGATTGGCCCGGCCCCAAGGAGGGCGAGCGCCCATCGGCCTACATCGTCGTGCTGGGCGACACCACCATCGCCAAAGATTTCGGCTGCGATCACGGCATCGCCGGCCAGAGCATCTTGCTGGGCGCCCGCGAAAAGGGACTGGCCGGCTGCATGCTGGGGGCCGTGGACCGCAAACGGCTACGCCAGTCGCTGGATATCCCGGAAAAGTACAAGATCCTGCTGGTCATCGCACTGGGGGCCCCCAAGGAGGACATCATGGTTGAACCGCTGGGGCCTGATGGCAGCATTCGCTACTGGCGCGACGAGAAGGGCATCCACCACGTGCCCAAGCGTGCCCTGGCCGATATCATCGTGGCGGCTTACGAGTAACCGTAACAATTCCCGCACGACGGTCCCCGCGGTGTGCACACCGGAAGCCAAAGCCCCACCGCGGTCGTCGAATACAAACCAGGAAACCAAAACTTTCATGCAGGGGGTTTGATTTTATGACGTTAGAGCTGAACAAGGGAACCGACATCGCACAGGAAATCGGTGGTATCAAGGACCTGGAGGCGGCCCGCGGGGTCTTCGCTCAGTACCTGGACCCGGAGCAGCGCTCCCGCCTCGAGCACATTCAAACCGAGGCCGTGCTGGTGCGCATCGCCAACGCCATCGCCATGTGCACCCCCGCCGGGGTATTCGTGCACACCGGCTCCGCTGAAGACCGGCAGTTCATCCGTGAGCTGTCGCTGAAAAACGGCGAGGAGAAGAAGCTGGCCATGGAGGGCCACACCGTCCACTTCGACCTCAAGGAGGAGCAGGGGCGCATCATCGACCGTACCTACTACATCGTCAACCCCGGTGAGCAGATCAACACCTTGGCCCAGAAGATGGATCGCGCGGCGGCACTGGCGGATGTCCGCGACAAGATGACCGGCATCATGAAGGACAAAACCATGATCATCGGCTTCTACATCCGGGGGCCCGCCGGCGCACCGGTCTCCAACCCGGCCCTGGAGATCACCAGTTCGGCCTACGTGGCCCACAGCGCGGACCTCCTCTACCGCCACGCTTATCAGGAGTTCGACCGCGAGGTGGCCGACCGTGGGCACTTCTACACCAACATCCACAGCCAGGGCCGCAACCGTCCCGAAGACCTGCCCAACGCGCGGGTGTTCATGGACCGCAGCTACCGCACCACCTTCAGCTTCAACTGCACTTACGCCGGCAATACCCTGCTGCTGAAAAAGGGCAACCACCGTTTCTCGGTGGACAAGGCCGTCTACCTGGGCGGCGGGCGCGAGCTGTCCGAGCACATGTTTATCACCGGCATCGAGGGCCCCGGCGGCCGGGTGACCTGGGTGGCGGGCGCCGCGCCCAGCGGTTGCGGCAAGACCACCACCGCCATGGCGGGCGACTGGTTCGTGGGCGACGACCTGGCCCAGATGTGGATCCAGGAAGACGGCAGCGTGCGTTCGATCAACCCCGAGTGCGGCATCTTCGGCATCGTCGAGGACGTCAACTGGGAGGGCGACCCCTACCTGATGGAGGTGTTGCGCAAGCCGGGCCACGAGGTGATCTGGTCCAACGTGCTGATCGACGAAAACGGCGTGCCCCACTGGGTGGGCAACGGTGAGACGCCGCCCAAAAAGGGCTTCAACTTCCAGGGGCCCTGGGAAGAGGGCATGGTGGACGAAAACGGCAAGCCCGTGCCCATGTCACACCCCAACTCGCGTTGCACCCTGTCTTCGGCGGCGCTCAAGAACTACTCCCGGGAGGCCGAAAATCCGGCCGGCGTAGAGACCCGCGTGATCACATACAGCGGCCGCGACAGCGACACCATGCCGCCGGTATGGGTGGCCAGGACCGCTGAAGAGGGCGTGGTCATCGGGGCCTGCATCGTCTCGGCCGCCACGGCCACCGAGGTGGGCGCCGTGGGCGTGCGCCGGGCGCCCTGGGCCAATGCACCGTTTATTCCGGGCTCCCTGGCCGACTACATGGACATCCAGTTTCGCTTTTTCGCCAACCCGGCCATCGACGACGCCAAACGGCCGATCCTGGCGGGCCTCAATTACTTCCTGACCGACGAGGCCCGTGGCGGCACATCAAAGAAGCTGCTGGGCGAAAAGCGCGACGTCAAGGTGTGGCTGGCCTGGCTGGAGCGCCGCGCCCACGGCGAGGTGGAAACCCTCAC
>JAMOVG010000297.1 GCA_027061725.1 Desulfobacteraceae bacterium
CACCGGCACCCTGCCCAAGGGCGTCTGCCAGGCCCGGGCGTCACTGACCGCGCAGCCGCGCAGCCCTACGCGGTGATCCGGCCCCAGCAGCACGATGCGTTTGAAGTGCCGGCCCTCCAGGGCCAGCATGGCGTGCGCGTCTGCAAGGCCCGAGTAGATGTAGCCTGCGTGGGGCATGACGATGGCGCGCAACGGCCGGTCGGCCGGCAGCGGAACCGCGTCGCGTCGCGCCTCGGCGATCAGTCCGGCGATGGTTTCTCTCAGTTCGGCCGGGTCTGCGGGATAGAATTTGCCGGCCCACACCGCCGGACGCACAGGGGCGGCGGAGACGATGGCAGTCCCCGGAAGGACGGGGTTGATGATAACCGCCGCCGCGGCCAATAGATGAAAAATCGCTGCTTTCATGGGCTGTACCCGGTCCGGCCGATGAGCCATCGGGCGCGCCCCGTGGCCGCGCCCGCCTCAGAGAATGGTGGCCAGTGCGCTGCCCCAGAGCGCCAGCGCCAGCAACAGGCTGACGAACACGGCGGCGCTGCCGATGTCCTTCACCTTCTTGGCGTTGATGTCATATTGCGGGGAAACCATGTCCACGATGGTTTCCAGGCCGGTGTTGGCCAGTTCAATGATCAGCACCAGGGTGTTGGCAAACAGGAGCACACACTTGAATACCACCGAAACCGGCAGAAAATACAGCGCCACCAGCAGCACCCCGTAGGTAGCCAGTTCGAGTTGAAAGGCGGTCTCGGCCACCGCGAAGCGGAGTCCGCTAACGGAATACAGGAAGGAAAACCAAAGCCTTGCGGGGCCGCTCCTGTTCCGGGGTCTGCGGTATGTTTTTCCCGACGGTTTCATTTTGATAAAAATATAATAGGGATAGCGGGATTGAATTGCAAGGTGGAAATAGAAGGTGTCGGGTGTGGAGCGCCAGGTGTCGGGTATTTGTTTTCACAGGACACCTGACTGCTGAAGCCTTTCTTAATAATAATAGCGCAGCAGCAGCCGAACAAAAGCGTCCCGCCGCAGGTCGTAGAGAATGTCGTTCGGGCCCACGTCGACGAAGAAGCTGGACGTGACGCTCAGCTTGAAATGGTCGCTCAGGCGGCGGCTGCCCTCGAGGCTGAAGATTTTGGTCTGGTTTTCGAAGTCGTAGCCGGTGCCAATCAGCAGTTCGGACCCGGCCGCGTCGTTGACTGCCAGGCGCAGCCCGAACAGGATGTCGTTCTGGTAGTAGGTGAAAGCCTGGTTGCCCCGCTGGTCGTAGGCATACTCCGCCAGGATGCCCAGGTCCATGGCGGTGCCGGCAACCGCCACCAGCGTGTACTCGAAACCGCCGGTGCCCGAATAGTAGGGGTCGCCCTGGCCCACGCGGTAGATGGACTCCAGTTTGAAAAGCCACTGGCCCAGCACCAGTTGGGCGTCCAGGCCCGTCTCGCTGACGATCTGGTAGAAGGGCCGCAGCTCCAGTTCCCCCAGCGACGTCAGGGCCGGCACCATGGTGGGCTGGCGGGCCGTGCCGTAGAACTGGTAGATGCCGAAGTCCACGTCGCCGATGGTGTGGCTGTAGCGCAGCGCCACGTCCACGTGGTGCTGTTCGGCGGGGCTTTCGTAGATCGGGTCGTCGGTGTTGATGGGGATCCCGAAGCGCAGGCGGCCGCGGGGCCCCGGGAAGGCCAGCTCCCGGAACCAGGGCATCACGAAAAGATCCACCACGCCCCAGTCGGCGGGCACCGAGAGGTGCACCATGGGCTGGCCCAGCTTCTCCTCCCCGCTGAGTTCCTCCACCAGG
>JAMOVG010000298.1 GCA_027061725.1 Desulfobacteraceae bacterium
CTTTTTGGTGGCCTTGGATATGGTCACGTAGCCGTCGATCTCGCTGAGTACGGCCATCTCCTTGGGTTTGCGCACCTCAAACAGTTCGGCCACGCGCGGCAGACCACCCGTGATGTCCTTGGTCTTGGTAGTGGCACGCGGGCGCTTGGCGATCACGTCGCCGGCTTTGACCTCGTCGCCCTCCTCTACCAGGATGATGGCATCGATGGGCAGCGGGTAGCGGGCCATGCCCTTGCCACCCCCCTCGGTCTTTGCCGGCAGGCTGGAGGTTTTGCCCTCCTTGTCCTTGATGGAGATGCGGGGGCGCACGTCCGGGTCCTTGGACTCGATGACGGTGCGCGAAGACTTGCCGGTCACCGGGTCCACCTTTTCCTGCAGGGTCTTGCCGAGTTGGATGTCGCCGAACTTGACGACACCGTCCACCTCGCTGATAATCGGCGTGGTGAAGGGGTCCCAGGTAGCCAGCAGGTCGCCGGTCTTGACCTCCTGGCCGTCCCTGACGTGCAGGTGCGCACCGTAGATGACCGGGAAGCGCTCCAGTTCGCGGCCGGCCTCGCCCACGATGGCAAACTCGCCGCCGCGGCGGTTCATAACCACGAACTCGTGGGCCGAGTTCTCCACCACGTTCAGATCCAGAAACTTGATCCTGCCGTCCACCTTGGCGCGGATGTCGGCCTGTTCCACGCGTCGGCTGGCGGTGCCGCCGATGTGGAAGGTGCGCATGGTCAACTGGGTGCCGGGTTCACCGATGGACTGGGCCGCCAGGATGCCCACGGCCTGTCCCAGCTCGATGCGCTGCCCGTGGGCCAGATCGCGGCCGTAGCATTTGGCACAGATGCCGCGGGCGGCCTGGCAGGTAAGCACCGAGCGAATCTTGACCTTCGTCAGGCCGGCCTCCTCCACCTTGCGCACGGCGGCCTCGTCGAGCAGGTCGCCGGCCGCCACGATAACCTCGTCGTTATACGGATCGAGAATATCCTCGACACAGTAGCGGCCCAGGATGCGCTCGGACAGGTCCTGGATGATCTCGCCGCCCTCCATGAGCGGCTCCACCTCGACACCCATCATTGTGCCGCAGTCCTCCTCGGTCACCGTGCAGTCCTGCGCCACGTCGGCCAGGCGCCGCGTGAGGTATCCAGAGTTTGCGGTCTTGAGCGCCGTGTCGGCCAGGCCCTTGCGGGCACCGTGGGTTGAAATGAAGTACTGCAGCACCGTCAGGCCCTCACGGAAGTTCGCGCTGATGGGCGTTTCGATGATCTCGCCTGAAGGTTTGGCCATCAGCCCGCGCATGCCGGCCAGCTGGCGCATCTGGTCCTTGCTGCCGCGCGCGCCCGAGTCGGCCATCATGTATATGGGGTTGAAGCTTTCCTGGATGATCTCCTGGCCGTCCTTGTCCACCAGGGGCTTGTCGTCCGGTCCGGGGACTTTGTCCATCTTCATGCGGGCCATCATCTCGTTGGCCACGTCGTCGGTGGCCTTGGCCCAGATATCGACGACCTTATTGTATTTTTCACCCTGGGTGATGAGTCCTTCGGCGTACTGTCGCTCGATCTCCACCACCTGCTTTTCAGCCTCCTTGAGGATGTCCCACTTGGCCTCGGGGATGATCATGGCGTCGATGGAAATCGAAAGCCCCCCACGGGTGGAGTATTCGTAGCCGATGTCCTTCAGGCGGTCCGAGAGGATGACGGTGGCCTTGGCGCCCAGGTTGCGGTAGGCGTAGTCCACCAGGTCCCGCAGCGCCTTCTTGTCCATCACCCGGTTGACCTCGCTGAAGGGGATCTCGGGCTGCTTGTCGAGCACCTTGAAGATATGGCAGCCTTCTTCGGTGATGATCACGTCGCTGATTTCGCCTTCCTCGAGTGCAAAGAGCGCTTCGGTGTCCTCCCGGGCGGGTGCGAAAACGCGCTGAAACTCCTCGATGCCCATGCGTCCGATGATGCCCTTGTTCTCACGGCTGGGCGCCAGGGACGACGCGACCACGATTTCGGTAAAATCGGCGCCGTTTGCCAGCTTGTCAAGGGCCTCGCGCGCGTCCTCCTCGCTTTCGGTCATGATCTGCTGCAGCACCATGACGTTGGCCTTGGGCATGATCTCCCAGAGCAGCACGCGACCAACGGTGGTCTCCACCCGCCGGCCGCCGATGCGCACCTCGATGTTGGCGTGCAGGTCAACCGCGCCGGCGTCAAAGGCCATGCGCACTTCCTCGGGATTGGCAAAGGACTGCCCCTCGCCGCGCGAACCCAGGATGCCGCGGGTCATGTAATAGGTGCCCAGCACGATGTCCTGGCTGGGGACGATGATCGGGGACCCGTTGGCCGGCGACAGGATGTTGTTGCTCGAGAGCATCAGCACGCGCGCCTCGATCTGCGACTCAATGGACAGCGGGATGTGGACTGCCATCTGGTCGCCGTCGAAGTCGGCATTAAAGGCCGTGCACACCAGCGGGTGCAGCTGGATGGCCTTGCCCTCAATGAGGATCGGCTCGAAGGCCTGAATCCCAAGCCGGTGCAGCGTTGGCGCCCGGTTGAGCATCACCGGATATTCCTTGACCACCTCGTCGAGGGTGTCCCAGACCTCGGGGATCTCGCGCTCGACCATTTTCTTGGCGCTCTTGACGGTGGAGACCAGCCCCTTCTGCTCCAAGCGGTAGTAGATGAACGGCTTGAACAGCTCCAGCGCCATCTTCTTGGGCAGGCCGCACTGGTGCAGCCGCAGGTTGGGCCCCACGGTGATGACCGTACGGCCGGAGTAGTCCACGCGTTTTCCCAGCAGGTTCTGCCGGAAGCGCCCCTGCTTGCCCTTGAGAGTGTCGCTGAGGCTTTTGAGGGGCCGCTTGTTGGAGCCGGTGATCACGCGCCCGTGGCGGCCGTTGTCAAAGAGCACGTCCACCGACTCCTGCAGCATGCGCTTTTCGTTGCGTACGATGATGTCGGGGGCCTTGAGCTCGATAAGGCGCTTGAGGCGGTTGTTGCGGTTGATCACGCGCCGGTACAGGTCGTTTAGGTCCGAGGTGGCAAAGCGGCCGCCTTCCAGCGGCACCAGCGGGCGCAGGTCGGGCGGCAGCACCGGGATGACCTCCATGATCATCCAGGAGGGGTTGATGCCCGAACGCCGGAAGGCGTCGATGACCTTCAGCCGCTTGGCCATCTTCTGGCGCTTGGCGACCGAACCCGAGGTGCGCAGATCCTCGCGCAGCATCTTGTACTCGGCCTCCAGGTCAACGCCCTCGAGCATCTTTTTGATGGCCTCGGCGCCGATACCGGCCTCGAACTTGTTGCCGTACTCTTCCAGGGCCTCGTGGTACTTCTCGTCGGACAGCAGCTGCCCCCTGGTCAGGGGTGTATTCTTGGGGTCGACAACGATGTAGCTGTCGAAGTACAGAACCTTTTCGAGGTTCTTCAAGGTCAGGTCCAGCACGTTGCCGATCTTGCTCGGCAGGCTTTTCAGGAACCAGATGTGGGCCACCGGCGAGGCCAGCTGGATGTGGGCCATGCGCTCACGCCGCACCTTGGACTGGATGACCTCGACGCCGCACTTCTCGCAGATGACGCCGCGGTGCTTCATGCGCTTGTACTTGCCGCAGTTGCACTCGTAGTCCTTGGTGGGCCCGAAGATCTTGGCACAGAACAGTCCGTCACGCTCCGGCTTGAAGGTGCGGTAGTTGATGGTCTCGGGCTTCTTGATCTCGCCGTGGGACCATTTCAGGATCTGTTCGGTGGACGCCAGCGCCACCTTGACTCCCGAGTACTTCCTGGGGTCCGTGGGTTTGGCGAAAAAATCATACAAGGTTTCCAAAAGCGGCCTCCTTATTTTTCATCTTCCAGCAGGGTGACATCCAGCCCCAGCGCCATGAGTTCCTTGGTCAGCACCTTGAAGGACTCCGGCAACCCGGGCTCCAGGGACGTCTGCCCCTTCACGATCTTTTCGTACATACGCGTACGGCCGGCCATGTCGTCAGACTTGACGGTCAAAAACTCCTGCAGCGCGTGGGCCGCGCCGTAGGCCTCCATGGCCCACACCTCCATCTCGCCCAGTCGCTGTCCGCCGAACTGCGCCTTGCCGCCCAGGGGTTGCTGGGTGACCAGCGAGTAGGGCCCGATGGAGCGGGCATGAATCTTGTCGTCGACCAGGTGGTGGAGCTTGAGCATGTACATGGTACCCACCGTGATCTTGCCCCGGAAAGGTTCCCCGGTGCGGCCGTCGTACAGGGTCGCCTGGGCCGTGCTCGGCAGGCCGGCCTCTACCAGGAGGTCCTTGATCTCCTCCTCCTTGGCGCCGTCGAAAACCGGGGTGGCCATGTGAACGCCGTCGCGGTAATTTTCGGCCAGGGCAACCAGTTGATCGTCGTCCATGGCCTTGATCGCCTCTTGGGATTCGGGCTGGGTGAAGATGCGTTTGATTTTCTTGCGAAGCTCCTTGGCCTTGCCCTCTTCGAGCAGCTGGTTGATCTGGTCGCCCAGGCCCTTGGCGGCCCAGCCCAGATGAATCTCGAGCACCTGGCCGACATTCATGCGCGAAGGCACCCCCAGGGGATTGAGGATCATGTCCACGGGCCTGCCGTCCTCGAAGTAGGGCAGGTCCTCCTGGGGCAGGATGCGCGAGACGACGCCCTTGTTGCCGTGGCGGCCGGCCATCTTGTCGCCCACCGACAGCTTGCGCTTCATGGCCACGTACACCTTGACCAGCTTGATGACGCCCGGCGCCAGATCGTCACCCTTCTCGTAGCGGCTGACCCTCTGGTTGAACTCCTCACGGCAGCGCTGGCGCTCGATGCGCCGCTGCTCCAGCAGTTCGTGCACCTTCTCGGTGACTTCGGGATCCTCGAGCACGATGCTCTCGAGCTGCGCCATGGGGATGGCGGAGAGCGTTTCACGGTCCAGGGCGTCTTTCTTACCGAGAATGACCTTCTTACCCTTTTTCAGCGGCACCGACAGCTTCTGGCCCTCGAGCAGCCGCACCAGGCGCTCCATGACCACCTCGTCGATAATGGTCAGCTCTTCGTCCATGTCCTTTTCGAAGGCCGCGATCTCGTCGTCCTCGATCTGGCGGGTGCGTTCGTCCTTATCCACGCCACGGCGCGAAAAGACCTTGGCGTCGATGACGATGCCCTGCACCCCCGGCGGCACCCGCAGCGAGGTGTCTTTGACGTCTCCGGCCTTCTCACCGAAAATGGCGCGCAGGAGCTTCTCCTCCGGCGAAAGCTGGGTTTCGCCCTTGGGCGTGATCTTTCCCACCAGAATATCGCCGGGGCCCACCTCGGCACCCAGGCGGATGATGCCGCTGTCGTCCAGGTTCTTGAGCGCCTCTTCTCCTACGTTGGGGATGTCGCGCGTGATTTCCTCCTTGCCCAGCTTGGTGTCGCGCGAGACGACCTCGAACTCCTCAATGTGGATGGAGGTGTACACCCCCTCTCGCACCAGGCGCTCGCCCACCAGGATGGAGTCCTCGAAGTTGAACCCGCCCCAGGGCATGAAGGCCACCATGACATTCTTTCCCAGGGCCAGTTCGCCGCTGTCGGTGGCGGGTCCGTCGGCAATGATCTCCCCAGCGCGCACCTTCTGGCCCTTCTGCACAATGGGCCGGTGGTTGAGGCAGGTGTTCTGGTTGGAGCGTACGAACTTGGAGAGGTTGTATATGGTCACGGGACGGCGCAGGTTCGACGGGTCGTCTTGCTCCTCGTCGGTGTGCCGGATGACGATGCGGGCGGCATCCACGTCCTGCACCACGCCGTCGCGTTCGGCCACGATGGTGACGCCCGAGTCGCGGGCCACCACCCCTTCCATGCCGGTACCCACCAGGGGCGCCTGGTTGATCAGCAGCGGCACGGCCTGGCGCTGCATGTTGGACCCCATGAGGGCGCGGTTGGCGTCGTCGTTCTCCAGGAAGGGAATCAGCGAGGCCGACACGCTCACCAGCTGGATGGGCGAGATGTCCATCAGCTCGATGTCCTCCCGCTTGACCATCATCATTTCACCGGCCACACGCGCGGTCACCATGGGGTTGACGAAGCGGCCCTTCTTGTCCACGGGCGCGTTGGCCTGGGCGATGGGGTGCTCGCGCTCGTCAAAGGCACTCAGGAAACGCACCTCGTCGGTTACGCGGCCCTTTTTCACCACGCGGTAGGGCGTCTCGATAAAACCGTAACGATTGACGCGCGCGTAAGTACTCAACGAGACGATGAGGCCGATGTTGGGGCCTTCCGGGGTCTCGATGGGACAGATGCGGCCGTAGTGCGAGGGGTGCACGTCGCGCACCTCGAAGCCGGCGCGCTCGCGGGTCAGGCCGCCGGGCCCCAGCGAGCTCAGGCGTCGCTTGTGGGTCGTCTCGGACAGCGGGTTGGTCTGGTCCATGAACTGGCTGAGCTGGCTGGTGCCGAAAAACTCCTTTACCACGGCGGTCACCGGCTTGGGGTTGACCAGGTCGTGGGGCATCAGGGCGTCGACCTCCTGCAGGCTCATGCGCTCTTTGATGGCGCGCTCCATGCGAACCAGGCCGATGCGGTACTGGTTTTCCAGCAGTTCGCCCACGGCGCGCACCCGGCGGTTGCCCAGGTGGTCGATGTCGTCGACCATGCCCTGGGTGTCGCGCAGGTGGATGAGCTTCTTGGCCGTGGCCAGGATGTCTTCCTTGCGCAGCACGCGCAGGTCCACGGCCGGTGTGAGGTCCAGGCTCTGGTTGATCTTGAGCCTGCCGACGGCCGACAGGTCATAATAGGCCGACTTGAAGAAGAGGTGGTCGACGAACTCCTGGGCCACTTCGGGCGTGGCCGGGTTACCAGGGCGCAGACGGCGGTAGATCTCGATGAGCGCCTCTTCCTTGCTCTCGGTCTTGTCCATCTGCAGTGTCTTGTGCATGGCGTCGCTGCTGGTGACGCCGTCGATGAAGAGGATGGACAGCTCCGTGATGCCGGCCTCGCGCAAGCGTTCCAGGCTGTCCTCGTCGACGGCCTCGTTGGCCGCCAGGATGACGGCCCCGGTCTCGGGGTCGACCACCTCGCGTGCGGCTACCTTGGCGTAGA
>JAMOVG010000299.1 GCA_027061725.1 Desulfobacteraceae bacterium
TACGGGAAAAAATGAAAGCCCCGCCAAATGTGAACCGCTCAAATTCACCAAGGGGAGGCTTTCATGCACCACGGTTCGAGTCTAAACCATAGCCGCTGGGAATGCAAATACCATTTTTATTTTGGACAGCAGTGACCCCTGAGGTGGCCAAGCCATAGCCGCTTCGAGCGGTTCACATTATCAAACCTCCGGCTCTGACGGAGGTAATGACCGATATTATCAATATCACGCCAATGAAACGGAAAGAAACCGGAAACCATCCCCGGCTATACAACAGCCGCATCATAAAGACATACGTGGAGTACCTTTCACACAAGTATCCGCGTGTGGATGTGAATAGCCTCTTGTCGCAGGCCGGGATGACCATGTATGAAGTCCAGGACCCGGCCCATTGGTTTACCCAGTCACAGGTGGATTTATTTCAAAAAGCCATTGTTGAAGCCACCGCAAATCCCGGTATCGCCAGGGAAGCCGGCCAGTATACGATGTCTTCAAAAGGCCTCGGTGCGTTAAGAGAGTATGCCCTCGGCTTTGTGAATCCCAGTGCTGCCTACCGGCTCATGGGGAAGATCTACGGCATTATGAGCCGGGGCGCCAGGGTGCAGACCACCAAAATAGGTCCACGCAAAGTGGAAATCATTGCCGCCCCGATGCCGGGTGTCGAAGAAAAACCCTACCAGTGCGAGAACCGAATGGGCTCTTTCGAAGCCCTGGCCGCTCTTTTTACCAACCGCTTTGCCCGGCTCGAGCATCCCGAATGTTTTCACCGCGGGGACAAGCGCTGCCGTTACATCATCCAATGGGAGGAAACTCATTTTGGCCGCTGGCGGCGGATATGCAATTACACCATTTTGGCAAGCTCCGTGGCCATGGCGGTTCTTTACTTCTACCTTCCGATTGAAACATTTCTACACATTTTGCTCGGGGATGCGCTTCTGTGTGCGGGCTTCTCGTTGATTTCCCTGAAGCTGGAAAGGGATAGCCTCTCCGAAACCCTCAAGAGACAGGGAGATGTTGCCGCTGCGCACCTGGAGGAAATGAACGTCCGTTACAACAACGCCCTGCTCGTTCAGGAAACAGGCCAGGCCATATCCCGCTTTTCGGACGTCAACAGCCTGCTGATGAAGGTCATGCAGATAACGGAAAAAAGACTCGACTTCGATCGGGGGGCCATCTGGCTGGTGAACAGAGATGGGACGCGCCTGTTTTTCAAATGTGGATACGGTTACACCGAAGAACAGGAGCGGACGTTGCAACGTGCGCAATTCGATTTGGGAAAGAAAGACTCCAAGGGGCCTCTAGTGCTGGCTTTCCGCGAGCAGAAACCCATATTGATCAACGACATGCAGGAAAAAGTAAAAGAGCTGTCCGCCCGCAGTGTTCGAATGGCCCACGAGCTGGAGATCCGTTCGCTGCTGGCCGTGCCCATCGTCTATGAAAAAGAATCTCTCGGGCTCCTGTGTGCCGACAACGTCCACTCCCGGCGGCCCCTGATGCAGACGGACATGAGCCTGCTGGTGGGGATCGCTTCCCAAACCGCCGTCAGCATCATCAATGCACGCGCTTTTCATCAGGTTAAGGAGAACGAGCGCAAATACCGTGAGCTGGTGGAGAACGCCAACAGCATCATATTGCGTATCGATACCGCCGGCCGCATTCATTTTCTGAACGAATTCGCCCAGACACTTCTGGGGTATACCGAGGCGGAACTGCTGGGCAAGAGCATCCTGGACACCATCTACGACACCACACAAGAGACCCGGCAGGCCTTCCGCAAACTTGTCGACGACATCGCTCTCGACCCGGAAAAGCGGGCGGTGCGTGAAGAAGAAGTGCGAACGCGGCAAAACCGGAAGCTTTGGATCACGTGGACCTACAAACCGATCTTCGGCCAGGACGGAAAGCTTGCCGAGATCCTGTGCATCGGCAATGACGTCACCGAACTCAAAGCCGCCGAGAAGGCCCGGCAAGAGCTGGCCGTGCGCCTCCAGCGGGCCGAGAAGATGGAGGCCATCGGTACCCTGGCGGGGGGGGTGGCCCATGACCTGAACAACATCCTGGCGGGTTTGGTGAGTTATCCGGAACTGTTGCTCATGCAGCTGCCGGAGGATAGTTCCCTGCAAAAACCGCTCATGACTATCCAGAAATCCGGTGAAAAGGCCGCCCGGATCGTACAGGATCTGCTGACCCTCGCCAGAAGGGGCGTGGCGGTGACCAAGGTCGTAGACTTCAACACCATCGTGTCGGATTATCTCAATAGTCCGGAGTTCAGGGACCTGGAGCAGCATCACCCCGGGATTTCCGTCGACACCTGCCTGGAAGAAGCGTTGCTGTTTATCAAGGGGTCCCCCGTACACCTGTCCAAGACGCTCATGAACCTGGTCTCAAATGCCGCCGAGGCCATGCCCGACGGGGGGACCATCACCATCAGCACGAGCAATGCCTATATTGATGGCGCCTCGTCGTTGTCCCATCATCTCCAGGAGGGGGATTACATCCTGCTGACCGTCTCGGATACGGGCATCGGCATATCCCGTGACGACCTATCCCGCATATTCGAGCCGTTCTACACCAAGAAAGTGATGGGCAGAAGCGGGACGGGTTTGGGGATGGCGGTGGTGTGGGGCACCATACAGGACCACGACGGCTACATCGATATCCACAGCCAGGAAGGCGAGGGGACGACGTTTTCCATCTACCTTCCCGCCACGCGCGAAAAACTCGTAGACATGGAAAAGGGCTTTTCGATCGGACGCTATCGGGGCAACGGGGAATCCATCCTGGTGGTCGACGACATGGAGGACCAGCGGGAGATCGCCGTCAGCATGCTCTCCCAACTGGATTACCGGGTGTCGGCGGTGTCCAGTGGTGAGGCAGCGGTCGAATACCTGCGGGACCAAAGCGTCGACCTGGTCGTGCTGGACATGATCATGGCGCCGGGTATCGACGGGCTTGAAACTTTCCGCCGCATCCTGAAGATCCGTCCCGGCCAGCCGGCCATTATCGTCAGCGGGTTTTCGGAGTCCAGGCGCGTGAAAGAGGCTCAGCGTCTCGGCGTTGGCGCCTATGTCAAGAAGCCGTACCTTCTGAAAAATATTGCCGCTGCGGTGAGGTCCGAACTCGACCGGTGCCAAAAAGGGGGTAACGCCGCATCAGCGGACTGTCCGGTCAGCTGACGATCCATACGGCCATGTCCACCAGGCGCTTGAGGATCTTGTCGCTGAAGCGGCTGCGGAAATGGGTCTTGGCAAAGCTCACGGCTTCGTGACGTCCTACGGCCAGGGTGCTGCAGTTTCTGCGGCGGGCGGTCTCGAAAATCTTCGGGATGGGATTTCCCTTGACGGCAACGAAATCGCGGGTGATCTTTTCAGCCGCCACGCCGCATTGCCGCAGCCGGCCGACCGCCTCATCCATATAGGGGCGGAACTTGTTTTTCCGGTATTCCAGCCAGTCCAACTCCCTCTCGGTGGGCTGCAGATGGCCGCTGGAAAAACGGAACATGCCCGGCAGGCGCAGGGCGTGGCACAGAATGATCTCGGGGTTGGCAGCACCCACCAGGTCGGCGATGCTGCTGACCACGCGCATGGCCTCGATGGACTCGTCCAGGGCGATCAGGATTCCCCCCGGTGAGGGACATCCACTCACGATTACCAGGGGGATGTGTTTGATTTTTCCCACCAGCCGGCTGGCCAGGCTGCCCACCACCAGGTCCTTGATGCGGCTGACGCCGGTCTGCCCAAGCACCATGGCGCTGTAATCCTGGTAGGATTCACAAACGATATCGGCCAGCATGCCGGTTTTCCTGGGCTGGGTGCGGATCTGCACGGCATTTTCGGGATAGCCGGCATCCGCGAAGATCTTCTCGGCGATTTCCTTGAATTCCCCCAGCACCAGTTGCTGGTCGGCCAGCCACCTCATGACGCCGTTTTTCTTGGAGCGGTAAAGCGGATTGCCGTCCATGTCCCAGAATACTTCCGGGTACCCGCTGCCCACGTTGAACAGAACGACCCTGGTATGGGCGGGTGGAAAGAGGGCCGCCACGTAGCGCACGGCCTCCAGGGCCTGCCGGGAGCCGTCGGTGGACAGCAGTATTTTGTGGCACTCTTTGCTCATTGCGCCTTTCGGGTGGATGTAGCGGTCAATCGAACGTAGCCTGAATCCCTTAAATACATGAGCGTGTTGGATTTATCAACCGGTTTGACATCTTTGCCGATTTGAACGATTTCGGCGCGTCCGGGATGTGGTCGGGCGGGGCCCATCTTCTGACTTGACACAAAGTAGCATTTTGCTTAGAGCACAGGGGAAACTTGGGCCCAAAGGCGGTTTTCCCTGATGCGACTGATACCCCAAAATGCATGCAAGCCCGGTCCCGGGATGCTTCCCGGACGGGGGACCTTTGCCCACGGTGTGCATCCACCCCAGCGCAAGGAGCTGTCGGCCGATGCGCCCATTGAGATCGTCCCGGCGCCTGCCAGAGTCGTGCTGCCCTTGCAGCAGCACGTGGGTGGGCCCTGTACGCCGGTGGTCAAGCCCCGCCAGGAGGTGGCCTTCGGTGAGCTGATCGGCCGCGGCGAGGCATTCGTTTCAGCCGCCCTGCATGCCCCGGTGGGGGGTGTCGTGCAGAAGCCGGCGGTGGTCACGCTTCCCAACGGCCGCCACCTGCAGGCCATCGTTATTCGCACCGAGGGCGAGCAGCCGGGGGGCCAGGAGCTGTGGGACCGCCTGTTCGGCGGCCGCTGGCCGGGAAAAGCCTACCAGAGTATGGTGCCCGAAAAAATCAACGAGGCCATTCACAACGCCGGCATCGTGGGCCTCGGGGGCGCCGCTTTTCCCACCCATGTCAAGATCACCCCCGTCGGCGAAAAGCCCATCGACACCCTGGTGGTCAACGGATGCGAGTGTGAACCGTATCTGACCACCGATTACCGCGTGATGGTGGAGGCCCCCGAGGCCGTTGTGGCCGGCGCTCTGCTGGCTGGGCGTGCCGTGGGGGTACGGCGTACCCTCATCGGCATCGAGGACAACAAGCTCGAGGCCGTGGACGCTTTGCGGCGCCTGGCCGCCGGCGCCGGCATCCGCATCGCGGTGCTGCGGACCAAATACCCCCAGGGCAGCGAGAAACACCTTATCAAGGCCGTGCTGGACCGCGAGGTGCCCCTGGGCGGGCTCCCGGCCGACATCGGCGTGGCCATCACCAACGTGGCCACCATGACCGCCGTGGCCCGCGCTGTCATGCGCGGCATCCCCTTGACCCACCGCGTGATCAGCGTCACGGGCGGCGGCATCGTGGAACCCAAGAACCTGCTGGTGCCCATCGGCATGGCCATGGGGGAGATCATCGAAATATGCGGCGGTTTGCGAAAGACCGCGGCGCGCATCATTGCCGGTGGTCCCATGATGGGCTTCGCCTTCACCGACCCGCAGACGCCGGTAACCAAGGGCACCAGCGGCATCACGGTGCTGACCCACGAAGAGGTGCGCCGCGTGGAACAGAGCGTTTGCGTGCGCTGCGGCCGCTGCGTGGACGTGTGCCCCATGAACCTGGTGCCCACGCGCCTGGCCATGGCGTCGCGGGCCAAGGACCTGGGTCTCGCGCGGCGCTACAATATTATGGCCTGCTTCGAGTGCGGCAGTTGTGCCTACATCTGTCCGGCCGGACTGCTGCTGGTGCAGCACATCCGCACCGGAAAAGCCCTGCTGGCGGCGGAGAGAAGCAAATAGCGTGAAAAAAACCGGACCTCAATCCCCCGAATCGGCAGAGCGTACACCCGAAATCCACGTGGCGCCTTCCCCGCACATTTTCTCCATGGGGATGACCATCCGGGGCATGATGCGCGATGTGCTCATCGCCCTGGTGCCGCCGGTGGCTGCGGCGGTGTACTTTTTTCACTGGTACGCCGTGCGGCAGCTGCTCATCTGCGTGGCGGCCTGCCTGGCGGCCGAGGCACTGTTCGTGCGTATGCGGGGCCGCCGTCTGAGCTTGGGAGACCTTTCGGCGGCCGTGACCGGGGTAATTCTGGCGCTGTCCCTGCCGGCTACGGCTCCCTGGTACGTGGGCTGCATTGCGGCCGTGGTGGCCATGGGCGTGGGAAAGACGGTTTTCGGCGGCTTGGGAATGAACATCTTCAACCCCGCCATGGTGGGGCGCGCCTTTGTCATGATCGCCTTTGCCGGCAGCCTGGCCGCCTCGGGCTATGTGGGCAGCGGTTTGGGGGTAGACATCCTGTCCCAGGCCACGCCGCTGACCGCCCACAAGCAGCTGGGGGCGACGACGCCCCTGGCGGGCCTGTTCTGGGGCGCCGTCAACGGTTCCATCGGAGAGACCAGCGCCCTGGCATGCCTGCTGGGTGGTCTGTTCCTGTGCCTGCGGCGCGTGGCCTCGTGGGAGATCCCGGCCGGGGTGCTGACCGGCGTGTTGGTCATCGGCGGGGCGGTCAATCTGGCGCACCTCTCGCAAGGCTGGACGGTGGCCCATGAGTTTTCCAGCGGCGCACTGCTGCTCGGGGCTTTTTTCATCGCCACCGACCCGGTCACCAGTCCGCTGACCGCCCGCGGCAAGTGGATCTTCGGACTGGGCATTGGCGCGCTGGTCATGCTGCTGCGTCTTTTCAGCGGCTATCCCGAGGGCGTCATGTTCGCAGTGCTGCTGATGAACGCCCTGACGCCGCTGATCAACCGCTGGACCATCCCGCGGCCTTTCGGCGGGATATAGTATAGTATTTTTCGCCGGTAATGCTGTCGAAAAATAGAAGAATTTATCAGCCGATATGTAAATGGCAGTTTTCCTTTGAAAGGTACAACAAGCGCTCTGCAATATTTATTGAAAAATATTGCGAATAATATTAGAAGGATACTTTCCGTCGTTGCGTGTGGATTCAGTTGTTTTTCAGGGTAGAATCTGCTTGGAACAGAAAACACACGTGAATTCAAGGTGTTGAGGTTACTTTAAACCTGCGTTTGTCGCAGGGTATTCAAACACCAATAATGGCTGCGGGATAAGAGTGCAGGGTT
>JAMOVG010000300.1 GCA_027061725.1 Desulfobacteraceae bacterium
CGACAAACGGCCCCAGTAGGCGGCCGGTGTTCACCCAACGGGAGAAAGCGGTAATGCCGAAGACATTCACCTATCTGGTACCCAAGACCCTGGACGAGGCCATTAGCCTGCACGAGTCCCACCGCGAACAGGCCGCCTACATCGCCGGCGGCACCGACGTGCTGCTAAAGATCCGGGAGGGCAAGCTGCAGCCCGACTACCTGATCTCGCTGAAGCACATCCTGGGCCAGGACCGGCCCATCGTAAACCCCGACACCGACGAGCTCTACATCGGGGCCTTCGTCACCCACCGCGCCATCGAAAAGTCGGCCCTGGTGCGCCAGCGCTACCCGGTCCTGCACGACGCCGTCAAAAACATCGGCTCGGTGCAGGTGCGCAACGTGGCCACCATCGGCGGCAACCTGGTCAACGCCGTGCCCTCGGCCGACGGCGCCATCCCGCTGATCGTGCTCGACGCCACCGTCAACATATACGGCACCAAGGGCATGCGGTCGGTGGACCTGGTGCACTTCTTCCTGGGGCCCGGGCAGACCGTGCTGGAAAAGGGCGAGATCCTCACCGAGATCGTGGTGCCACCGCTGCCGCCGCGCACCGGCAGCGCCTACGTCAAGTTCGGACGCCGCAAGGCCATGGAACTGCCCCTGCTGGGAGTGGGCGTGCTGGTGAGCCTGGAGGAGGACATGCGCACCTGCGCCAAGGTGCGTATCGGCCTGGGCGTGGCCGCGCCGACGCCCATGCGCGCCTTCGGGGCCGAGCGTTTTCTGAAGGGCAAGCCCGTCACCGAGGAAAACCTGGCCGAGGCCGGCAGCATCGCCGCCGAAGAGGCGCGGGTGCGCGACAGCATCCGCGGTGTGGCCTGGTACCGCCGTGAACTGGTGGGCGTGCTGGTGCGCCGCATGGGGGCCAAATGCATGGAGAGAATCAAGCAGACAGGAGCCGACACCTTATGAAACACGAAATCCGCTTTGAGCTGAACGGCAACGAGGTCACCGTCGAGATCGAGGACCACTGGACGCTGCTGCACCTGCTGCGCGAGGAACTAGGGCTCACCGGCACCAAGGAGGGCTGCGGCGTCGGCGAGTGCGGCGCCTGCACCGTGCTGGTTGACGACATGGCCGTCAACAGCTGCATCTTCCTGGCGGCCGAGGCCCAGGGGCGGCGGGTGACCACCATCGAGGGGCTGGCCTCGCCGGACGGCAAGCTGCACCCCATTCAGGAGGCCTTCATCGAGCACGGCGCGATCCAGTGCGGCTTCTGCTCGCCGGGCATGATCCTGTCGGCCAGGGCCCTGCTCAACGAGACCCCGCAGCCCGACGAGGACCACATCCGCGAGGCCATCGCCGGCAACATCTGCCGCTGCACCGGCTACGTCCAGATCATCGAGGCCATCCGGGCGGCCGGCCAGGGTCCGGCCGATGACGTCAAGGTGATGGCCTGGCAGAGCGCAAACGACAACTCCGAGGGGAAATAGCCCATGACTGAACTGCACACCGTCGGCAAGAGAGTCCCCAAGCTGGACGCCGTCGAGAAGGCCACCGGGCAGTCCCGCTACATCCAGGATGTCCAGATCCCCGGCATGCTCTACGGCAAGATCCTGTACAGCCGCTACCCCCACGCGCGCATCGTCAACATCGACGTTTCCCGGGCCAAGAAACTGCCCGGCGTGCGCGCCGTGCTCACCGGCGAGGACATCCCGCCCATCCGCATGGGGGTCTACAAGGACAACCCGCCGCTCAAGGCCGGCAAGGTGCGCTCCATGCGCGACGAGGTGGCCGC
>JAMOVG010000301.1 GCA_027061725.1 Desulfobacteraceae bacterium
AGCGGTTGTCCTGGCACAGGTTGCCGCCGATGGAGCCGCGGAAGTGCTGGATGGAAACGGCCCCCACGGATTCCACGGCCTCGGCAAGGGCGGGGAACTTTTGCCGCACCGGCGCCGATGCCGTGATGTCGGCCAGGGGGGTGGCGGCGCCGATCTTTAGCATCCCGTCCGTTTCAGTGATCCCGGCCAGGCCGTCCACGGATTTCAGGCTCATGAGGCAGGCCGGCGTCAGCAGGCGCTGTTTCATGCGCACCAGCAGGTCGGTGCCGCCGGCCAGCACCCGGCAGTCGGCGCCGTGCTCGGCGAGCATCTCCAGGGCCTCGTCCAGGCCGGCGGGTTCCAGGTAGGTGAATTCAGGCAGTCGCACGCTGTTCTCCAAAGGTGAAAAGGCTTGACAAAATGAAGCACGATCAGATAGTGACAGAGTGTATACTGTATACGGTGTACATATCCCCGGCGTCAAGGGGGAATTGACGCAGCGACCCGCCCTTCCGGTGCGACCGAACCCGTCCGGAAGCCCGTAGACCTTTTACCCGCAACGGGGAGTGACTGCATCATGGAACTGCTCCGTAATATCAAGGTCCTGTCCCTCGAGCAAGCCACGGTTCTGCCCTACCTCACCTATCGGCTGGCCATGGACGGCGTGCAGGTCATCCGCCTGGAACACCCGAAGTTCGGCGACCCCAACCGCTTTATCGGGGAAAACGTGCTGGGCCAGGAACGCATGAACGCCTACTTTCTGAACATCAACGCCGGCAAGAAGGCCCTGACCCTCAACCTGGCCGACGACGAAGGCAAAAAGATCTTCCACGCCCTCATCCGCGAACTGGACATCGACATCTTCGCCACCAACCAGCTGCCGCGCAACTACGAAAAGCTGGGCATCGACTACGACACCCTCAAGTCCGTCAAGCCCGACATCATCTGGCTGGGCGTCACCGGCTTCGGTCCCGACAGCAACGAGGCGGCCTACGACCCCATCCTGCAGGCGCGCTCGGGCCTCATGGAACTGACCGGCGAAGAGGACGGCCCGCCCATGGTGCTGGGCATCCCGCTTCCGGACATGGGCACCAGCGAACACGCCTACGGCCAGCTGATGAAGGCCCTCTACCGCCGCGCCGTCACCGGCGAGGGCAGCCGCATCGACCTTTCCATGTTCGAGTCCTCGGCCTCCTGGCTGACCGTACCCATCTCCATGACGGCCAGCTTCGGCAAGAAAGTCACCCGCCGCGGCAACACCCACGAGTTCTTCAGTCCGGTGTCGGTCTACGAGACCCGCAACGGGTTCGTCTACGTGGCCGTGGGCAACGACCGCCAGTGGAAATCGCTGGTCTCCCAGGACATGTTCACGTCCCTGGACAAGCCCGAGTATGAAAAGAACGCCGGCCGCATCGCCGACGTGGCCAACCTCAACCGCGCCATCAACGAGATCACCCGGCAGCACACCACCGCCGAGCTCATCGACCTGTTCACCCGCATCACGGTGCCCATCAGCAAGATCAACCGCATCGAGGACGTCATCGAAGACCCCCTGGTCAAGCGCCGCCTGCTCACCGCCAAAGACCCGGTCACGGGCCGCGAGATCACCATGGCGCCGCCGCCCTACATGACGCCGTACCTCGCGGAAAACGACCGGCGCATGACCTTCCCGCCGCGTTTCGGGGAGCACAATGCAGAGATCTTCGGGCGGCTGGGGTACGGTGAAAAGGAACTTTCCAAACTAAAAGACAAAGGCGTGATTTAAATGGACATCGTCGTCCTCATC
>JAMOVG010000302.1 GCA_027061725.1 Desulfobacteraceae bacterium
CCTGTCGATCCTGTTTGACCGCAGCATCGAAAGACACTTCGCCGCCGACGCCATATGGGGCACGGTGAACCTGGTGTCACGCCTGCTGGTGTGATGTCCCGGCACTTTTTCCGAAGCAGGCCGCAGGGGGTGCTGTCTTCGCCCTGCAAGCCCTTCCCCCTCCCTCCGGTCGTATTCCCCTGTCTTTTCGCCCGCGGCAACATCCCCGGATGATTCAGGGCGTACTGCCCTGTCGCACATAATTATGCTTGGCAAAAAAACGGGTAGCGCCTACAATGGTGTCCAATAGCAGATGCGGGGGGCGCTGCGGTACCACACCGATTCCCGGAGGGGGTGACCCATGAACGACGACGTCTATCATCGGCTGGCCAGCGTACTCGACAGCCTGCCCAACGGTTTTCCGGCCACCGACAGCGGCGTGGAGATCCGGCTGCTGAAAAAGGTCTTCGAGCCGGACGAGGCCGAGCTTTTCTGTGATCTGCGGCTGAAGTTCGAGACCGCCGGACAGATCGCCAGGCGCACGGGCAGGCCCCCGCAGGGGCTGCAGGAGAAGCTGCTGCAGATGCGTGCCAAGGGGCAGATCCTGGGCGTGCAGTTCAAAGGCGTCTGGGTGTTCCGGATGATTCCATGGGTGATCGGCATCTACGAATACCAGGCCAAGCGCATGGACGCCGAGTTTGCCGAACTGTGCGAAGCGTATTTCCGCTTTTTCGCCCCCCGGTTCCTGGGTGCCAGACCGCAGCTGATGAAGGTGCTTCCGGTGGAGCGACGGGTGGATTCCCGGCAGGAGGCCTTGTCCCGTGAGCGGGTTTCCGAGATCATCGAAAAAGCCCAGTCCTTCGCGCTGGCTGACTGCATCTGCAAGAAGGAAAAGGCCCTGGTGGGCCAGCCCTGCGACAAACCCAGGGAGGTCTGCCTGGCCGTGGCGCCCTATCCCGGTGTACTGGATGACTTCGACCACTGGGGTCGAAGCATCACCCGCGAGGAAGCTTACGAGGTGCTGGACAGGGCCGAAAAGGCGGGGCTGGTGCACCTCACCCAGAACATGCAGGACGGGCATTTTTTTATCTGCAACTGTTGCGGATGCTGCTGCGAGGTTCTGCGGGGCATCAACGAACTGGGCCTGCAGGGGATTATCTACACCGACTCCGCCGCAGTCATCGACCCGGAGGCCTGCGTGGGTTGCGGCATCTGTGCCGATGAACGCTGCCAGGTGAATGCCATCGAAGAAGAGGACGGGGCCTACCGGGTCATCCGGGAAAGGTGCATCGGATGCGGCCTGTGCGTGTCCACCTGCCCCGAGGAGGCCATTGCGCTGGTGAATCGCCCGCAAAGCGAATTGTCGCCGCCACCCAAGGATGGAAAAGCCTGGATGGAGGCGCGGGCGCAGGCGCGGGGCATCGACTACAGCGCCTTCAAGTAAACCCGCTGCTCCGTTGGGAGCGCGGATCGCGGTGGCCGCCAGGCGGCCGGCTGAGGCAAATTCCGGCCCGCGGAGGATATTCGGGACAGGTACCCCGCGTGGCGACGGCTTGGGAAAAGAGGACATGACGCGCCGTGGGTTTCTGGTACAGATTGGGCGCTGGCTAACGGTGGCGGCGGCTTATACCATGACTTGCGGGCATCCCCCGCTGCCCGGCATCGGCCGGGTGTCGGCCGACGAGGGCGGCCGGTCTTATGTTCCGCTGGACGGGCGCAACCTGCGGGAACTGGTGGCCCGCGGGGCGCACCGCTGCGGAGGCCGCTTCGTCAACCCCTTCAGCACCGGTCGGCACGGCGGGTTGCGGCGCCTGCTGCAGTGGAAACTGTTTTCCGAAAACCGTTTCAGGCGGTTCTATGCCGAAGAGCCCACCGCGCGGGTGCGGCCGGACTGGGAAACCGTGCGTTCGTCCCGCGGCCTCAGCGTCACTTTCATCAAGCACTCCTGCGTGCTGATCAAAGAGGGCGACCAGGTGGCGCTGGTGGACCCGGTTTTTGGCAAAATCATGCCTTTCATAAAAGATTTCAGCCCGCTGGGGTTTGAAATCCGGGAAATGCCGCGGCCGAATCTGGTGCTGGTCACCCACGGGCACTACGACCATCTGGACATCGATTCGCTGAAAAGTCTGGGCAGCGGGCGGCAGGCGGTCTCTCCCCTGGGCTACCGGGACCTGCTGTGCGGCAACGGGTTTCGGCGCCAAGCCCAGTTGGACTGGTTCGAGGAATTTCGCTGGCAGGACTGGCGCGTCACCCTGCTGCCCTGCAACCATTGGACCATGCGCAACCCCTTTGCCGGTCCCAACACCGCCCTGTGGGGGTCATTTCTCGTCCGCACGCCCGGCGGGGCCGTCCTATTCATCGCCGGCGACACTGCATACTTCGACGGTTTCGAACAGATCGGGGCCGAGAGCGACATCGATCTGGCCGTTTTCAACCTGGGGGCCTATGAGCCCCGCTGGTTCATGGCCGGCAGCCACATGAACCCGGCCGAAACCGTGCAGGCTTTCCGGGAACTGGGCGCCCGCCGCCTGATGATCGTGCACTGGGGCACTTTTCGGCTGGGAGATGAACCGGTGCACTTCCCGCCCCTGGACCTGCGCCGTGAATTGCAGCGGCAGGGCCTGCTGGACCGTCTGGTGGACTTGTCCCACGGGCAGACGGTCGATTTGTCCTGAAGGCTCCGATGGCCCGCGGCGAGGCTTCCCTCCGGTAAAGGCAAAGGGGCAAAACCGCGCGGTTTTGCCCCCAGGTCACCAAGCGTCCGTTTTCTAAGGGGTCATCTTTTTCTTCAAGGCCGAGATCCCCAGGATACCGAGTCCCAGCAGCAGCACCGTGGCAGGTTCGGGGATGTCGTTGCCGCCCCCGCCTCCGTCTCCGCCGTCATCGGTGCCGTCACCGGGCAGATGCCCGCTGTAAAACGTCACCAGCCGGACGGCCTGGTCTTCCAGCGCGTCCGCCCAGTATCGCGCCCCGGCAAATTCGAAGTAGAGATCCAGCCCGTTGGTATCGAAGCCGGCGTGGACCACGGGCGGCAGGGCCGTAAAATCGTCCAAAATGTTCTGCCAGTTGGCGGAATTGGGATTCAGCGTTTCTGTGGCCGGGTCGTGCCCGCCGAATGTGACGTAGTTCTGAATCCGCGAGTTGGTGAGCACGCTGGGTTCCGACGCAAAGGGAATGTCGTTCACGCCGATGCGAAACATGTCACTGTAAAATACCTTGCCCGATGGGACCGGTTGTCCATGGTCGTGCTTGTTGACGTTGTTCATGATGTCGAACATGCCCCCGTTGGCGCCGTTGTCGGCCCCTTCCAGCTGAATCACCATCTGTTTCATCGGTCCGTAAGGACCGGCTTCGGACTTGATCCAGAAATCCAGGCCGACATTCAGCGGACTGGTGGCATTGAAGTCCGCCAGCGGGCCGGTATTGGTGGGGGTGCCAAAGCCGAAGCTTTTGTTGAAATGGTCCCGAATGATCCCGTTACCTTGTTGGCGCCCCCCGGGTCTGCGAAAATTGGGGCCGTTTCGATGTAAAAAGTGGGGGCCGCCTGCGCCTGCGCACCGATGGCGATCAGGGCTACCGATACGATTGCCAGTAACCAAATCCTCTTGTGCTTCATGGAAAAGCCTCCCTTCCGTGGAACGGTTGATGGGTTTGCATTCCCCGGCCCACGAGGCGGTACCCGGCGGTCGGAGAAACCGGCAAACCGGACACCTCACCCCCTGGACCATGTTGTGATGGCTGTTTGCCCGGTGCAAATCAGCCGCGCACACGAATATTGGAATCGATATGATTGTTGTTGTCTGCAGGTGGTTTGCAGCGCCTGAAAGTGAATGGACGTTTGCCTCTGCACCGGTTTCGGGACCGGAACAAAATGGTGGTGTCGATGGTCAGTTGTGCGAAGTAAACAGTATGTCAGGGTACGAGTGGGAGAAACCGTGGGAAAAAGGCCGGTGTGCGTCCTTTCTTCCGGTGATGACGCAAGTATTATGCCATGGTGTATATAGTGCCTGTGGTAAAAGAAAGCACCGCATATTGAAGCGATTGGGACGCTTGTGGGAAATAAACGAAATAGATTCGGTAAAAATAGTATTGGTATTGATAAGAAAAAGTAATAGGGCAAAATGTCGCTTCGGCGAAGCCCCGGAAGCTGGCGCGAGGTGCGGAAGGGAGCGGATACATGTATTCTTAGAAAAACCGAATTAAAAACATATCCAACAAAAATGTATTATTCGTCCCCAAAACTTTACATTTTTGTACGACAAGCAAAAAATCCGATGGGTTTGCCATCGTTAAAATATTGTTTGATTTCAATGTGTTTAGTTATTGCGCCCGTGATGGCATCTGAATTGCGTTGAGCCTGTGGTGTTGGGCTGTTTGTTTCCCGAGACCAACCGGGAAGAATCGATTTTTATACCAGGAGCAGGCATGTCCCAGATCAAAGCCACCCGTGATATGACGGACCAGGCCGCCCGCCTTCAGGCGAGACGGCAGCGGCTGATCGACGCTTTCATGGCTGACGGCAACGGGGATTTTCTCAAATCCCACAGCGACGTACTGGACGAATACTTCCGGGAGAGTTTCGCGTCCAGCATGACGGGTCCGCGCATGGACATTCTGCGCAATCCATACACCATTGTGGCCCTGGGGGGATACGGCCGGCGGGAACAGTGCGTGCACTCTGACGTGGACCTGCTGTTTTTGTTTCAGAAAAAGGTTCCGGCCATGGCCGAAGACCTCATCCGGGAAGTGGTCTATCCCCTGTGGGACCTGGGATTCGAAGTGGGCTATGCCACGCGTTCGCTCAAGGAGTGCCTGTCCTGGGCACGCCAGGATTACGAGGTGCTCACTTCTTACCTGGATGCCCGTTTCGTCTGCGGCGTCTCGCTCCTGTTCAGCCGCCTCATGGAGGACCTGCGCAGCCGGTTGCTGAGCCGTCACAGCGAGGAAGTCGTCGATTGGCTGGTGAAACGCAACCTGGCGCGCCATGAGAAGTTCGGCGACAGCGCCTACCTCCTGGAGCCCAACCTCAAGGAGGGGCAGGGCGGCCTGCGCGACTATCACACCATTTTCTGGGTGGCCAAAATCCAATACGGTTTCAAGCAGCTGCGGGATTTTGAGTATTACGGACACTTTTCCCATGGCGAGTTCCAGGAACTGCTGGGGGCGCTGCGATTCATCTGGACCGTGCGCAACCGGTTGCACCTGCTAGTGGGCCGCAAGTGCGACCAGCTGTACCTGGACTACCAGGTGGAACTGGCTGAGGCCCTGGGTTACCGGGACAACGGCCTCAAGCCGGTGGAGCAGTTCCTGGGCCGGCTGCACGGGGAGATGGAGCGGGTCAAACAGCAGCACCAGTTGTTTTTGCACGCGCTGGAAAGCGCCCGTCGGGCGGCCCGCCCGGGGCGCAAAAGCGTTCGCGCCACGGCCGTTCCGGGTTTGGAGGTCCGGGACGACACCCTGGCTTTCGGCGGGTCTGAGGATATCGCCGCCAACCCCCTGCTGCTCCTGCAGATTTTTCAGGAAAGCGCCCGCCTGCGGGTTCCGCTGGCCCACGAAGCCCGGCGCCTGGTGCGCGAATTCGCTCACCTGGTGGACGCCCGGCTGATGGCCTCGGAAGAAGCCGTCAAGGCCTTCGAACGGGTGCTTTGCTGCCCGGATGTGGCTTTCGAGGGGCTGGATGTCATGCTCCAGACCGGCCTGCTGACCCAGCTGATTCCGGAGTTCGGGGGGATCGTCAACCGCATCCAGTACAACGAGTACCACCTGTACCCGGTGGGGCGCCATTCCCTGAAAACCGTGCAGATGGTCAAGAAATTCGGCGCACACGGAGACCCGGACAGCGACATCTTCCTGTTCGAGATTTTTCGTGAGATTCCCGGGAGGCGCCGCCTGATGTGGGCAGCCCTGCTGCACGACATTGGCAAGGGGGTGCCCGGCGGGCACCACGCCGAAAGCGGCGCCGGAATGACCCGGGATCTGCTCAGGCGTTTCGGCTACCGGGAGGCCGATGTCGAAACGGTGGCTTCGCTGGTGCGTGATCACCTGCTGCTGGTCAAAACCGCCACCCGGCGCAATCTCAGCGACGAGGAAACGGCCGTCACCTGCGCCCGCCGCATCCGCGACCTGGACTACCTCAAGATGCTCTACCTGCTCACCGTCGCTGACGCCATGGCGACGGGCCCCAAGGCCTGGAACAGCTGGACTTCGGCCCTGCTGCAGGACCTGTTCCTGAAGGTCTACCGTATCCTGGAGGAGGGGCAGCTGGCCAGTCGCCGGGTGGTGCGGTCCGTGGACCGCAAGAAGGAGAAGTTGCTGGCAGCCTGTACAGAAGAAGCCGAGCGCCGCCTGGTGGAAGAGGGGCTGGCCGTCATGTCGCCGCGCTACCTGCTTTACGCCTCGGTGGACGAAATTCGTCGCCACTTGGCCCTGGCCCAACAGCTGGAGACTGCCGCGTTCGTTTGGCGTATCGACCGCGGCGCAGATGCGGACACGCGACAGGTGACCGTCTGCGCAAAAGACCGCCCGGGGCTGTTTTCCAGGATCGCCGGAGTGTTCACCCTCAACGGCGTAGACATCCTCGACGCCCAGATCTTCACTTGGCGCAACAACCTGGCGCTGGACGTCTTCAAAGTCAAGCCGCCGCCGGACCGCATTTTCGAGCAGGAGCGCTGGCAGCGGGCCGAAAAGCACCTGTGCGAGGCCCTGGCGGGGCGGCTGGACATCGGTGCGCGACTGGCCGACCAGGCTGGTGACGCCGGGCGCACGCTGCCTGCGGCGGGCGTTCCGCCCAAGGTAGTGGTGGACAATGAGGGGTCCAGTTTTTTTACTATTGTTGAGGTTTTCTCATACGATTTCAAAGGATTGCTGTTCAGGGTGACCGATGCCCTGTTCCGCTGCGGCCTGGATATCTGGGTGGCCAAGATCGCCACCAAGGTCGAT
>JAMOVG010000303.1 GCA_027061725.1 Desulfobacteraceae bacterium
CCTTAACCGGCCCCAGATCGTGACCCGCTCTGAGCAGAACCGCCTGCAGATCAACGAGACCCACCAGTGGGCCGAGAATCCCCGGACCATCTTTCTGCGGGTGCTCACCCAGAACCTGTCGCAGTTGCTGGGCAGCAACCAGGTTTTCGCCTTCCCCTGGCGCCGCGAAGCCCGGATCCGCTACCAGGTGATCGTCGACGTGAACCGTTTCGACGGCGAGGAAACCCGCACGGCGGTCCTGCAGGCCGGCTGGTCCATCGTCGATACCCGCAGTAACGAGATCCTCGTCACACGCCGGGCCGACCTGCGTGAGCCTACCAACGGAATCGGATTCGACAAACTGGTGGAAGCCCAAAGCCGGGCGCTGGCGGAACTCAGCCGGCAAATCGCGGACGGGATTCGGGAAATCCTGAATAAAAAATCATGAAAAGGGCGCAACGCCCGTACGGGAGGAAAGCATGCCATCACCCGATTTAAAACGTGTGCCCGGTTCCGGAGATGTTACCCTGCAGTGCGCCGAGTGGGCGGGCGGAGACGAGCCGCCACCGGTGCTGTGCGTTCACGGGCTGTCGGCCAACTGCCGTTGCTGGGACGTGATGGCCGGGGCGCTCGCCCCTGCCCGTCGCGTGCTGGCGGTCGATCTGCGAGGCCGCGGGCTCTCGGACAAACCGCCCAGCGGCTACTCGGTGGCGCACCACGTGGACGACCTCGCGCGTCTGCTGGACCACGTGGACCTGAAGCGGCCGGTGCTCATGGGGCATTCGCTGGGCGCCCTGATCGTGCTGCGCTTCGCCGTGCAGCACCCGGACAGGGTCTCAGGGATCATTCTGGTCGACGGCGCCGGCGTGCTGACACCCGAGCAGATGGCCCGTGTCATGGCCGGCATCAAGCCGTCCATCGAGCGGCTGGGGCAGGTGTACCCCTCCTTCGACGAATTCCTGGCGCACATGCGCAAAGCGCCCTTTCTCAACCCCTGGCTGCCCGTCTATGAAGTCTACTTCCGCTACGAGGCAGAAACCGTCGACGGCGGGGTACGCTCGCGGGTGCGGCTCGACAGCATCATGGAAGAGCTCGCCAACCTCAGGGGCGTAGACGCCGGCGAACTGTATCCGAAGGTCTCCTGCCCGGTGCTGATCCTCAAGGCCACCGATGGCATGCTGTCGTCGGACGATATTCTGCTTCCCGACGAGGCGCTGGAACGCATGCTGGCCGAGATTCCCGACGCCCGGGCCGAGGTGCTGGAGGGCACCAACCATTTCTCGATCATTTTCCATGCCAACGCCCGGCGGGACGAGGCGGTGCGCAGGTTCCTGTCCGACATCGCCGCAGGTCTAGAGCGCTGATGCCCCCGTATCCAAAGCAGCCGGGGGAATGCTCACTTTCTGCGTAGCGGGAGGATCTTTTTCATGATCCCGGACAGTTCGGCCCCCACGGCCGAGGGCGCCAGGGGCCGCACGCGCGGATGCCGCAGGGTCCCCTTCACCTTGATGGGCACGGAAAACACGTCGCTCAGGATACCACCTACCAGCGGCAGCTTGTCCAGCGCCCGGTTGACGGTCTTCACCACGGCCACCAGCAGGTTCAGGTCGAGACGCTGGTCCAGCAGGCCGATGGTTCCCTGCCCCGCCAGCTTGATGAGTTCGCTGTCCATCTCCATTTCCTGGATGACGATGTGATCATCTTCCAGGCGGCCGCGAATGGCCATCATCCGGAAGGATTTTCCCTGCTCCCGCACGTCCAGTATGTGCTCCGTCAAAAGCTTTTCGGCGTCCAGGTACTCCAGAACCGTCAACAGCAGGGTATCGTAGTAAAAGCGCCCGTCGCGCGCCCGGTATTCCAGGTCCCCCTGCAGCGAATCGACCAGCCCCGCCAGCGGGGCATTGCCGGACACGCGGGCGCGCAGGTCGTAGCGTCCCTCGATACGGATCTTGTCCCTGGCCAGGCAGGGCAGCGTGTCGGCGAGCTGCCGATCCGCGGCCGCCAGACGAAAATCCAGCCGGATGACCTTCTGCGGGCCGATGTGGATGGTTCCCGGAGTGGAGATGCCGCACAGGTCGGCCCTTGTCACGTCGATATCCAGCCCCTTTTCGCCCAGAGACAGGACCGCCTGCAGCTGCCGCCATGCAAGGCCCTGATAGGCGAAGCGGCCGATGTCCACCCGCATGCGGCCCCTGACGGTGGGCGGCAGCGCTAGCGGGGGGGATTCTTCTCCGGGCTGCCGGCCCCACCCACCCAACGATGCCACAAGGTCATCCGCCCGGATCTCGCCGGCCTTCAGTCGCAGGTCGATGTCGATCCTGCGGGCGGCGAAGGACACCTGCCCGGTCAGTTCCACAGGGCTTTCCCGCCAGGTGAAGCGGGACGTTTCCAACGCAACGCGCGACCCGTCGGCACGCATCGCGAAATGGTGGATCTTCACCGGCATCCCGATTCCCCAGACCGAATTGAGTTCCGTTCCCTCCAGCCGCCCCCACGCCTCGGAAGCATAGGGGTGATCCACATCGATGCGCGCCCTGAAACGGCCGCGGACAGCCCCGTCGAGGATATTGTTTACGGCCAGCAAGCGATCCAGTGAGGCCCCGGTGAGATTTCCGTCGAAGGAAAGCTGCACCCGCCTGTCGCGCAGAATGAACCCCATGACCGCATGGGTCTGACGGTCATCGACCTGCAGCTTTCGCACGTTGATCTCATCTGCACCGTAAACCAAGTCCAGTGAGGCCCGGCCGCCTCCATCCATGGCCACGGACGCCTCCAGTTCGGTCTTGCCGCGCGTGCCCCAGTGCAGTCGGACGTCGGTTAAGGTGAGCGGCCGCAATTCGATCCGGTCGGGAAGCAGGTGCCGCCGGGAAAACCACGCCACGCTGCGCGCCCCCAGCCGCCCGCGAGCGTTCAACCGTCCATTGCCGTTTTCTTCCGCGCGGTAGTTCCGATAGCGGGCCGATACCGTCAGGTCGGCGTCCATCCAGCGAACACGGGCATCGGTGCAGGAAAGTACGTCGCTGTCGGCCGCAACCGCCGACGAGGCCACCGCCACCGGCACCGACAGTCCAGGCACCTTCAGCAACAGGTCCGCAACCCGCCCGGAGGCCGCAAAACGCCACTTGGCGGGGCGATAAAACGGCCCCTCGAGGCGAATCGAGGACAGGGACAGGACGCCTTTTCCGCCGGCGTAATAGTTTCGCAGGCCGGCTGTCTGCGGGATGGAAGAAAGCCACGGCAGCAGGTCTTTGAGAGCGGCTTCGAGCCTGCCGGCCCCGATTTTCAGATAGGGCGTCCCTTGCCAGTCCACGCGTGCGTCCAGACCCGCAAAAGACAGCGCCCCCAGGCTGCCGGCCAGGCCCGCGACCGCCAGGCCCTTTTCCCGGTAGCTACAGCCGCCCGAGGCCACCACGATGGGAAACGGAATCGGCCGATAGCGCGCCCGAAGCCGGATGCGCTCGACATCGGCCCTGACGTTGACGTCGTCGGTGCGCTCGCCGAGCACCAGTCGGCCGGCGGCGGTGCCTTCGAATTCCCGGATCATGTCCAGCCGCCGCTGAAAATCGCGGTCTTCAACCAGTCCCCGCAGCACCGGCGGAAGGTCCGCCAGATCGGCCTGCACACCGATGTCCAGGTGAAATGGCCTGGCATCGCCCACCAGCCCCAGGCGCAGGGTCCCCCCCCAACCCCTGGAACGGCCCAGCCGGGCGGAGAGGTCTTTGCCCGTCAGGACGCCCCCGGTGATCACCGCTTTTCCGGAGGCCTCCCGGATGTCCAGCGGACCGCCGGGGACATGAATCCGGCCTTCCCGCATCTCCCCCCGGATGACCAGGTGCTGCATGTCGCCAAGTTCGGCAGCGGATCGGCCGGCGGAAGTCACCGTGATGCGGGGAACCCGGCCGCCCCGCACGACGTCGAAAATATCCCCCACGGTGCCGCCGTCCGGCAGCAGACCCAGCGCCGCCTCCCGCAAGGCGTCGACGTCGACCTGGCGTCCCTCCACCGCCAGCGCCATGTGGGGCCGCCGGGAGTCGAATCGCAAACTGCCGGAAAGGGTCATGGCTGGTTTCGTCAGCACCGCCTGCGAAAGAGTAAGGTCGAGAGCCTCTGCGCTGAGCGACAATACTGCCCGTATTTCGGGGCACCGGATGTCGAATGCTTTTCCGGACCGCCGCAGCCGCAGGGAAGGCACCGCTCCCTCCAGCTGCACCTTGACGTTGGGGGTCCCGTCGGTCTGCAGGTGCAGTTGCAGGTGGGCAGGCTCCCCCTCGGCCGTGACGTCGGCACCCGGGAAAAGCTGCTGCGCCAGGGCGCCCGGATTCAGGTTGGACAGACGAATCACGGCATCGCCCTGGAAGGTGCGGGTGTTCAGCGACGCCCGCGCCTCGATCTGCTGACCCAGCGTCGACGTGCAGCGAAAACGCATTTCCCGCTGCGCCCCCACGCCCTGGAGGCTGCCGGTGATCCCGGTGTAGCGAATGACCGGGCGCTGCCCGACCCTCAGATTCAGGCGGCTGCCGGAAATCCGCATGTCGAAGCGCGGAACGCCCATCTTCGGCAGGGCCGCGATCATCTTTTCCAGGCGTTCCCACTGCGCTGCAAGCGGCAGGAAACCGGCGGCGGTCCGCTGCGGGTGCGTCTGCGCAAGGGTCAGGTCCAACTCCCCGGATTCCAGGCGCACGGTGGAAACCCGCACCTCGCCCCGCAACAGGGGCAGAAACGCGAGGGAAAGGCGCAGGGAGTCGGCCGATGCACGGATGTTGGGCGGAATGGAAAAATCCAGGCTTTTGAGCTCCAGGTTGGGGGATGGCAGCAGGTGCAGCGCCAGCTGCCGGAAATCGACGGCCGCGTCCCAGCGTTCCCGCACCAGCCGTTGAATGCGGCTCTTCACGGCGTATGAATCGATCAGACGCGGCAGCACCAGAAAATGGAACACCACCGCGGCCGCCAGCAGCCCCCCCGTAACGGCCAGCAGCAGCCGGCCTCTCTTTCCCCTCCATTCACCCATAGACCACCCTGCTGACCGTTTAGTGGGCGATTAACACCGACATCGCCCCGTTCTCACCTGGCCCCTGATCCCGAATACCTCCAGGACCAACGCGGGCCCTGCCCGCAAGCCGGTTCGTCGTTTCGTCTGGCTGGTCGAAAGAGAGATCAAATGGACTCCCCTCCCTGACGTTGTGCCTCTGCCCCTTTGTGCCTTTTGTGTAAAACCGGCGTGGCCCGATGAATTTTTTGGTTATTTATGGCGGCCTTACCGGGGTAAGGTACTACCATACAACCCCCGGCGCCGCAATGCGTGGGGGGGGCGATCAGCCCCTGAGCCGGTCAACCAGGACACCGTCCATCACCAGGTGCAGCAGGTGATGGACCACGCACACCGTCAGCGCATCGGGGTACTGGGGAAACAGCGACACCTGGAGCAGGATGGAGAGCGGCAGGGTCTTTTGGGCGCCCATGAAAATGACACTCTCGCGGCGCCCGGGGGGAATTCTGAAGCCCCACACCAGCAACCCGGCGGCGGCCAGCATCATGGCGTGAAACCCCACGCTGACCAGCCCAATGGCCCCCAGCCGCATGCCGCTGAGCAAAATGGCGTCACGGCTCTGGGAGAGCGCCATCCACACGATGAGCAGGATGAGAAACTGGTTGACGCGAGTCAGGACGGTCTCCAGGGCTTGCCGGAGACGGGCCGCAAGGTGATCGACCAGCAGGGCCTTGCCTGCCAGCCCCAACATCAGCGGCAGCAGCACCAGTGCCGCCAGCTTGAACATCAGTGAAACCTTGTCGATGGCGATGCCGCCGCTTGCTGCGCTCCCGTGCACCAGCAGGGGAAGGGTCAGGGGAATGGCAAAAATCGCAACCGCATTGGCCACGATGGTAATCACCAGGGCATGGGCCATGTTGCCGCCGGCGGCGCCGCTCATCACCACACCGCTGGACAGCGTGGTGGGCATGACCGCCACCAGGAACAGGCCGATGACGATGCCGGCGGGCAGCGGGATGCGGGCCATCAGCCAGGCCAGCAGCGGCGCCGCCAGAAAAATGAGCACCAGCGCCAGCAGGATTCCCCTGATGTCCAGGAGCCCTTCGCGGATCTGGTCCCAGTGAAGCATCAGCCCGGAAGTAAAAAAAATGACGAAGATGTTCATCTCCGGGCCGTGGTGCTGTTTCAGCCACGTGCCCGCCGCCGCGGTCCGGCCGGAAACATCGGCGAAGGTGACGACCACCACCAGCACCAGTCCCAGGGGAAACCAGTATTTTTTCACCAGAGCGGACATAGGGGGCTTCATACCGCCAGATGCGTCCCGAAGGCAAGGTGCAAAAAGGCGGGAAGATTTTTCTTGTGCAACCCTGCTGAACTTCCGTAGACTCCGGAATCTTCCAGGTTCGTTTTACCGTGTGTTATGACGCTCCCGCCGGAGCGGTGTTGCGAAAGGAGATACTTTCATGAAAATCACTATCCTGACCGCCCGGGACATCGAAGCCGCGCTGCCCATGCCCGATGCCATCGAGGCGATGCGCAGCGCCTTTACCCAGCTGGGCAATGACGAGGTCGTGCTGCCCCTGCGCACCCACCTGCCCACGGCCGGCGGGGTGACCCTGGTGATGCCGGCCTACCTGCAGCGCAGCCGATCCCTGGGCATCAAGGTCGTTTCGGTCAACGAAGGCAACGCTGACCGCGGCCTGCCCGTGGTCAACGCCGTGGTGCTGGCCGTGGACCCGCAAACCGGTGTACCGGCTGCGCTGCTGGAGGGCACGCGCTTGACGGCCCTGCGCACCGGGGCCATCGGCGGTCTGGCGGCCGACCTGCTGTCCCGGCCGGAATCCGCGCGCGTCACCCTCTTCGGTGCCGGTGTCCAGGGCCGTTCACAGCTCGAAGCCGTGTGCTGCGTGCGCGATGTGAAACAGGTGACCATCGTCGACCGCT
>JAMOVG010000304.1 GCA_027061725.1 Desulfobacteraceae bacterium
ATCGTGATTGCCATATTTTTGCTGGTAACGGGGTGGTTCTTTTTTTCCACCTTTTTCCTTTTCAACCAGGCCGATCTGCGCAATTTCTTTTCCCTGCTGCCCTTCATGTTCGCCTTCGTGATTCCGGCCATCACCATGCGCCTCTTTTCCGAGGAGATGAAGCTGGGATCCTACGAGGTGCTCATGACCCTGCCGGTGACCCTGCGGCAGGTGGTACTGGGGAAATTCCTGGCCGCCGTGGCCGTGGTGGCCGCCATGCTGACCCCGACGCTGGCCTACCCGCTGACGGTGTCCCTGCTGGGCGAACTGGACTGGGGGCCGGTACTTGGCGGGTACCTGGGGGCCTTGCTGCTGGGTTCCGCCTTCGCCGCCGTGGGGGTTTTCGCCTCGTCGCTGACGCGCAACCAGGTCGTGGCCTTCATCGTCGGCATGGCCATCTGTTTCCTGCTGGCGCTCCTGGACCGCATGCTTTTTTTCATGCCCCCCCAGGTTCTGGGAGTGGTGAGTGCCCTGGGGGTGGAAAGCCACTTCCGCAACATCACCAAGGGAATCCTGGATTCCCGCGATGTGCTCTACTTCCTGAGCGTGGCCTTCATCGGTCTTTACGCGGCGCATCTCTCCATGCAGGAGAGATGCTAAAGGGAGCGATGACAGGCCCCCCCGGGCTGACAATCGGCGAGGAGTGAAAATGGGCGTTTCCAAGAGATCCGAGAGAATCATCCGGTTCCTGCTGTACCTGACGGTGGTCGTGCTGGCCAACGCCGCCGCGGCCACCCTGTTTTTCCGTATTGACCTTACCCGGCATGGCATGTACTCCCTGTCGCCGGTCAGCCGGGGCGTGGTGACGACGCTGACCGAACCGCTGACCATCGACGTGTTCTTCACCCGGGACCTGCCGGCCCCATACAACAGCATAGAGCGGTACCTGCGGGACCTGCTGGAGGAATACGCCGTCTATGCCAACCGCAATTTCAACTACCGCTTTTACGACGTGAGTGCGCGCCAGGGGCAGGTGACGGGGCAGATCCGTGAAAACCAGAAGATGGCCGAGGATTACGGCATCCGCCCCATCGAGATCCAGGTGCTGGAAAAGGACGAGGTCAAGTTCAAAAAGGCCTACATGGGCCTGGTGATCATCCAGGGGGACATCATCGAAAAAATTCCGGCCATCACCAGCATCGACGGCCTGGAGTACAAGCTGACCACCGCCGTGCAGAAACTCAACAACAAGATCAGCCGGTTGATGAGCCTGCCCGAGCCGGTCCAGGTGACACTCTACCTGTCCAGGTCCCTGGAAAAAGTGGCGCCCCTCATGCGCATCAAGGATCTGCCGGCCATGCCGGACAAGATCAAAGAGATGGTGGCGCGCATCAGCCGCAAAAATTACGGCAAGCTCTCCTTCGCCTACGTGGACCCCCCCGGCGGCCCATCACTGAAAAAGCTGGCCGACCGCTACGGGCTGCTGCAGCTCAATTGGCCAGCGCTGGAGAACGGCCGCATCCCGGCCGGCAGCGGGGCCATCGGACTGGTGATGGCCTATGGTGAGAAGACCCTGACCATCCCGCTGCTGCAGGTTTTCGAGGTGCCGCTCATCGGCACCCAGTACAGCCTGGTGGACCTGGGGCGGCTGCCGGAGGTGATCGAAGAGCACCTGTCCACGCTCATCGACATCAACGAGAGCCTCGGCTTCGTCGCCGGCCACGGCACGCTGAACGTATCCGGGGCCAATTTTTCACCGTCCGCCCCGCGCCAGCCGGACGATGTCAGAAACGCCCGCCGGCTGATCTCCGAAATTTACAGCATCCGCGACATCACGGTCGACGAGGGCGTACCGGACAGCGTCCACTGCCTGGTGATCGCGCGTCCCACCGAGGCTTTTTCGCCCCACGAACTGTTTCAGATAGACCAGCACCTCATGCGCGGCGGCAGCCTGGCGCTTTTTCTGGACGCCTTCGCGGAAAAGCGCACCCCCATGATGGGCGGCGGACAGTTCGTGCCTATCGACACGGGCCTGGAAAAGCTGCTGGCGCATTACGGCGTGCGCTTCGAGCCGGCCCTGGTCATGGACAGGGAGTGCTTCAAGCAGCGCCTGGAGCGGCAGATGGGCGGCGAGCAGCCCCTGTACTTCGCTCCGGTGATCCGCAAGGGCAGCATCAACCGGCGGCCGGCCTACATGACGGGCATCAACACGCTGGTTGCCCTGAAGGTTTCACCGCTGAGCCTGGACCCGGAAAAACTGGAAAAAAGCGGTGTCCGGGCCACGCGGCTCTTCTCGTCTTCTCCGGAATCGTGGCTGATGAAGGCGCCCATCAACCTCAACCCCATGTTCATACGGCCGCCGGCAGAGCCCGGAAAGATGCAGCGCTACCCGCTGGCCTACGTACTGGAAGGCGCTTTTTCGAGCTATTTTGCCGACAAGCCGGTACCCCAGCGGGTGGTAAAGAAAAAAGCGGCTGCCAAAAATGAGGCAGGCAACGGCCAGGACAAGGCAGAGAAAAAGGTCGCGGCTGCGCCCATCGAGAGCCGGCCGGAGGTCATCAAGAGGGCCAGGGCGGCCCGCATCTTCCTGGTGGCTTCCTCGGAGATGATGCGCGACTCCCTGGTGGACGAAGACGGCCGCAGCCCCAACGCCATCTTCCTGATGAATATCATCGACCACCTCAACGGTCGGGACGACGTGGCCGTGATGCGCGGCAAGGTCCAGCGCTTCAACCCCCTTGGGGAGACCTCGGCGGCCACGCGGACCTTCGTCAAGGTGTTCAACATCGTCGGACTCCCGCTGCTGGTCTCCCTGGCGGGGCTGCTGGTGTGGAGCCTGCGGCGGTCGCGCCAGCGGCGCATACGGCGCATGTTCCAGAGCTGAGGAGGAGATTGCAATGAAACGCAGCCGGGAATACCTCATCCTGGGAATTCTCATCGTGGCACTGTCCGTCTACCTGGTCGTGCGCGGACGCGACCGCACGCACTACAAGCTGCCGGTACTTTCGCCGGTTCCGGTCGGGCAGATCGCCGATATCCGCATCCAGGGGCCTGCCGGCCGTGTGGAACTCAAGAAAAGCGGAACGCACTGGCGGCTGCTGCCGGGGGACTTTCCGGCCGATACACAAACGGTCGACAAACTGCTGCAGGCCATCGGGGGACTGAAACTGACGGCTCTCGTGGCGCGTTCGGAAAGCTACGGCCGCTACGACCTGGACGAGAAGCAGCGCATCCGCGTGGAGGCGCGAACCGCTGACGGCCGGGTATTGCGGAAATTCGAGGTGGGAAAGGTGGCCCCCTCCTTCGGTCACACTTTCGTGCGCATCGACGACGACGCGCGCGTGTTTCACGCACCCGGCAACTTGAGGGAGCTCTTCGGAAAGAAGCTCGAGGACTTCCGGGATAAACTGGTGCTGCGCTTCGACCGGGGTGCCATCCGTGAGATCCGGGTGGTCCGGGAAGGCCACACGACCGTCTTTCGACGATCGGCCGGATCCAACAAGGCCGGCGGGGCGGAATCGGCCACGGCCTCCCCTCCGGCCGGCAAGACGCCGGTGTGGCGGACCGACGGCACCGGAACGCCGGACGGCGCCCGCATCGAGCGATTCCTGGCAACACTGGACAAACTGCGGTGTGACGGTTATCTTAGGGGGCAAAAAAAATCGCAGTTTGTCAAGCCGGTTTTCGAGGTGCTCTTGAAGGACGACAGGGAGCGTTACCGACTGACGATTTACGGTGCAATAGACGATGCCAAGGAGAAGTTCCCGGGCGTTTCCTCGCAGAACGACTACGTGTTCTACCTGGACAAATGGCAGGCCGAAAAGCTCATGCAGGCGCCCGCGGAGCTCATGAAAAAGGAAAAGAACAAGAAGGAAAGCATTCCTGAAAACGGAGGCACTCATGGCAGAAAATCGCTGGCCCCAGGTGGCTGAAAAATTCGAGATCCAGAAATACAAACGACCGTCGGACCTCCAGTCGCTGATGCGGACGCACGTGCCTTTTTCGGGCTCACCCCGCAAGCACCCGCAGGATGACCAGAAGGTGATTATCATTCCCGATCCTTACAGCAGCTGCGCATACTACTTCGAGTTTCGCGCCGAGGACATCAGCTACGCCGAAGAGCTTCCCAGCCTGGTGAACATCCGCGGTGAAACCGTGCCCATGGCGCGGGTGTGGGTCAAGAAGAAAAGCGTCGGTCTGAGCTGTTCTCCATTTATTGTCGAGGAAGCTGGACAGGAGCCTGGAAAATGCTGACCGCTGACGCAAGCGTCCTGCTGCTGATTGACATCCAGGGCAACTTGGCCCAGTTGATGCACGACCGGCAGACGCTGTTCAAGAACCTGCAGATCCTGATCAAAAGCGCCCGCATTCTGGACGTACCCATCGTGTGGATGGAGCAAATCCCCGAGAAACTAGGGCACACCGTCCCGGTGGTGGCCGGCCTGCTGCGCGATCGTCGGCCAATGGCCAAGACCACATTTAGTTGCTGCGCCGACCCGGACATCATGGCGGCCATCGAGGCCGCCGGCCGCCGGCAGGTGCTGGTGACCGGCATTGAAACCCACATCTGCGTTTACCAGAGCACACGCGACCTGCTGCAGCGCGGTTTTGAGGTGCACGTCATCAGCGACGCCGTCTCCTCCCGCGTGATCGACAACAAGGAGATCGGCCTGGCGCGCATGAAACAGGAGGGTGCATTGATCTCCAGTGTGGAGATGGCGCTTTTCGAGATGCTTCGGGAAGCCACCGGCGATCGCTTCCGACAGATCGTCAAACTGCTCAAATAGGGGAGAACGGAAATGGCCGAAATCAAGAGCACTCTCGACCTGGTAATGGAGAAAACCCGTCATCTGACCCTGAGCAGAGAGGAAAAAGAAGAAAACCGTCGACGGGAGCTGGCTGGACGCCTGAAGGGCCTCCTCCAGCAGCTCGAAGACGGTTTGCTCGATGTGGAAGCGCTGACCACCAAAATCGATGGCCTGCTGCAGGGCGGGGACGAAGAAGAGCGATCGCTTCTCTGTCGGCATCTAATGGCGCACGTCAATGACGAGAAGGAGAACGGCCCCTGGATTCGGCTGCTGACACAATACTGCCGGGCGGATGCCGCCCAGCTGGAGCAAGCCGTGCAGGAGGTCCGACGTCAGATGGATGCGGCCGTGACGGAACGGCGGCGGCAGCTCTTGGACGAACTGGCTTCCCAGGGTGTCTCCGGCAGCGCGGTGCGGCCCAACCTGGACGGCGATGCCGTGCTGGACGAAAAGCGCAGGCGGCTGGCAGGACACCTATCCGACATGCTGGCGCAAATGGTGCCGCTGTCGTGACGGCGGGCAGCGCCGGCAGGACACACGCCGTATGAATGGCCTTTTGCCGGCAGGAAACAAAGGCGACAACGTGAAACCGAAGCGGCGCTGCGGGAAAGTGAGAACAAATACCGCCAGTTGGTGGAGAATGCCAACGACCTGATCTTCAGGACCGACCCGGCCGGCAACCTGACCTACGTTAACGCCAAATGTGTCAGGGTGCTGGAATTTCCCAGGGAGCAACTCCTTGGGATGCACTACCTCCAGGTAGTGCGGCCCGATTTCCGCGAAACCGTCGAAGCCTTTTACCTGCGTCAGCGTAACGAGAAGATTCCCAACACCTACCACGAGTGCCCCATCCTTACCCGCAGCGGCAAGACCCTGTGGCTGGGCCAGAACGTTCAGTTTATCACCCGCAACGACCGCACCTACCGCTTCCAGGTGGTGGCCAGGGACATCAGCGACCGCAAGAAAATGGAAAAAGACCTGCGGCGCAGCGAGGAACGGTACCGCCTGCTGGTCGAAAACACCATGGACGGCTACTTCGTCTGCGAGCTTCCCTCGGGGCGTTTCGAATTTTTCAACCAGAAGGCCTATGAAATGTTCGGCTACTGCGCCAAGGAGGTGCGCGCAGTTTCCATCTGGGATATCATCGTCGAGGGCGATCATCGGCTCGTCCGGGAACGCATGAATCAGCGTTGGGAGGGTCGCCGCGTGGAACCCAGCCACGTCACTTACACGGCCCGCCGAAAAGACGGGTCGCGCATGCGTGTGGAGGTGGCCGCCTCGCTGGTGAATTACGGGGGGCGGCCCGCCATTCAGGGCATCGTGCGGGATGTCACTGAACGCGAACGGCTGGAGCGGCAGCTCCGACAGGCGCAGCGCATGGAGTCCATCGGCACGCTGGCCGGCGGCGTGGCCCACGACTTCAACAACATCCTGTCACCCATCATCGGCTACACCGAACTGAGCCTGGATGAACTCCCCGAGGAAAGCCCCGTGCGCGCCAACCTGCTGGAAGTGCTGCAGGCCGCCGAGCGGGCCAAGAGCCTTGTGCGACGGATTCTGACCTTCAGCCGTATGGCCGACCAGGAACTCAAACCGCTCAAGATCCAGTCCATCATCAAGGAGGTGCTCAAACTGGTGCGCTCGTCGCTGCCCAGCACCATCGAAATCCGGCAGGATGTTGACGATGGGTGCCGTCCGGTCATGGCCGATGCCACGCAGATCCACCAGATGGTTATGAACCTGATCACCAACGCCTATCACGCCATGGAGCACAAGGGGGGACGGCTGGAGATCCGGCTGCGAGAGATCGACCCATCCAAACCGGAGGCGGACGGAACTACGCCGGGCGCCGCACGCCATCTGTGCCTGAAGGTTTCGGATACGGGGGTGGGAATGGACAAGCGCATCCTTGAGCGCATCTTCGAGCCCTATTTTACCACCAAGGAAAAGGACAAGGGCACCGGCCTCGGACTCTCCATGGTGCACGGGATCGTCAAGAGCTGCAGGGGTCGTATTTCCGTTTCCAGCAAGCCCGGCAGGGGGAGTACTTTCAGTGTTTATCTCCCGGTAATCAGGACTTCAGAG
>JAMOVG010000305.1 GCA_027061725.1 Desulfobacteraceae bacterium
CGGGTCGCTCAAGGCCGAGCACGGCACGGGCCGCAACATGGCCCCCTTCGTGCGCCGCGAGTGGGGCGACGAGATCTACGCGGTGATGCGCGACATCAAGGCGCTCTTCGACCCGGACAACCTGCTAAACCCCGGCGTGATCATCAACCCCGACCCCGGGGCGCACCTCAAGGACCTCAAGCCCATGCCCGTGGCCCATGCCTCGGTGGACACCTGCACCGAGTGCGGCTTCTGCGAGCGCAGCTGCGTGTCCCACGGGCTGACCCTTTCGGCCCGCCAGCGCATCGCCGTGTTCCGCGAGATGGCGCGCCTGGCCCGCAGTGGCGAGGACCCCGGTCGCCTTGCGCGCCTGCGTCGCGACTTCGCCTACCTGGGCGAGCGCACCTGCGCCGCCGACGGCCTGTGCGCCACCACCTGCCCGGTGGAGATCGACACCGGGCGGCTGATCAAGGCGCTGCGCGAAGACGGCGCCGGGCCGCTGGCCGCGGCTGCCGCCCGCAGAATCGGCGCCCACATGGACGCGGCCACCGCGGCGGCCCGCGGCGGCCTGGCGGTGCTCGACCAGGTGCACGGCGCTGTCGGCAGCCGGCGCATGGCCGCGGCCGCGCAGGAACTCCACCGGCTTTCGCGGGGACGGCTGCCCCTGTGGACACCGGCCATGCCCCGGCCGGCCGCGCCACCGGTAAAAAAGGGGCGCACCGCAGGAAAGCGGGTGGTCTACCTGCCCTCGTGCATCAGCCGCACCATGGGGCCGGCCCGCGGCGAGCACTGGCCGTCCCTCACCCGGGTGACCCACGGACTGCTGGAAAAAGCCGGCTTCGCCGTGGTCTACCCCCGGCGGATGGAGCGCCTGTGCTGCGGCATGCCCTTTGCCAGCAAGGGGCTGCGGCGGGCAGCGCGCGAGCGCGAGCGCGCCATGCAGGAAGCGCTGCTGGAGGCCACCGACGGCGGCCGGCTGCCGGTGCTGTGCGACACCAGTCCCTGCCTGCTGCACATGCGCGAGACCCTGGACAGCCGCCTCGATCTGTATGAACCCATCGGCTTTGCCCTCTCGCACCTGGCGCCGCGCCTGCACTTTGAAAAGCGCCCGGGCGCCGTCGCCATCCACACCGTGTGCAGCGCGCGCAAGATGGGACTGGCGCAGGACTTCCTGCGCCTGGCCGGCATGTGCGCCGAGCAGGTGGTGGCCCCTGAGGTCAACTGCTGCGGCTTTGCCGGCGACCGCGGCTTCACCGTGCCCGAGCTCAACCGCCACGGCCTGCGCCGACTGAAAGAGCAGCTGCCGCCGGAGGTGAAGGCCGGCTATTGCACCAGCCGCACATGTGAGATCGGGCTGACGACCCACGGCGGCATCTCCTACCGCTCGATTCTCTACCTGGTGGACGACGTCACGCGGCCGCGTTGACCCGCAGTGTGAAAAACCGGTTGCAAAACAGCGCCGCCGCGTTAGCTTGATCTCAGGCCCGCTTTTTTTCGATTCATACGCAAAAGGAGGTGTGAAATGGCACAGAAGAAGATCCTCATGCTGGTGGGTGATTTCGTGGAAGACTACGAGGCCATGGTGCCCTACCAGATGCTGCTCATGGTCGGCCACAGCGTGGACACGGTCTGCCCGGACAAGAAGGCCGGCGACACCGTCAAGACCGCCATCCACGATTTCGAGGGCGACCAGACCTACTCGGAAAAGCCCGGCCACAACTTCGCGATTACGGCCGATTTCGACGCCGTGGACCCCGCCGATTACGACGGCCTGGTGATCCCCGGCGGGCGCGCGCCCGAGTACCTGCGGCTAAACCCCCGCGTGCTCGAGATCACCCGCGCCTTTGCCGCCGCCAAGAAGCCCATCGCCGCCATCTGCCACGGTCCCCAGATCCTGGCCGCCGCCGGTGTGCTGGAGGGTGCGGCCTGCGCCGCCTACCCGGCCGTGGGCCCCGACGTGGAAACCGCCGGCGGTTCCTGGGTGGCCAACAACGACACTTTTTCCAATGCCCACGTGGACGGAAACCTGGTGACCGCCCCGGCCTGGCCGGCGCACCCCGAGTGGATCCGCAAGTTTCTGGAAGTTCTCGGCACGCGCATCGAGCCCTGAACGGCCGAAGCCCGGCCCCCGAAAAAAGCCTCCCCCCGGCAGGCGGCACCCCGCCCGCCGGCGGGAGGCTTTTTTATGGGCGGTGCGGTTGCGGCCCCGCCCGCCTCAGAATTGTTTGAAAATGCGCGCCAGGGGGCGACCGGGCGCCTCCATATGCAGGTCGTGGAAGTAGCCGTAGGGGGTCTGCACGGTCTCGTAGCCGGCCTGCGCGAGGCGGTCCTGGGCGCGGTCGAGCAGCGCCCGGGCGGCGTCCGGGTCGGCTTTTTCCTCGGCCAGGTGGGTGAACGAGTGCAGGATCACCCGCCGGATGTCCCACTTTCGCGCCAGCCACTTGGCGTTTTTGACCAGCTTGGTTTCGGCCGAGCTTCCCCCCTGCACGTCCCCGGGTTCCACGTGGACGAAGGCCACCACCACTTTTGCCCAGTCCGCCGGCTCGGCCGGCGGGGCGTCTTCCAGCGTCTTCATGGCCGGTTGCCAGGCGAAACACTCGCAGTACCAGAACAGTACGCGCATGACGTTCTCCCCCCTCGATGCGGTGATTTTTCAGGCGGCGCGCTCGACGAGGCGTCCGTCCGCCAGCTCTGTGATGCGATCCGCCACGCGGTGCACCTGGTCCAGGTAGTGCGAGACCATCAGGATGGTGCAGCGTCGCTTGAGGTGAATCAGAAGGTTTTCTATCACCCCGGCGGCGGCGGTGTCCAGCGAGGATGTGGGCTCGTCCAGCAGCAGGACCTCGGGTTCCAGCACCAGGGCGCGGGCGATGCACAGCCGCTGCTGCTGGCCGCCGGACAGCTGCGTGGCGTCGGCGTCGAGGCGGTCTTTGACCTCCTCCCAGAGAAAGGCCGCGCGCAGGGCGTTTTCCACCCGCCGGGCGATTTCGCCGGGCTTGCGGCGGCCGGCCAGCCGGAGAGGAAAGGCCACGTTTTTGGCGATGCTCATGGGCAGGGGGTTGGGGGTCTGGAACACCATGCCCACCCTGCGCCGCAGGGCGGGCAGATCGCAGGACGGGGCGTAGATGTCCTCCCAGCGGTCGCCGAAGCGGATGCGCACGCGGCCGCTCATGCGGACACCGGGGATATCCTCCCACAGGCGGTTGAAGACGGTCAGCAGGGTGGATTTGCCCTTGCCCGAGGGTCCTACGATGGCCGTGATGCGGTGCTCCCCGAAGGAGGTGCTGATGTCGTCGAGCACCCTGAAACCCCCGTAGAAAAAGGACAGGTGCTCGACCGTGATCTTGGGCCTTTCGGTCTGCGGCGGCGTCCGGTTCACGGCAGCGCCCTCCCCGCCGCACGACGTGCCAGGCGGCTGCGGATCAGAAAGGAGAGCGAAAAGAGCACGGTGCACAGGATCAGCACAATGATGGCGGCGCCGTATCCGTTGGCCAGTTCGCGGGCATCGGCGTATTGCGAAGAGACGGTGTAGATGTAGAAGGGCAGGGCCTCGTAGCCGGCCCACAGCGATCGGGGCAGCCCGGCGCTGGCCACCACCCCGGTGAGCATGATCACGGCCGTGTCCTCGGCGCAGCGGCCGATGGCCAGGATGGTTCCGCTGACGATGCCGGTCAGGGCCCGGGGCAGCAGCACCCGGGAGACGTTCTGCCAGCGGGTGGCGCCCAGGGCCGGGGCGGTGCGGCGCAGACCGGCGGGGATGCCCTCCAGCGCCATCTGTGTGGTGCGGATCAGGTAGGGAAGCACCAGGAAGGCCAGCGACAGCGCCGACACCATCAGGCAGGGATAGAGGCGCGGGGCCAGGGTGCGGTGCAGGAAAATGGTCACCGAAAAGCCGAAGAAGCCGATGACGATGGACGGCGTGGCCGCCAGGATGTCGTAGAAATGGCCGAAGATGCGCCGGGTGCGCGCGGGACAGTACTCCGCCAGGTAGATGCCGGCGGCAATCCCTGCGGGAACGGCCAGGCTCACCGAGATGAGCACCAGCACCAGGGTGCCCGCCACGGCGGGAAAGATGCCGTCGAATACCTGGCGGCGCAGCAGCAGGGCGTCTGCGGGACGCACGTCGCCGAACAGCAGGGCGCTGTCCAGGCTGCCGGCGCCCTTCATGACCAGGTAGCCCAGCAGCACCGCCACGGCGCCCAGCAGCGCCAGGCCGCATACCCACGCGCCGATCACGGTCATTTTTTCCGCGAGGCGGTTCACGGCCGGCGTGCCTCCCCGCGCCGGCCCAGCACCCCCACCGTTGTCACCGTCAAGGTGGTCATGAAATAGAGCACCAGCCCGCAGGCGAAAAGCGTGCGAAATTCCAGGCTGTCGAAATCGGCGGCCGTCACCAGGGCGATGTGGGCCGTCAGGGTGCGGGCCGAATCGCTCACCGAACCGGGCACGGCCACCGCGTTTCCGGCCACCATGAGCGCGATGAGAGTGTCGCCCATGGCGCGGCCGAAGGCCAGCACCAGGCCGCAGCCGATACCGCGCAGCGACCGGGGCAGCACCACGTAGAGCAGTTTCTGGGCCGGGCGGCCGCCCAGGGCGTCCACCGCCCGCAGGTGCTCACGCGGCACGCGGGCGAAACTGTCGGTGAAAAACAGGATCATGGTAGGGGAGATGACCACCGCCAGCAGCAGGGCGGCCGAGAGGATGCACATGCCGGATCCGCCGCCCAGCCAGCGCCGGATGAAGGGCACCAGCAGGAAGATGCCCACGAAACCGTACACCACGGTGGGAATGCCGGTCATGATCTCGGCCACCTTGCGCAGGAACCGGGAAAAGGCGTTTTTCCTGTCCGTCGTCAGCTGGATGAGCGCCGCGTAGCCCAGGCTCAGGGGAAACCCGAACAGCAGCGCCAGCGAGGCGATCCACAGCGTTCCCACGATCATGGGATAGATGCCGTAGAGGCCCTGGTCGGGCAGCCAGGGGCGGGTGAAGAGGTTTCCCAACTGCCCTTTTTCCACCAGCGGGTAGCCCAGGTAAGCCATGAAGGCGAAGATCAGCACGCTGACCGACGCACTGGCCAGTGCCGCGGCGCGCAGCAGGGATTCGATGATCCACTCGGCGCGCATGTCAGCGAACCGGGATGAACCCCTTGTCGGCCGCGATCCGCTGGCCCTCGGCAGAAAAAAGGTAATCGATGAAGGCGCGCGTCAGGCCCCGGGGTTCGCCGCGGGTGTTGCTGTACAACCCGCGGGCTACCGGGTAGCAGCCGTTTTTGACGGTGGCCAGCGTGGGCGCCACGCCGTCCAGCGCCACCGGGGCCACGCTGTCGTCGATGTAGCCCACCGAAACGTAGCCGATGGCGCCGGGATCGCCGGCCACGGCGGCCTTCATGGCGCCGTTGGAGATGACGAAATTTGCCTTGGGCGAGATGGAACCCTTGGCCAGGGCTTTTTTCCAGAATACCGCCCGTGTGCCGCTGGCCTTGTCACGGGTGTAGAGGTCGATCTTGCGGTCCGGTCCGCCTACGGCTTTCCAGTTGTCGATCCTGCCGGCGAAGATGTCGCGAAGCTGCTGTGCCGTCAGGGAACGCACCGGGTTACGGGGATTGACTACCGCGGCCACGCCATCCACGGCCCACTTGAAGAGCGTGAGGTTGTATTTGGCGATCTCCTCGGGCGTGGGTTTACGACCCGAGTTGCCGATGTCCACCAGCCCTTCGCCCACCTGCTTTATGCCCACGCCGGAGCCGCCGCCGGCGATGGTGATGCGGATCTTGGGGGCCAAGCGCATGATGCGCTTGGCGGCCTCTTTTATCACCGGTATGTGAGCCGTGCCGCCGGAAATTTTCAGCGTCCCTGAAAGGTCCCGAAAGGCGTCCAGGTCGCCGGCCTGCAGGGGGCCTGCGATGAAAAACGCCGTCAGGACAACCATCACCGGGAGAATCCATTTTACATTTCGAATTGATTTACGCATGGTCTGCAGTCTCCTTTCTCATTCATTCGTTTCCCCCATTGTCGCCAGTGGTTGCGACGTCCCCGCTTTTAGCGCCGGCGATAGGCAAAGTCCAATCGATAATATAGATAAATATATAGATGAAATATAGAAAAAATCTATTGACAGGGATAGCTATAATAAGGATATACTGCCACTTGCAGGGCGGCCGTCTCTGGCGCGGAAGACGAGAAGGGCGTGTAATGGATATCTGGCAGCTGGGCATATTCTGCAGCGTCGTGGAGCTCAAGGGCTTTTCGCGGGCCAGCCGGGCCGTCCACCTGACCCAGCCCACCGTCAGCAGCCACATCCGCGATCTGGAGCAGCACTTCGGCTGCCGCCTCATCGACCGGCTGGGCGGCGGGGCGGTGCCCACACCGGCGGGCAAACTGCTCTATCGCTATGCCCGCCGGCTGATCGCGCTGCGCGATGAAATGGAAACAGCCATGGCCGAATTCCAGGGGAAGATCCGGGGTCGGCTGAAAATCGGCGGCAGCACCATCCCCGGCGGATACATCCTGCCGGGGCTCATCGGTGCGTTCAAGAAGGCCTACCCCGGGGCCTCGGTGGTGCTCAAGGTCGGCGACACCCGCGGCATCGTCGCGCGCATCGCGGCCGGTGAGATCGAACTGGGCGTTGTCGGGGCCCGCACCCGGCAGGCCGGTATCGTACAAAAGGAACTCATCCGTGACCGCATGCAGGTGATCGTGCCCGCCGGCCACCACTGGCAGAAGCGTCGGTCCGTTACGCTTTCGGAGCTGCGGGAAGAGCCTTTCATCCTGCGCGAAGAGGGGTCCGGGACGCGCAAGTCCCTGGCCCTGGAAACGGCGGGAAAAGGTTTCCGGCTGGAGGACTTCAACGTGGTCGCCGAGATGGGCAGTACCGAGGCCGTCGTCCAGGCCGTCAAGGGCGGGCTGGGCATCTCCATCCTCTCTCCCATTGCCGTGGCCGAGGAGCTTCAGATCGGGAGCCTCCGGGCGCTGGATGTGGCGGATCTGGACCTCACACGCCACTTCTACCTCACCACCCACCGCCGCCGCACCCGCTCACCGCTGGCCGAGGCCTTCATTTCTCATCTGGAGATGTCCGTAAAATAGATCCTACCCTTATTCGATCCGTGCGGGAGGGGCGGGCAGGCATCGGTTGTGCGCAGTTGGAGAACCGGCGGGGAAAAGATGTGCAGGCTGGCGGCGCGTCAAGAAAGGCGAGCTGTTTGAGCGCAGCGCGTTCCTCGCCTTTCAGCGCCGGCGGCCGGAGCATCCCCGCCGGGGCTCACGGAGCGCAGCCGATGCCCGCCCGCCCCAGCCGGGTCAGGCTGCGGAGGCGGCTTTTCCTCAGGGAGGTTGTCCCTTGCGACGCACCCGCCCATTGGGCAATCTTTTCTTGACCGCCGCGGCCCGGCCCCATATCATATCGTCTGCCGGAACCCGTTTCTCCGGCCAGCACAATCCAACCCCAAGCGTCAACCGCGGCAAAGGAGGACAACCCATGAAAAAACTGCTGATTTTCGTACTCTGCATGTTTATGGCCACAGCGGCCTTGGCGGCCGACAACGCGCTGCTGGAAAAGGCCAAGGCCGAAGGGAAGGTGTCGTTCTACGCCAACATGACCGCCATCCAGCCCATCATGGACGCTTTCAATGCCCAGACCGGGCTCAAGGGCAAGTACACGCGCATTTCGACCTCCAAGTTCCTGCCCACGGTGCTCACGGAGTTCCAGGCCGGAAAGCTCATGGCAGACGTGCTGCAGGCGCCGCTGCCGGTCATGGAAATGCTCAAAGCCAAAGGTGTCCTGACGCCTTACAAGTCACCGGCTGCCGCCGGATACCCCGACTGGACGCGCAAGGACGATGCGATCCAGGTGTTCGGCATCGAGTATGTGGCCCTGATCTACAACAGGGACCTGGTCAAACCCGCCGACGTGCCCAAGCGCTACGAGGACCTGACCGACCCCAAGTGGAAGAACAAGATCGTCATGGCCAACCCGGCCACCCACGCCACCACCATCGCCTGGCTGGTGGGGCTCAAGGAGAACGTCTTCAAGTCCGAGGCCGACTGGATGAAGTTCCTTAAGGGGCTGGCCGCCAACCGGCCCATGTTCGTCAAATCCTTCGGGCCCACGCCGGCGCCCATCGAGAGCGGCGAGAAGCTCATCGGCATCTCCATGCCCAAGTACATCATCACCAAGGCCCCGGCGCCGCTGGACTGGGCGCGCGTCAGCCAGCCCCTGCTGGGCACCCCGCGTGGCATCGCCCTCTCCTCCAGCGCCAAGCACCCCAACGCCGCGCGGCTGTTCATGAACTACTGGCTGTCCAGGAAGGCCATGGGCATGCTGGCCAAGAACGTCGGTGAATACGTGCTGGCCCCGGGTGTTTTTCCGCCCATCAATGGCATCGACAAGGCCAAGGTGATCCCCATCCGCACCCTCTCGGACAAGGAAATCCGCAGCTGGGGCGCCAGGTTCAAACAGATTTTCAGCGCCTCGTAGGCGCCCCGCCGCAGGCCCGCCAGAGCGTCGCAGTGCGTTCGGGCGGGCCCCCGGCACAGGCAGACCGCCATGGAAATCCGAATCCGAAACGTCAGCAAGCACTACCACTCCAGCGGCCAGGTGATCAAGGCGCTGGACAACATCGACCTGACCATCCCCGCCAACCGCATTTTCACGCTGCTGGGACCCAGCGGGTGCGGCAAGACTACCCTGCTGCGCTGCATCGTGGGCCTGGAGTCGCCCGACAGCGGCGAGATCGAAATCGGCGGCGAGACGGTCTGGTCGCGGGAGCGGCACATCTACGTGCCCACGGAACACCGTGGGCTGGGCATGGTCTTTCAGACGTACGCCATCTGGCCGCACATGGACGTCTTCAACAACGTGGCCTACCCGCTGCAGACGCGCGGGCTGCCCCGCGAGGAGATCCGTGAGCGGGTGGCCAAGACCCTGCGTTTCGTGCAGCTGGAGGGGTTCGAGGATCGGCCGGCCACCAAGCTTTCCGGCGGCCAGCAGCAGCGCGTGGCTTTGGCCCGCGCCCTGGTGGCCGAGCCCAAGGTGATTCTCTTCGACGAGCCGCTGTCCAACCTGGACGCCAAGCTGCGCGAGGAGACCCGCAAGGAGCTGCGCGCTTTCCTGACCGATCTTGAAATCACGGCGGTCTACGTCACCCACGACCGCATCGAGGCCCTCGCGCTGTCGGACATGGTGGCCGTCATGAACCGCGGCCACATCATTGAAACGGGCACCCCTCGGCAGATCTACTTCCACTCCACCCACCGCTTTGTGGTGGACTTCATCGGGCGCACCAACCTGATCGACGCCGTGGTGACGTCCCCGCGCGGCGGCCTGACCGTGGTGGACTGCGCCCTGGGGGAGGTGGCCTGCCGCCGCCACGAGGCGTTCGACACCGGCGACCGCGTGACCCTCTGCCTGCGCCCCGAGTTCATCCGCCTGAAACGCGGCGACGCCGCCCGGGCGCAGAACGTGTTCAGCGGCCGCATCGACGAGCTGGTCTTCATCGGGGAGGCCTACGAGGGCGAGATCACGGTCAACGGCCTCCAGCTGTTCATCAAGACCGAGCCGGACTCGGACATCCGGGCCGGGGACACGGCCAGCTTCACGGTGGACCCCAACAACTGCATCCTGGTTTCGAAGTAGTCGAGGCGCACGCCATGGGCAACCGCAAATCGCTTCTGACACCGGTGCTGATCGTCATCGTCGGTTTCCTGACCGTGTGTCCGGTGATCATGCTGGTCTTCGGCAGCTTTTCCACCGGCCTGGGCACCTTCGGGCAGTTCACCCTGGAAAAGTACATCCAGGCCTACACCGACCCCGAGCTGGCCGGCATCATCACCAACACCATCGTTTTCGTGCTGGGGTCGTCGGCCGTGGCCACCGGCCTGGCTCTGCTGCTGGTCTATCTCAACACGCGCACCGACATCCCCTTCAAGTTTCTCTTCCGGATCATCTCCATCATCCCCATGATGATTCCGCACATCCTGTTTTCGGTCAGCTGGGTGCTGCTGTTAAACCCCTCCAACGGGCTGATCAACCTCTTCCTGCGCCAGGTGCTGGGCCTGGAAAACGCGGCCGTCAACATCTATTCCCTGTGGGGCATGATCCTGGTGGAGGGATTGCTGGACCTGCCCATCGCCTACCTCATCCTGGCGCCGGCCATGGCGTCCTTCGACGTGGCCCTGGAGGAGTCCTCGCGGGTCTGTGGGGGAAGTACTCTGCGCACCCTCTTCCGGGTCACCCTTCCGGTGCTGCGGCCGGCCATTCTGGCGGCCTTCATCCTCTCGCTGGTGCGCAGCCTGGCGTCCTTCGCGGTGCCGTCGGTCATCGGCATGCCCGGGCGCATCTACGTTCTGGCGACCCACATCTACCAGTCCATCGCCACCGGTTTCGCCGCCGACTACGGCAAGGCCGCCGCCATCGGTATGAGCGTTCTGGTGACTTCCATCACCCTGATCTACCTCTACCGCTACCTGACCTCCGAGAGCGAGAAGTACGTGACCATCTCCAGCCGCGGGTACCGCCCCACGGTGATCCGGCTCAAGCGCGCCCGCTACCCTCTGTTCGGCGTGGTGGGCATCCTCTCGCTGGTCTTGATCGTGCTGCCGGTGCTGGTGCTGTTCTACACGTCGCTGGTGCCGTACTCCATGGTGCCCAGCATGAAGGCCTTTTCCATGATGAGCTGGAAGCACTGGATCGAGGTCATCCACGACCCCATTTCGATCCTGTCGCTGAAAAACAGCGTCTTTCTGGGTGTGGTGGGCGCCACGCTGGGCATCACCCTGTCGGTGTTCGTGGCCTACGCCATCGTCAAGGTGCGCTCGCACGCCTCCGGCATCCTCGAGAGCCTGTCGTTTCTGTCCTTTTCCTTTCCCGGCATCGTGATCGGCGTGGGATTCATGTGGTTTTTCGTGCGCACGCCGCTCTACGCCACCATCTGGGCACTGCTCATCGGCTACATCGCCACCTACCTGCCTTACGGCGTGCGCCCCCTGACCTCGGCCTTCATCCAGGTCCACAGCCACCTCGAGGAGTCCTCGCAGGTCTGCGGGGCCGGGGCCTTCACCACCATGCGCCGCATCGTCATTCCGCTGCTGATCCCCGGCATCGTCTCGGGCTGGATCCTGATGGCCACCATGTTCGTGCGCGAGCTGACCCTCTCGGTGGTGCTCTCGCGCCCGGGCACCGAGGTGCTGGCCGTGCAGATCTTTCGTTTCGCCGAAGACGGCCTGTGGGGCCAGCTCTCGGCCCTGGGCATCATGATGATCTTCATCTCCACGACGCTGGTCATCCTGGCCACCCTGGTGGGCATCCGCTTCAAGCCGATGGAAGAGAGCGGCTGAACGGCGAAATTCAACCCCTGGAGCGCTTTTTTTCGTCCCCGGGACGATCGTATTCGAATATTATACAATGTATAGTAAGTTACATGATGATATTTCAGAAAGGCGAGCGTCATGATCGATGACATTGAAAACTGCCCCTGCTCCGGCAAGAACATGAGCAACCTGGCGGCTCCCTGGATCCTGCTGACCCTGTTCAATCGGCAGGGACTGCACGGATATGCCATTAAAAAGATCATCGAGGGGTACATCGAGGAATTTTCCCTGGGCCTCAACATCACCGGCCTCTACCGTCACCTGAACCTCCTGGAACGGCGGGGGGTGCTTTGCTCGCAATGGGATACGCAGGGCAGGGGGCCTGCCCGACGCCGGTATACCCTGACCGAGGCGGGGCAGGAGTGCCTGTGGCGCTGGCTGAACACCCTCAGCACCCAGGCGATGCTGATCGGAAAGTTTTTCGACCGGGCGCGCGAGGTGCTGCCCGCGTCCCACCTGCCGACCATCCGGCTGGAAAAGACCCCGGACACCTGACGACGCGCCCACCAATCCCAAAGGAGACGAATTTATGGCGACACCCCGCAAGCTCAAGACGAACAAAACCGTCCGGTTGATCTTCACCGGCGGATTCCTCGGTTCCGGCAAGACCACCGCGCTGGCGGCACTGGCGCGTGACCTGGTTCGGCGCGGCCTGCGTGTGGGCATCATCACCAACGACCAGAGCGCCAACCTCGCAGACACCCTCATCGTGCGCCAGATGCTGGGGGAACTGGGGGTTCCGGTGGAAGAAGTGGTCAAGGGCTGTTTCTGCTGCAAGTTCGATGAACTCATCGACCAGATGGAGAAGATACTGGCCCACGAACCCGACATCCTGATGGGGGAGCCGGTGGGCAGCTGCACCGACTTCGTGGCCGCCGTGGCCAATCCCATCAAGATCCACTACGGAAAATCGTTCGTCTTCGCCCCTTTTTCCACCATGGTCGACGCCCAGCGGGTGCGCGAACTGCTGCTCAAAGAGACGGCGACCACTTTTCCCGAGGAGGTGGCCTATCTGTTCAACAAGCAGCTCGAAGAGGCGGACATCATCTTGCTCAGCAAGTCCGATCTTTTGCGCCCCGAACAGATCGAGCGCTATCTGGCCGTACTGGAGGAAAAACATCCGCGCAAAGAGGTGTTGGCGGTTTCGGCCAGGACGGGCGCCGGGATGTCCCGCTGGCTCGACCGGCTGCTGTCCTCGCGGCCGGGGGCGGAGACCGTGCTGGCCCAGCTGGATTACGCCGTCTACGCCCGGGCCGAGGCCGTGCTCGGGTGGCTCAATGCGGCCGTCCGCATCCGTGGCGACAAGGCTTTCGCACCCGCCGGGGTGCTGCGCACGGTCATGGCTGCGATCCGCGATGCGCTCCAGGCGAAAAACGCCAGTGTCGGCCATTTGAAAATGGTCATGACCGGCGGCGGGCAGTCCATGTGGATCAACCTGACCCACCGGGATGCCGAACCCGTCTTCAGCGAAACCCGCATGGCGGATGTTGCCGCTGCCACCCTGATCATCAACGCGCGCGTGCACCTGGCGCCCGATGATCTCGAAGCGGTGGTTCGCACGGCGCTGACCGCTTTGGAGGCGGCGCAGGGGCTCCAGGTGGAAATAGAGGATCTGCAGTGCTTCAGCCCGGCGTATCCGGATCCACCCTACCTGACGCGCAGCCCCGCATCCGGGCCGCAATGAAAAGGAGGCCGGTCATGCTCAACATCGAAGTCATCGGACTGGACCCTCCCTGCCGCAAATGCACCGAACTGCTCGAGAATGTCAAGGCGGCCGTGGCGCTGGCCGGCGTCGAGGCGCGCGTCGCGAAAAAGTGGACGCTTTCCGAGGAAATCCGCGGCAAATACGGCCTGCTCCTGAGCCCTGCGCTGGCCATAGAGGGGGTTGTCGTGGCCCAGGGCAAAGTTTTCCGCACCGAGCGCATCCTCGCGCTGCTGCGTTGACGGCAAAGACGGGAGACAATCCATGAACGGTCAGAGCGCCGCCTATTTCGGGGAATTTTTCGGCACCTTCATCCTGGTGTTCTTCGGCACCGCCATCGTCGCCGTGGCCGTTTTGTTTCAGGCGCCGCTGGGCCTGGTGCAGGTCGCCGTGGTCTGGGGCATCGGGGTGACGCTGGCCATCTATGCCACCCGGCACCTTTCCTGCGCCCACCTCAACCCGGCGGTTTCGCTGGGCATGGTGCTGGCCGGCAGGATGCAGCCGCGCCTCTTTGTGCCGTACTGCGGCGCCCAGCTGGCCGGGGCGGCGGCAGCGGGCGGCATGATCCTGCTCCTCTTTCACCCCTCCATCGCGGCTTTCGAACACGCCCACGGCATCATCCGCGGCGCACCGGACTCGGTGCGGACTGCCATGCTGTTCGGAGAGTACTTCCCGAACCCGGGTTTTGACATCCCCTGGTTCAAAGTGTCCCTGCCGACGGCTATGCTGACCGAAGGGCTGGGAACCTTCCTGCTGGTGTCCATGATTTTCCTGCTCACCGAGGGCTGCAACGTGGGCCGGCCCACGGACGCCATCTCGCCGGTTTTCATCGGCGCCACGGTGGCGGCACTGATCGCCGTGACCGCCCCATTGACCCAGACCGGCATTAACCCGGCCAGGGATTTCGGTCCCCGGCTGGTGGCTTATTTCGCCGGCTGGAAACAGGTCGCCATACCAGGGCCCAGGGGCGGATTCTTCTGGGTGTACATCGCGGCCCCGCTGGCCGGGGCGGCCCTTTCGGCCCTGTGCTTCCGATTTGTGCTGAGCCCACTGATGACAGCCCGCAACCGGGTTACGACATGCGATTGCAAGGAGCCGGAAGCGGGCTCCCTGAGGATGTTTTAGGGGAAATTCGGGTCTCATTCAATCAAACAAGGGGGGACTTTCTCCCCCCTTGTTGCTTTTTGTCAGCGGGCCGGATGACCCGGGCCCATCAGCAGCATCTTTCGAAATGGCACTTGCTGCCTTCGGCGTCATCGCAGCACAGGGTGCCGATGGGGCACCCGCAGCTGTCAACGACGTAGTAACAGCACCTGCAGCTAGATGCCGATTTGCCGCTTGTCTTCTTTTCGTCTCTATCACTCATGGGAAACCTCCTGTCTTTGAAGGGTTTCACGTGTTGTTCCGATGGATGGGCGGCACCCGGCAGGGGGCCGACCCTTCTAGAAATAACCACAAAGTGGTATGTACGAGCGTAATATTATCATACTCCGGCCGCTGTCAAGCATCGTTTGTGCGGTTGATTTAAGCGGGGGAGGCAGTATAATGACAAGTGAACAGCAAAGGTCCGGCAGGAGCCATCCCGTAAATCACTCTGGAGGGGAGTGGCTGCTGACGGACCGGTTATTGAATTATTTAAGGACGTCCCCCATGAGAATCGTGCACACGGCGGACTGGCATCTGGGGCGCTCGCTTTACGGGCGGCGGCGCTACGAGGAATTTGCCGCTTTTCTGGACTGGCTGGCGGACTGCCTGGCGGTGCAGCAGGCCGACGTGCTGCTGGTGGCCGGCGATGTGTTCGACAGCAGCACGCCCAGCCACCGGGCCCAGGAGCTGTACTACCGGTTTCTGTTCCGCGTGCGGGAAACCGGCTGCCGTCACGTGGTCGTCACGGGCGGCAACCACGACTCGCCTTCTTTCCTGGATGCCCCGCGCGAACTGCTGCGCCACATGAACGTCCACGTCGTGGGCGCCGCCGGCGACCCGCGGGACGAGGTGCTGGCGCTCGCCGACAGCAGCGGGGAAGTGGCGCTGATCGTCTGCGCGGTGCCCTGTCTCAGGGACCGTGACGTGCGCACGGTGGCGGCCGGTGAAACGCCCGACGACAAGCAGCGCAAGCTGATTGAGGGCATCGCTCGCCACTATGCCGCCGTCTGCCGTGAGGCACAGCAACGGCGTGAGGCGCTGGACCGACCGGTGCCCATTGTGGCCACGGGGCACCTGTTCGCCGCCGGGGGCCGGACCGTGGAGGGCGACGGCGTACGGGAGCTCTACGTGGGTTCGCTGGCGCGGGTGGGCGCTGACGCCTTTCCGGCATGCATCGACTACCTGGCCCTGGGACACCTGCACGTGCCGCAGATGGTGGCAGACAGGCCCGACATGCGCTACAGCGGCTCGCCGCTGCCCGTGGGGTTCGGGGAGGCGGGCCAGGAAAAATGCGTGCTGCTGGTGGAATTCGACGGCCTTCGGCCGGCGGTCACCACTATCGCCGTGCCGTGCTTCCAGCAGCTGGTGCGCCTGCAGGGCGGGTTGCAGGATATCCTGGAGCGCATCGCGGCGCTCAAAAGCGCGCAGAGCCGGGCCTGGCTGGAGATTCTCTGCAGTGACGCCGCCGCCCCCGTCGAGCTGGCCGCCCGGCTGCAGGACGCCGTGGCCGAAAGCCGCTTGGAAATTCTGCGCATCCGCAACCCCAGGGCCATCGAGCGGGCTTTGGCCCCCCAGGCAGAGGGGGAAACCCTGGAGCACCTGGACGTGCACGAGGTCTTCCAACGCTGCCTGGACGCTTTCGACGTGCCGGCCGAGCGCCGGCCGGCGCTGCTGGACACTTACGGCCGGACGCTCACGGCGCTTTACGAAGAAGACCCCCGGGCGGAGTAGGACAGGGGCATGCGCATCCTCGAGATCCGTTTCCAGAACCTGAACTCGCTGGCGGGTGAGTGGCACATCGATTTCACCCACCCGGCCTACGCCGCCGACGGCATTTTCGCCATCACCGGCCCCACCGGAGCCGGAAAGACCACCATCCTGGACGCGCTCTGCCTCGCCCTGTACGGCGCCACGCCGCGCCTGGGCCGCGTGACCAGGGGCGGCAACGAGATCATGTCGCGCCAGACCGGCGCCTGTTTCGCCGAGGTGGTCTTTGAAACCCCGGCCGGGCGCTTCCGCTGCCACTGGAGTCAGCACCGCGCCCACGGAAAGCCGACGGGTGAGCTGCAGCCGCCGCGCCACGAAGTGTCCGAGGCCGATTCCGGCAAAGTGCTGCAGTCCCGACTGCGTGATACGGCCGCCTGCATTGAGGAAACCACCGGCATGGACTTCGAACGCTTCACGCGCTCCATGCTGCTGGTCCAGGGGGGATTTGCCGCCTTTCTGCAGGCGTCGCCCGACGCACGCGCCCCCATCCTGGAACAGCTCACAGGCACCGGTATCTACAGCCGCATTTCCATGAAGGTTCACCAACTGCGGGCCGAGGAGCGACACCGGTTGGAGCGTATGGCCGCTGAACTGGCGGGCCTGTCGCTGCTGACCGAAGAAGACAGAAAACGGCTGTCGCAGACGCTGGCGGCACGTGAAAGGGAGGAAGCGGAACTTGCGCGGCGCGTGGACAGTCTCAAAGAGGACGTGGCCTGGCGCCGAGCCCTGCAGCGCCTGGAAGAGGAGCGCGCGGCCCTGGAAAAGGCGGCGGCCGACCTGGCGCGGTGCAGGCAGGCCTTCGAGCCGCAGCGGCTGCGGCTGGAGCGGGACCGCCGGGCCCGGGAACTGGAGGCCGACGCCACGTGCGTGAACACCCTGGCGGCCGAACAGGAAAAGGATTTGGCCGCCCTGACCGCTACCCGGGTCCGCCTTCCGACGCTTGAAAACGCCATTGCACGCCTGGCGGAAAGCGAGAAAAGCGCTGCACAGGACCTGGCGGACCGGCGCCGCCAGCGGCAGGCCAGGGCCGCCGTGATACGCAAGGTGCGCGAAATGGACGTGCACATTGAAAACCGGCGCTCCCGCCTGGCGGACCTGGAGCGTTCCGTGGCCGGGACCGAAAAACAGTGCCGCTCCCACCGCGAGGCCATCGGCCGATTGACGGACGAGAAAAAAGCGCGGCAGGAGGCCATCGCCGAAACCGATGCCTACCTGGCGCGTTTTGCCGCCGATGCCGGCCTGGTGGAGAACATGGCCGCCATCGGACGCCTGTTTGCAAGCCTCAAGGAGAAGGGCACGGCGCTGTCCCAAAACCGCCGGGCGCTGCAGCAGGCGGCGGTGGAAATGGAAGCCGCGGCCCGGGACGAAGCGGATCAGGCGGAAGCGCTGCGCCGCATCCGTGAGCGCCGGGAGCGGGACCGCCAGGCCTTTGAGCAGGCGGCGGCCGCGCTCTCCCGACGGCTCGAGGGACGCAAGCCGTCCGATTGGCACCGGCAACTGGCCGACCTCAGGGAACGCCTCGTGCTGGTCGAGCGCCTCAAAGAGGTCCTCACGCACCGGGACCGAATGCGCCGGGAAACGGCCGATGCAGAGGCCCGCATTGTCGGCCTGAAAAAGGAGGATGCCGCGTTGGCCGAGGCGATCGCGGTTGCCCAGCGCCGGGAAGAGAACCGGAAAAGGGAGGTGCGGCACCTGGAGACTGAGGTGTCGCTGCGCGCACGCATCCATGACCTGACCCGGGAGAGGCGCATGCTCGAGGACGGCAGGCCCTGTCCGCTGTGCGGTTCGCTGGAACACCCCTATGCCGTCGGGAATGTTCCCGAACTGGACGAGAGCCGCGCGGCTCTGGAGCGCGCCCGCCGGAAACTGGCGCAGGCTGCGGAGCGGGTCAACGAACTGCGGGTGAAACAGGCCGGCGTCGCCCGGGATCTCGGGCAGGCCCGGGAACAACTGGACAAGCTGGTGCAGGAAATAGCGGCCGACGAGGAGCGTTGCCGGGAACTGCAGTCCGAAATCGCGCCGGGTGAGGAGGCGATCGGCAGCACGCAGGGCGTCGAGTCACTGCTGACGCGCCTGCGCCGGGAGATGGCGGCGGTTTCTGGAATCATTGAGCGGATCGAGGCCGCCACCACGGAAAAGGAGCGTTGCCGTGCGGTCTTGGAGGCCGGTGAGCGGGCGCTGGCCGAGGCGGAAAAGGCGCATCAGACGGCCCGCCACCGGCTGGACAACGCCCGGCGGGAACACGCACGGCTGGCGCGGGAATGCAGAACAGCCGGGCAGCAGTTGGAAGAGCTGCTGCAGGAGGCGCGCCGCGCCCTGGAAGCTTACGGCGTAGACGAGGTTCGCCCGGAACGCCTGGACGAACTTCTGGCGTCGCTCGCCGAACGGCGGGACAATTGGCAGCGGCACCTCGCACGGCGGCAGGAGAGTGAAAAAATCCTGGCGGGACTGGAAAAAGATCTGGAAAAACAGCGCGCCCTGCTGGACGGTCGGCAGGACGAACGGCGCCGCCGGCGCCGGGAGCACGAAACCCTTTCGCGGGAGCTAGAACAGCGGATCGAAAAGCGGCGGTCCATTTACGGCCGCCGCGATCCGGAGCGCGAGGAGAATCAGTTGGCCGAAGACGAGCAGGCGGCCGAAAAAGCCCTGGAAGCGGTGCGAAAGGAGGCTTCCGCTCTGGCGCAGAAGCGCGAGCGTGTGCAGGCGCAGGTCCGCCTGCTGGACACCGCCACCCGCGAGCGGGCCGCCGAGCTGGATGCGGCGCGCCGCCGGCTGCGGGAATCCTTGCGGCGCAGGGGCTTTGCCGACGAGCAGGATTTGCGCGCGGCCTGCCTCGAGATCGGCGAACGGGAAAAGCTGGAGCGGGAGGCCAAAGAGCTGGAGCGGGAGCACACCCGGCTGCGGGCCCGGCTGGCGGACAAAAAGGCCGCCCTGGAAGCCCAGCGCCGGGAACGGTCCAGTGGGGCGCCGCTGGCGGAGCTGACCGGCGAGCTTTCCGCGGCCGAAGCCGCGCGTGCCGAGATCCAGCGGGAGATCGGCGCCCTGCGGGAGCAGTTGGACCGGGACCGCCGACAGCGCCGCAGGCGCCGCGCGTACCTCGACCAGATCGAGAAACAGCGGGAACAGTGCGCGCGCTGGGATGCGCTGCACGGCCTCATCGGTTCGGCCGACGGCAAGAAGTACCGCAATTTCGCCCAGGGGCTGACCTTCGAGATCATGATCGCCCACGCCAACCGGCAGTTGACCGGCATGACGGACCGCTACCTGCTGGTGCGCGACGCCCGGCAGCCCCTGGCACTCAACGTCATCGACAGCTACCAGGCCGGCGAAATCCGTTCCACCAAAAACCTCTCCGGCGGCGAGAGCTTCCTGGTCAGCCTGGCCTTGGCGCTGGGACTCTCGCAGATGGCCAGCCGCAACGTGCGCGTGGACTCGCTTTTTCTAGATGAAGGCTTCGGAACCTTGGATGAAGATGCCCTGGAAACGGCCCTGGAAACACTGGCGGGGCTGCAGCAGCAGGGAAAACTCATCGGCGTAATCTCCCACGTACCGGCACTCAGGGAACGCATTGCCACGCAGATCCGTGTGATTCGCGGCTCCGGAGGGCGCAGCCGCATCGAGGGCCCCGGCTGCGGGGAAGTTCTCGAATAGGTTTTGTACGGCTTTCAGGTGCAATACAATTATTTCGCTTGATTTTCAGGTATTTTTGCCGAAGAAAGGAATCGGAGGGAGACGCGCCATGAAAAAGATTGTCATTGGCGGCCTGCTGGGTGCCGGCGCAGGATTCGGCCTCAGCAGGCTGTTTGCCTGTGTGGGTGGCGGGTGAGCGCTGTTTATGAATCCGTTTGTCGCGTTGATTCTCGGTGGCGTGATGGGCGGTGTACTGGCCTCCGGTGGAGAGCCGCCAAAAAAGGCCCCCGGCAGTGACGCCGCCGGGGTAAGGGATGAAAAGTTGGACCGTGACAGTGCGGAAACTGAAGGAGACGATTTATGATAGCGGGCATCGCGAGGTTTTTCGGGTGCAGGACGTTTTTTTACTGGCTAATTGTGTTGATACTGGGTGCCGTTGTGCCCGATCTTTTGCATGCCGGCGCAGCGCTGCGTTGCGATCTGTCATGGGTCAAAAGCTGGGGATACCAGTTGCAGGGAGCCGATGTGCAACAGCTTGTCGAATGCCCTTATGACCTGCTGGTCATCGACTACTCTGGAGATGGAACCGATGCCGGCGCCTATACCCCTGCAGAGATACGCCGCATTCAGCACACGGGGAAGCTTGTCTTGGCCTACCTGTCCATCGGCGAGGCCGAGAACTATCGCTTTTACTGGAAAGATTCTTGGGAAACGGCGCCTCCACGCTTTCTTGGCCCTGAAAACCCCGAATGGGAGGGGAATTTCAAGGTTCGCTACTGGCAAAAAAAATGGTGGACACAGGCTCTGCGGCCCTTCCTGGATCGCATTCTGGCAGCTGGCTTCGATGGGGTCTACCTGGACATTATCGACGCTTACGATTACTGGGGCCAGCATGGTTTAAAGGCTCGCTCCAGCGCCGATCGCATGGCCCGACTGGTGGCCAAAATTGCGAAATATGCCCGGGCACGTGCCGGCAGCCGCTTTATCGTCTGTCCCCAGAATGGTGTCGGGCTCGTTGATGATGCTTCCGGGAAATGGCGTGGACGCTATCTGGAGGCCATCGATGGTATCGGGGTAGAGGATCTCTGGTTCAACATCTGGAGCCCGGAGGATCAGGCGTATCGCCTGGAAATGCTGGCTGTTTTCGAAAGGGCCGGTAAAACGATTTTCAACGTGGAGTACATCGCCCCCGGGAAATACGACGAATATGCCGCCGAGGTGGAGACGCATCGACCGGCGGTGGTGCCGTACGCTGCGGACCCGGACCGCGAACTGGACGAACTGATCATTCACGGGCAACGGCCGCTTTTCACCGAAAAGATGGATCTATGGCGGCATCAAACGTTGCTGCGGGGGGCCAATGTCTACCAGCGCAGGGTGTACCCGGAACTCGATGGCCCTGATTTGCTGGGAAGCGGTCCCGTGGGGCCGCCCTACAGCCAGTCGGATTTCGACCGCCTGGCGGCCATGGGCGCCAACCTGGTGGTGATTTCGCACCCCGGGCTCTACAGCGAGAAGGCGGCCTTCGGCCTGGACGCGGCGATTGAGAACAATCTCGACAGGCTCCTGGAAATGGCCGCCCGCGCAGACTTGTTCGTGGTAATCGCGCTGCGTACGGGGCCGGGGCGCAGCGAGTTCACGTTTCTGCTGGAGGGCCTTGGCGAGTGGTTTGATGAGCAATACCTCAACGATTCGCTTTGGCAGAGCCAGGAAGCCCAGGATGCGTGGGTGCGCATGTGGCGGCACGTCGCGCAACGTTACCGCCAGAATCCGGTCGTGGTCGGGTACGATCTGATGGTCGAGCCAAACGCCAATGAAGTGGGCAGCCACGCCGTCATGGATGCGTTGGATATCTGGGATCCGGATGCCTTTTACCGGCAGTACCGGGGTACCCTTTACGATTGGGCGCCCCTTTACAGGCGCATCACAACAGCGATTCGGGAAGTGGACCCCCACACGCCCATCCTGATCGGCCCCATGGGATACAGCGCCGTAGACTGGATGCCCTATCTGGAGGTCACGGGTGATTCCCGAACGGTGTACACCGTGCACCAATACGCACCCGAGACCTACACCCACCAGGAGAAAAGGCGCAAACGTAAATACCCCGGTCGTTTTGACACCGATGGAGACGGTATCCGGGAGCGGTTCGATCGTGCCTGGCTGGACAGCCTCTTGACGGCGGTCGACGGATTCAAGCAGCAGCATGGGGTATCTACGGCGGTAACCGAATTCGGCGCCATGCGGTGGGAACCCGGTGTGGCCCGGTATATCAACGACCAGATGGCGCTTTTTGAAAAACGCGGTATGAATCATGCCATCTGGTTGTGGGAAACCTCCTGGCAGCCATACAACCGCCTTGAGGACGCTTTCAATTTCCGCCATGGCCCCAAGCGGCGCAGACATGTGGAGGGAGCGGGCGGTGAGCTGCAGCGTACAATTAGCAGTTACTGGCGCAGGAACTGGGTACGTCCTTCCGGGGTGGACTTCAGGTGATATATGCTTTTTTTTTAAAACTGGCGGGCGCCTTTCGTGATGAATGGCTTGACAACAATGGCTGGAGGCTGTCAATAATGAGTATATACTCAAAAAGGTGTCCGGGGTGGGACGAACATCCGCTCGTTTGAGGAGGAACAAGATGCCCCTGTTTGATTTCCGGTGCAAAGACTGTGGAAAAACCAGTGAAGTCCTGTTGACCAGCGGCGGGGACACGGCTGTGTGCCGCCACTGTGGCAGCGGGAATCTCGAAAAGCTGATGTCGGCCCCGTCGTCGCTTTCCGGGGAGACCCGCCAGGGACTGCCGGGGCCCGGCGACACGGCCTGCTGCGGCAGCGCACCCGGCACCGGCAACTGCGCCGGACCAGGCAGTTGCTGCGGCCGGGGACCGGCGTGACGGTGGCGTCTCGGGGGTAAGTCTCAGAGAACTTCGTCGATGCGGCGGGCCAGGAAGGCGGCCGACACACGGTTGCCCTCGGGGGTCAGGTGTCCCTCGTTGGGGTAGTACAGTCGGACATCCCTTTCACGGCTGTAGCGCTTGAGGTGTTCAGCCAGGTCGATGACGGCTATGCCGTGGCGATGCGCGCTGTCGGCCAGGCGCCGGCGAAAAAAATCCTGGAACTGGGCCGAGTTGGATCCCGGCCGCTCCACGAATGACCGGCCGGCCAACAGCACCAGCACGAGTTGGGCATCATTTTCCCGGCACAGGGAACGGATTTGTTCTAGCAGTGCGTCATACAGGCGCAGCGTGTCGGCGAAATGCTTTGCAAAAACCGGAAACAGGCCGCGGCTATCGGTTCCAAGCCCAAGACTGCGCTGCACCAGCTGAAACAGTTCGGTATTTTCGATGCGTTGCAGCAGGCTGTTGCGCTGCTTCGGAATCTTTCCCAGCACCACGCGGCGCAGGTCAATGGCGGCCTGTCCGGGCGGCTTGGTGGCGTAGGGCACGGGCACGTTTTTGAGCACCAGTTTTCCCCCCGCCAGCTCGAAATAGGGCTTGGCATGGTCGGCCTGGAGCGGAAAGGGCAGCTGGTTGTCGAAAAGGTCATTTCCCAGGTAGGTCACCAGTATTACCACCTGTGGGCCGAAGTCGAACACCCGCCTGTGCAGCAGGATGTACTCCTGGTCGGTGCTGTACCCCGGTACGCCGAAGTTCAGGTACAGCCGGCCGGCGGGAGCGGACACGTTCAGACGGGCGACGAGGGTGTCTTTGTTGTCAACCCCCATTCCGAAGATAAAGCTGTCCCCCACAACGGCGTAGCGCTCCCGTCCGCCGCCGCGTGCATCGAAGTCTCCCCGGAAGCCATAGGCGTTGGTGCTGTAACGCACGTCGAAATCGTGGTGCCGGTGGCCACCCCGCCAGCGAGGCGCCAGCTTCCATCCCAGGTGACTGTCGTAGATCACCAGCCCCGGATCCATGTCGTTGCTGAGCTGAATGGATTTTTTCTGGTAACGAAGAAAGAGTTCGGCTCCGGCCAAGGTCACCGACAGGCTGCAGAGCAGAAGCACCACTGCGTACAGGATCCGCCGGGGCGTTGAAATGGATGTCGCAGAGGGCTGTTTTTCGGGCCGTGCAGCGGTCATCGGTTGTGCCTTTTGGCATGAATTGACAGAGACGGGGCTATTTAAAAACGCCAACAGGATTTATGCCAGAATCGCGGCCTGCTTTCAAGTGCCGAGTCATCTCCGACCGCGGGATCAAAACGCTTGCCGGCCGGCCGGCATGATGATACTAGGCGAAGCCATGACGGCTATTGTCGGTATATCCGCCTTTTACCACGATTCGGCGGCCGCCCTGGTCATTGATGGACGCATCGTGGCCGCCGCCCAGGAAGAGCGCTTCACACGTATCAAGCACGACAAGGACTTTCCCCGGCACGCCTTGGAATACGTGCTCGCCGAGGGCGGTATAACCCCCGCCGACCTGGACTACGTGGGATTCTACGAAAAGCCGCTACTCAAGTTCGACCGGCTCCTGGAGACCTACCTGGCTTACGCCCCCAGCGGGTTCCGGTCTTTTTTCGAGGCCCTGCCGGTGTGGTTGCACGAAAAACTCTACCTGCCGCGCCGGATTCGCAAAGGGCTGGGGGGCAAGTACCGCCGGGGCATTGTTTTCCCGGAGCACCACGAGTCCCACGCCGCCAGCGCCTTTTTCCCGTCGCCCTTCGAGGAGGCCGCCATCCTAACCCTGGACGGGGTGGGGGAGTGGACCACCACCAGTTTCGGGGTAGGGCGCGGCAATCGCATCGCGCTGAGCAGCGAGCTGCGGTTTCCCCATTCCCTGGGGTTGCTGTACTCGGCTTTCACCTATTTTTGCGGCTTTCGCGTCAACAGCGGCGAGTACAAACTCATGGGCCTGGCCCCTTACGGCCAGCCGCGCTACACGGATCTCATCCGCGAGCACCTCATCGACATCCGCAAGGACGGCTCCTACCGGCTGAACATGGCCTACTTCAACTACTGCCAGGGGCTGACCATGACGTCCGAGCGCTTTCACCGGCTGTTCGGCGGGCCGCCGCGGGAGCCGGAGACGCCGCTCACCCAGCGGGAAATGGACCTGGCGGCCTCTATCCAGAAGATTACCGAGGAGGTTATGCTGCACACCTGTCGCCACGTGCACGCGCGTACCGGCATGCGGCGCCTGTGCATGGCCGGCGGCGTGGCCCTGAACTGCGTGGGCAACGGCCGCATTCTGCGCGAGGGGCCCTTCGAGGACATCTGGATCCAGCCGGCCGCCGGGGACGCCGGCGGCGCCCTGGGCGCGGCCCTGTTTATCTGGCACCAGCTGCTGGACAAGCCGCGCCGGCCTGCCCAACCGGACCAGCAGGCCGGATCGGCCCTGGGGCCGGCTTACGGCAACGAAGAGGTGGAGGCTTTCCTAAAGAGCCAGGGAGCCGTCTACCGGCGCATTGCCGACGAGCAGACCCTGTTGGATACCGTGGCGCGGCTCATCGCCGAACAGAATGTGGTGGGCTGGATGCACGGGCGCATGGAGTTCGGCCCCCGCGCCCTGGGCCACCGCAGCATCCTGGGAGACGCGCGCAGCCCCGAGATGCAGTCGGTCATGAACCTGAAGATCAAATTCCGCGAGTCCTTCCGGCCTTTCGCACCCGTGGTGCTGGCCGAAAAGGCCGCCGACTACTTCGACATGCCGCGCGGCAAGGACAGCCCCTACATGCTGGTAGTGGCACCGGTGACCGAAGGCCGCCGCCGTCCCGTCGACCGCGACGCCAGTGGATTGGAGAAGCTGGGGGTGCTGCGTTCGGACGTTCCGGCCGTCACCCACGTGGACTACTCGGCGCGCGTGCAGACCGTCGACCACCTGCGCCACGACCGCTTTTACCGGCTGATGAGCGCTTTCGAGGAACAGACCGGCTGCCCCGTGATGATCAACACCAGTTTCAACGTGCGCGGCGAACCCATCGTCAACACGCCGGCCGACGCCTATCACTGTTTCATGGGCACTGAGATGGACGTGCTGGTGATCGAGGATTTTCTGCTGCTCAAGCAAGCACAGCCCGAAGAGAACCGTCCCGAAATCCAGGCGTACCTGTCGCGTTTCGAACTGGACTAGGAGGGGAGCGAGCACGCCATGGCAAAACTGATCAGGATCAACCGCAACCCGTCACCGGGCGGGCTGCGGCTCTTCGGCCTGCTGCTGACGGCCGCCCTGGCCGCCGTCGGCTTCATGCTGTACCGCCGCGCCGGCACCCCGGCCTGGCCCGCGGTGCTGAGATGCGCCGCCGGCCTGGCGGCCCTGCTGACCGTTGCCGCCCCCGGCGCCCTGCGCTACCCCTACCTGGGGCTCACCTACGCCGCGTTGCCCATCGGCCTGGTGGTGTCCACGGTGGTGCTGCTGGTGATTTTCTTTCTGCTGCTGACGCCGCTGGCACTGGTCTTCAAGCTCATGGGGCGCGACCCCCTCCACCGCCGGCTGCGCCCCGAGGCGCAAAGCTACTGGCACCCGCGCCGGCCCGCCGGCGACCGCAAGCGCTACCTGCGCCAATACTGAGGTCCCTGGAAGAGGAACCATGAAAGAAGAACAGAAACCGACTCCCCGAGACGAGGAGCAGGAGGCATTCGAGCAGGCCGCCTCCCGGCAGAGTCCGGGAATGGTGCGCGAATTCATCGGCTTTCTGGCCCACAACAAGAAGTGGTGGCTGGCGCCCATCATCGTTGTCATGCTGCTGCTGGGCCTGCTGGTATTTCTGGGCGGAACCGGGGTGGCGCCCTTTATCTACACGTTGTTTTAAAGGCGGTGTAAACTTTTCGGCGGCGATGCGGCCGGTGATGGTGCGTCGGCCCGGAAGGGTTTCGGTACACCGTCTTCGCGGGTTGCCCGTGCTGTCCCGCCGAAATGAATGCTGAGAGGTGCCGACATGCCGGAAGAGACACTGCGCTTTGAAAAACAGCTTGTTACGGCCCCCTACATCCACCCCGACGGGCGGGCGGTGGAGGGCCGCATCGAGGTGCGCACCAGCCCGGTGACCGGGCGCACCAGCCGCATCGCCTTCAACCGCGCCAAGGAAAAGGAGGCCGGCACGGACCGGCTGCCGGACCCGCCCCCTGACGCACAGCGCGGCGACCGCTGCCCCTTCTGTCATCCCCAGGTCCACCGCATGACGCCGCGGCTGGATCCCGCGCTGTTTCCCGAGGAGCGCCTGGTGCGGGGCGAATCGCTGCTGTTTCCCAACCTGTTCCCCTACGGGCGCTACTCGGCCGTCAGCCTCTTTGGCCGCCGGCACTTCGTCGAGATCGGCACGGCCGATGTTGGATCCTACACCGACTGCTTCATCAACTGCGCGCGCTACCTGGAGATCCTCTACCGCGGCGACGCGCAGGCACGTTATATGGCCATCACCCAGAACCACCTGCCCAGCGCCGGCGGTTCGCTGGTGCATCCCCACCTGCAGGTGCACGCTGACCGCGTGGCCACCAACTTCCATCGTTTTCTGCAAAAGCGCTGCACGGATCACCACCGGCGAACGGGCGGGCGGCTGTTCTCGGACTACCTGGCCCACGAAAGGGCCGACGGCAGCCGCGTTATCGGAAGGACCGGGCAATGGCACTGGCTGGCGGCCTTCGCGCCCGAAGGGTTCTACGAAATCTGGGGCATCCTGCCGGGCGCCTGCTCGGTGCTGACGCTGGACCGGCAGGCCTGGCACGACCTGGCCCGCGGCGTGTTGAACACCCAGCGCTTTTACCGCAGCCTGTGCCGCAACGGCTACAATCTGGGCCTGCTTTGCCAGCCGGCCGGGGTGGTGAAACCCGAACTGCGCGTGGTCATCCTGGCGCGTTCCAATTACGCCGCCTGGGTGCGCAACGACCACACCGGCTACGAGGTAATGCTGGGCGACATGACCACCTTCACCGCCCCCGAGGAGACCGCCCGGCGGGCCCGGCCATTCTGGAAGTAACGGCCGGACGCAGAGGGGCGGGCCTACATCAGCAGGCTCTTCCGCCACCCGGAGGACAGCCGCCGGAAGTCCAGCGGTGGCAGTCCGTTGGCCGCCAGGAAATCCGGCAGTTCGCGGCGGTTGCCCTGGGACCACCAGCCGCGCAGGGCATCCCCGGTTTTTTGGGCCAACAGCCAGCCATCACCCGCCGTTTCCCGCAGGCCTGCATCCAGTGAGGCCTCGGCCATCCAGGCCATGAGGTAGTCCAGGGCGTAGAATTCCGGCAGCAGGTCGAACAGGTGCCCGTCCGACTGATAGTAAAACCCCGTGTGGCGTTGCATCAGCTCGGCGTAGCGTTTTCCGTCAGACAGATCGCCGGCCGAAAACATTTCGTATTCGGCCAGGAACTTGGCGCCGTAGCGGCGGAACAGCGAGAGGTTGCGCAGCTGGCGGCGGCGGCCGATCTCCGCGGCCAGGCCCGGTTCGACACCGGCGAACTCTGTGAGGAAAGGCGGCGACAGCACGCAACCCTGCAGCAGAAAGGCCCAGGCCTCAGACAGGCTGTAGCCGGTGGGCATCTCGCGGTCGGTGACGGGCAGATCGGCGGAAGTAAAGGCCGCCGACAGGCCGTGGCCCAGTTCGTGAAAGAGGGTCTCTAGGTCGATCCAGCCGCCCTGGGGACGCATGAGGATGCGGATGTCGCCCGGGGTCTGCAGCACGAAGCACATGGCCTGGGCCGTGCGGGCCTCTTCGGGCAGCAGTTCGATGCGCAGGGCCGGTACGTCTTCCAGGTCGATGCCCCAGCCGTGCAGCACTTCGGTCTGCGCCGTTAGCGGACGCTGTGGAAAGCAGTTGTCGTAGGCCACCATGGCCAGCAGGTTGATGGCATCGAAGCGCGTGGCCTCTTTCAGGGGAATGTCGAAGCGCTCACGGCACCAACGGTCCATGGCATCAAAGTAAAAGTCCTCTGTGTCGGCCAGCATCTGCTGCACCCGGTGATACCAGTCCCGGTAATCGATTTGCTTCTTTTCCCGGCAGTATTCGATGTAGTCCGCGTAGCCGAATTCTGAGGAGAGGATCTCCAGCAGGTTTTCCCAGTACTGCTGCGCGAAGGGCGCCAGAAAGCGGCACAGAGCGCGGGTTTCCTTCTGCAGCACCAGACGCTGCTCCCGGGTACTTTGCTTCTGGCACCAGGGAATGATCTGCCGGAAGTAGATGTTCTGTCCGTCCACCTGGGCCGCGGCGCCGTTGATCCAGGTGCGCAGCTCCACGTCGCTGGCCAGTAGTTCGCGCTGTAGAAAGTGGTCGATGAAGTTATGCCGCAGGCGGTGGGTGCGGCTGCCGGCCGGGGCGCTGGACAGGGCTTCGCGGGTCTGCGGCCCCAGCAGGTCATCGGCGCGGTCGTAAAGTTCGGACATCTGCACGGCGCCGCCGTCGCCGCGCCACTGGGCCAGCGAGGCCCGCCGCCAGCCCAGGGTCAGCTCGTAGAGCCCGCGTTCGATTTCGGAAAGATCGGGTTTGGATTTCATGGGAAGCCATTCTCCGCAGGGGTTTGCAGCGCAGGGTATCATTTCGGACCGGCTTTGGAAAGCCCGTTCTGCGGTTCGAGGGCCGGACAGGCATCGGCTGCGTGTAGTTCGGGAACCGGCGGGAAAAAAATGCGCAGTCCGACGGCGCGTAAAGAAAGGCCAACTGTCTGAGCGCAGCGCGTTTTGGCCTTTCAGCGCCGGCGGCCGGAGCATCCCCGCCGGGGCTCACGGAGCGCAGCCGGCCTGTTCGGCCCGGCCGGGATGCCTGCTTGCGATTGTCCTGGCTGGCCGCGCCCACGCTTTTCTCTTTGACATGAAGGCCGGCCTTTTTTACTATCGGGTCATGGCGGCGCCGAAACCATCGATACTGATCGTGGACGACCACCCCCTGTTTCGCGAGGGGCTGCGGGCCATCATCACCCGCGACGGGCGTTTCGAGGTGACCGGCGAGGCCGGCAGCGCCCGCGAAGCCCTGCGGCTGGTCAGGCGCCTCAAGCCGGAGCTGATCATCGTGGACATCTCGCTGCCCGACCGCAGCGGCATAGAACTGACCAGCGAGCTGCGCCGCAAGTTTCCCGAAAGCCGCATTCTGATCGTCAGCATGCACTCCAAGATCGACTACATCGCAGAGGCTTTCCAGGCCGGCGCCACCGGCTACGTGGTCAAGGAGTCGGCCGCCGAGCGGCTCATCGACGGACTGGAGGCCATCGCCGGCGGCGAGTATTTTCTGGACAGCTGCGTGTCCCACGAGGTGGTCAAGCGGCTCATGCAGATGCCGGCCAAGGACGCCCGCATCGCCGATCCGGGATACGGCTCACTGACCCCCCGCGAGCAGGAGGTCATGCGGCTGCTGGCCGAGGGGCTGAGCGTCAAGAAGATTGCCGAAAAGCTGTTTATCAGTCCCAAGACCGTGGAAAACCACCGGGCCAACATCATGAACAAGCTTGACATTCACAGTACCGTCGAACTGATCCGCTACGCCGCGCGGCTGGGACTCATCGACCTGGACCTGTGGCGTTGACGGGCGCGACGCCGCGACCGGAAAAATTCCCGCCCGGGCGGGCAGAATTCCCACCAAAATGAAGCCTTTCCCCTATGGACAAATGCGCCTGGATGCGCCATAAGATCGCGAAAAGTTCATGCTCGAGCGGAGT
>JAMOVG010000306.1 GCA_027061725.1 Desulfobacteraceae bacterium
CCACCTGGGAAACCATGTCACCGTCCCGACTGCGGCTGATCATGACGGCCGGGTGCGCAAAACGGTAACGGTTGAAATAGCCCATGCTCGAAAAGAACTGCTGGTGCCAGCTGCACAGCAGCACCCTGCGGCCGCGTTGATAAAGATCCAGCCAGCTGCGCTCATTGACCACCGTGGTGCGGAAAGTGGCGCAGTGCAGCAGGACCAGTCGGTAGGCCAGCCGGAAAAAGGGCCGGTAACGGGAAACGTCCCCCCCCTTGAAGAGTTTTACGGCCATGGGTGATTTCCTGTAAAGATTGCGCCGCCCGGACAGCCGTCAAGCCGCCGGCCGTGTATTTCGCCTTAAAATTACAACCGTTTTGCGCACTGTCAAACCCCCGCCGAACTGAAAAAGTCCCGGAAGGCCTGCGCGGCGGTGTCGACGTCCTCCTGCGAAACGTCCAGGTGGGTGACCAGGCGGTAGGTTCCCCGGCCGCTCACCAGCACGCCGCGCTCTTTCAGAAAAGACTGCAGCGCCTCGTCGCGCTGCGGGTCCAAGGACACGAATACCATGTTGGTCTGCACCGTCCCGGTGTCCACCGCCAGGCCGTCGATGCCAGCCAGACCCTGCGCCAGCCGGGCGGCGTTGCGGTGGTCCTCGGCCAGGCGCGCCACGTGGTGTTCCAGGGCGTAGATGCCGGCCGCGGCCAGGATGCCGGCCTGGCGCATGCCGCCGCCCAGCAGCTTGCGCCAGCGGCGCGCCCGGTCAACCAACTTTCGGCGGCCGCACAGCAGGGAACCCACCGGGGCGCCCAGCCCCTTGGACAGGCAGATGGACACGGTGTCAAAGCCGCATGAGATCTTGGACGGGGCCACCCCCAGCCTGACGGCGGCGTTGAACAGGCGCGCCCCGTCTAGGTGCAGTCCCAACCCCCTGTCGCGCGCGAAAGCCACGGCCCTTTCCAGGTAGTCCAGGGGCAGCACCTTGCCGCTCTGGGTATTTTCCAGGCACAGCAGGCGGGTGCGGGCGAAGTGAAAATCCTTCGGCTTGATGACCGCCGCCACCTTGTCCAGGTCCAGGCTGCCGTCTTTCTCGAAATCCAGGGGCTGGGGCTGAATGCTGCCCAAGACGGCGGCCCCGCCGCCCTCGTATCGGTAGGTGTGGGCCTGCTGGCCCACGATGTACTCGTCGCCGCGCTGGCAGTGGGCCAGCAGCCCCATGAGGTTGCTCTGGGTGCCGCTGGCGGCAAAAACGGCCGCTTCGGTGCCCACCATTTCCGCGGCCAGGGATTCCAGCCGATTGACGGTGGGGTCCTCACCGTAGACGTCGTCGCCCACCTCGGCCTCGGCCATCGCCTTTCGCATGGCGGGCGTGGGGCGGGTGACGGTGTCGCTGCGCAGGTCGATCCATTTCATCGGCGCTCTCCCGAGGAAAACTGGTGATTCACAAAAAGCGTCCGCCCGCAGCCGGGTCGGCGTCAAGCCGGCACACGGCCTGTCAGCAGCACCACCTTCAGCCCGCCGTGGTGAAGAGGGCTGAAATGTACCGCAAAGGGCGGTTTTTCCTCAACATACCCCTTTGGCAGGATCATGGCAAGCCTCCAACTCCGGTAGTCGGCCTGCAGCTTGCCGAAAATTTCCCTGACCAGGGCCCGGCCCTCCGAACGGCTGCCCAACCGGCGACCGTAGGGCGGGTTGAGCACCACCAGTCCGCCGGCAGCCGGAGGCGGTCCGGGTGCGGTTTCAAAAAAATCACGGTTCTCCACCCGGATGACCCCCAGGATCTCGTGGGCCCCGACGACTCCGCGCAGGGTTTCGCAGGCGGCCGGGTCGAGGTCCGAGGCCACGATGAACGGCCGGTCGAGACGCTGCTGCCGCCGGTCGGCCCGGCGCAGCGCCTCTTTCCAGCGACCGGGCGCGAAAGACGGCCAGCGCATGAAAGCGAAGTTGCGCAGGCGGCCCGGGGCGATACCCTGGGCCAGCAGGGCCGCCTCCAACGAAAAGGTCCCGGTGCCGCACATGGGGTCCGCCAGGGCCATGCCGGCGCTGAAACCCGCCGTCATGAGCACGGCGGCGGCCGCGGTTTCACGTACCGGCGCCGGCCCGCCGGTCGACTTGAGTCCCCGCTTGTAAAGCGGCTCGCCGCTGGTGTCCAGCGACAGCACGGCCCGGTCGTCGGACAGGCGCAGCTGCAACCGCTGCAGGGGCAGCTCGTCTGCAGCGCCGACCGCCACCCGCCCGGAGACCGCCCGGCCCAGCGCATCGGCCACGGCCCGGCTGTGGTAGAGCCGCGAGTGTCGAGCGGTTACCCGGATGTCCAGGGCACACGCTTGTGGCAGAAACAGCTCCCAGTCCACGGCGGCCAGCTTCTCTTCCAGGCGGCCGAAGCTGTCGGCCCGGAAACGGGCCAGACGCATCAGGATGCGCGTGGCGGTGCGCAGGTGCAGGTTGGCGGCATAGGCGTCGTGCAGGCGGCCCCTGAATTCCACGCCGCCGGTCACGGTCTTCAGCGCCTGGACGTCCGCCGGCAGGGCCTCCAGCTCCCGCCGGCAGAGGGTCTCCAGGTTCGGGGCTGTGACGGCGAAGAAATCCCACTGCCGGGCCGCCACCCGGCGCTTCAGCCGTTTGGCAAAAGCCGCGGCAGGTGCTTTGTCACTGGCGATAGACGTTTCCATTTATCCTCGATGCAGGCTGGGTGTCGATTTCATGCTGACACGGCAAAACCGCGGTGGTATAAACGTTACGGGATGTTTTCCGGCAGCGGCGGCACGCGGCCGGCAATCGTCCTTTCTATACCCATTGGCGCACAAAGGCAAATCCCATGGAAACGGTGCTGATCCAGAAGGGCCGCTATGATGAGGATGAGATCCGCCCCCTGGTGTTTGAAATGCTGGAAAGCCTGGGGCGGGGCCTTTTCTCACCCGGCATGCGCGTGCTGGTCAAACCCAACCTGCTGATGGCGGCCGGTCCCGAGGAGGGCATCGTCACCCATCCGCTGGTGGTACGGGCCGTAGTGTCGTATCTTCTGGCCAGGGAGGTGCGTGTCCAGTTGTCCGACAGCCCGGCCGTGGGGCCCTTCGCACGCGTACTGCGGCGCACCGGCTACACGGCGGCCCTGGAAGGCCTGGACGTGGAGGTAAGGCCTTTCGAAAAGACCCGCAGCGTGGACGTGGGGCCGCCTTTCGGGCGAATCGAGGTGGCCGCCGACGCCGTAGATGCCGACGCCGTGGTCAACCTGGCCAAGGTCAAGACCCACACCCAGATGTTGCTCACCCTGGGGGTCAAGAACCTCTTCGGCTGCGTGGTGGGGCTGGCCAAGCCCCAGTGGCACCTGCGCTGCGGCATCGACCGCGACCAGTTCGCGCGGTTGCTGGTGGCCGTCTACCGCACCGTGGCCCCCTGCCTGACCCTGGTGGACGGCATCATTGCCCTGGAAGGCCAGGGCCCGGGACGCGGCGGCACCCCGCGGCCGCTGGGTATCGTGGCCGCCGGCCGCAGTGCGCCGGCGGTGGATGCCGTGCTGTGCCGGCTGCTGGGACTCGATCCGACGCAGCTGGCAACCCACCGGGCCGCGGAGGAGGGCGGCCTGCTGCCGCCGGAAATCCGCGTGCGGGGAGACTTTCACGTGGTCGACGACTTCGTGCTGCCGCGCATGGCGCCGGCCACTTTCGGACCGCCGACCGTCAGCCGTTTCATGCGGCGCCACGTGCTGCAGAAACCGGTGGTAGACACCGTGCGCTGCCGGCAGTGCGGCCAGTGCGAAAAATACTGTCCGGCCGGCGCCATCGCCGAGGCCCCCCGGGGTGTGCGCTTCGACTACGAGCGCTGCATCCGGTGCTACTGCTGCGTGGAGATCTGTCCCCACGGCGCACTGCAGACGCTCGAGCCGCTGGCCGGCCGTCTGCTGCACCGCCTCTCGAATTTGAGAGCCCGCCGCGATTGACTTTCCCGCCGGCATCCGATATTCCAGTTTCCAGAAAGAGCTGCCGGCTGAACGACCATCCATCTCACACATTCATCTTCTCTTCCAAGGAGGCAATTTATGTCTAGCGTCAACAAGGCCATCCTAATCGGCAACCTGGGACGGGATCCCGAAATCCGCTACACCCAGAGCGGCATGGCGGTGGCCAATTTCACCCTGGCGACCAATGAAAGCTGGAGTGACAAGGAGAGCGGGGAGCGCAGGGAGCGTACCGAGTGGCACCGCATCGTGGTGTTCGGCAAAATGGGCGAAACTTGCGGGAAATACCTCTCCAAGGGACGGCAGGTATACGTGGAGGGGCGCATCCAGACCCGTGAGTGGGAAGACCGCGACGGCAACAAGCGCTATACCACCGAAATCGTGGCCTCCGACGTCCGTTTTCTGGGCAACCGCGGCGAAGGCGGCGGCGGATATGCGGGCCCCGCCGGTGGCGGGGGACCGGCCGGCGGCGGCCCGGCCGGCGGCGGCCCGGCCGACGATGACATCCCCTTCTGATCGGTGAAAACCTACCTGTTCTACGACATCGAGACCACCGGGCTGAACCGGGTCTTTGATCAGGTGCTGCAGTTCGCGGGCATCCGCACCGGCCCGGATCTCACCGAAATCGACCGCTACAACATCCGGGTGCGCCTGCGCCCGGATGTGGTTCCCTCCCCGCAGGCCCTGCTGACCCATCGCATTCCGTTTGAAACGCTGCTGTCCGGGCAGTGCGAATTCGAAGCCACCGGGCGCATCCACGCCCTGCTCAACACCCCCGGCACCGTCAGCCTGGGTTACAACACCCTGGGTTTCGACGACGAGTTCCTGCGCTTCGCCTTTTACCGAAACCTGCTGCCGCCATACACCCACCAGTATGCCCACGGGTGCGGGCGCCTGGACCTGCTGCCCATGACGGTCATCTTCTGGCTCTACCACCGCGATGTGCTTGACTGGCCGGAGGTCCAAGGGGTCGCCTCGCTCAAACTGGAAAATCTCAACGCCAGCAACCGGCTCACCGAGGGAAAATCCCATGACGCCCTGGCCGACGTAGAGGCCTGCCTATCCCTGGCGCGGCGTTTCCGCCGGGCCGGGAAAATCTGGGACTACCTGTGCGGCTGTTTCGACAAGGACACCGACCGGCAGCGCATGAACGACCTGCCGGTGGTGATCGAAGGCCCCACCGGCCCCCACCGCCTGGGTATCATGGTGGACAGCCAGTTCGGATCCGAACGCAACTACCAGGCCCCGGTGCTGGGCCTGGGGGACTCCATACCCTATGCCAACCAGAGCCTGTGGCTGCGACTGGATCGCGAGGAGCTGCGTACCACCGACCGCGAGAGCATCGACGACACCACCTGGGTGATCCGCAAAAAGGCCGGCGAACCGCCCATCGTCCTGCCGCCACGCAAGCGCTTCTGGGAACGGCTGTCGCCGGAGATCGTCACACTGGCCCGCGAGAACAAGCAGTGGCTGGAAGGCGAACCCGACCTGCTCGGGCGCATCGTCTCCCACCACCGCCGGTTCCGGTACCCGGATATCCCGGATGTGGATCCCGACGGTGCACTTTACGAAAACGGTTTTCCCTCCCCGGGGGACCGGCGTCTGTGCCGGCAATTCCAGTCGGCCGCCTTCGAGCAGCGCCTGGAAATCGCCCGGCGTTTTTCGGATCCCTGCCTGGGCACCCTGGCGCGGCGGATCCTGTTCCGCAACTACCCGGACCGGCTCGACGCGGAGCTGCGGCGGGAATTCGAGGACTACATGCGCCGCATCAACCCGGACCGCGTCGACAGCGCACCGGTGGACTACCGCGGCCGGCGCCGGCGTACCCCCGTGGAAACCCTGGCCGAAATCCGGCGACTCGCGGGGGAACGGCAGGATGCCGAGGCCCTGGGCCTACTGCGGGAACTGGAAGCCTACATCATGGACGTCTTCGGCAGGCAGGGGAGGGTCGAACGTGTTGGGGGGGAGGGGGTCCCGCCGGTGGGTTCCCGACGGGAAGCATGATGGACATCACGAAAAGAACGTCCGGCAATCAAACCTTTTTGTCTTCCGGCGTATCTTCCTTGAGGTCTTCGAGTTTTTCGGGGTTCTTCTTTTCCTTCAGCTCGGCCTCCTTGGTGGCGGATTTGAAGTTGCGGATGGCCTTGCCCATGCCGCCGCCGATCTCGGGAAGCTTTCCCGCGCCGAATATGATCAGGATAATCACCAGGATGATGATCAGCTCCGGCATTCCGATTCCAAACATGTTCGCTCCTCCTGTAATTCAGGCCGCCGGCCTCAACTGTCGACCGGCTCCTGTTTGAGTTCCTCCAGCAATCGGCAGAATTCCTTGGACTGCAGGTACCGATCCAGGGTGCCGCGGTAGGCGATCCAGGCTCCCCAGCTGTCCAGCCAGGCCTGGTTGTGCCAGTAACAGTCCCGGTCACCGCTGCCCTGCAGCCGCTGAATGTAATCCCTGTACTCCAGCGAGCAGCTGTCGCACAGCCGGTAGGGGATCTTGAGATCCCGGTAGCGGAAAGGGTCCGCCGGGGTATCATCATCCAGGCGCGTGCCGCATTTTTCGCACTTCATGGAACAGTGCGAGCACTGCAACACGTTGCGCACGGCTTCCAGCTTGCGTTTGCGCACCGCCGCCCGGCGCCGCTGATCGGCCTCCCGAATTTTTTCGTTGAGCTCGATGATGTCGGCCATGGGCCTCCCCGCTTGGTGCCGAATAGCGTCCCTACCTAATGTATCTATATCACCGCCACAGGGGGGTGTCAATCGTGGTCGGCCGATGGAAAGGCAATCGCAGGCAGCACAACCAACCGGGGCGGGCAGCCATTGTCCGCGCTTCTTGAGTCCGGCCGGGAAAGCTTCTTCAGTGAGCCTTAAAAAACCGAAATGTG
>JAMOVG010000307.1 GCA_027061725.1 Desulfobacteraceae bacterium
AAAGGAACTTGTTCCTGCCAGTCTTTCGGTGTTATGACCTGCCGAGAATGACCGGCCCCGAAAAGAAAATATTCGCCACCCTCTTTTTTTCCATTTTTGCCGCCGTGACCGGCGTGGGCATCGTGGTGCCCCTGCTCCCGGTGTACGCCCACAGTCTGGGGGCCAGCGGTCTTTATATCGGCCTGATTTTCGGCGCCTTTTCCCTGTCGCGCACCGTGTTTCTGCCCTATTTCGGCCGCGTTCCCGCCCGCCGCGGCCGCAAGCCGTATATCGTGACCGGCCTGCTGGCCTACTCGGTGGTGTCCGTGGCCTTTATCTTTTCCCGGAGCGTGGAGAGCCTGATCGTCATCCGGCTGTTTCACGGGGTGGCCTCGGCCATGATGATGCCGGTCATCCAGGCGTACATCGGCGACATCACCCCCGCCGGCAAAGAGGGCTTTTCCATGGGCGTTTTCAACATGTCCATGTTCCTGGGGCTCAGCCTGGGCCCCCTTATCGGCGGCGTCATCAAGGACCACTTCAGCCTGGAGGCGGCTTTTATCTGCATGGGATCGCTCTCGCTGGTGGGCTTCCTGCTGAGCATCACTTTCCTGCCGCCCACGCGATCCGAACAGGTGCTGGCCCGCAACCAGGAGCCCATGAAGCTCAAGGCCCTGATCGCGGACCCCTTCATTTCGGGCCTCTTTGCCTTCCGCTTCGCCTACACGGCCTGCATCGGCATCATCTGGGGGTTTGTTCCCGTCTATGCCGACGAACGTTTCGGCCTTTCCAGTGCGCTCATCGGTGCATTGGTGACCACGGGGGTCTTCATCAGCGGGCTGATTCACGTGCCCATGGGGTATCTGGCCGACCGTTTCAGCCGGGTGAAGCTGGTGGTCAGCGGGGGGTTACTGGTATCCGTATCGGTGTGGGCCTTCGGGTGGGCCAACGGATTCTACGGCATGCTGGCGGCCTCGATTTTCTTCGGTTTGGGCGGTGGCGTCTCGAACCCGGCCCTGATGGCCATGAGCGTCCACAAGGGCAGCCAGGCCGCCGCCATGGGATCGGTGATGGCCTACCTCACCATGGCCCACAGCATGGGCATGCTGGCCGGATCCCTGCTGGGCGGCGTGATGATGGACCTTTTCCAGCTGCAGCAGGCCTTTTTGCTGGGTATGCTCATCATGCTGGCCGGGGTGGCGGCTTTTTACCTGCTCACGCGGTTGCCGCCCGCCACGGTGCCGACCGTGGCGGGCGGCGGCAGTGCCGGCGGCACGCCTTCCTGAAACCCGGCGCACATCCCCGCAGTTCCACTGCGCCCGGTCAGGGCAATCGCAAGTCGCCTGACCCGTCGGGGCACGCAATCCGTGACGGGTCCCGGCGTCGCCGGCTTTTCCCTGTGGCATCGGGGGGTAACATCTGCTACAATACCCCGGCTGTGCCGGTCCGGGCTCAGAGTGTCTCGGGCGTGAAGGCGACCACGTCGTCGATGCGCCGGGTGTCGGCCAGCAGCATCACCAGCCGGTCCAGGCCCAGCGCGTTGCCGGTGCAGGGCGGCATGTGCGCCACGTCCGAAAGGAACTTTTCCGGCAGTGGGTAACGCGCGGCGCCCAGGGCCGTGCGCTGCCGGCGCTCCTGGGCGAAACGCCTTCGCTGCTGTTCGGCGTCGGTCAGTTCGCTGAAGGCGTTGCACAGCTCGACGCCGGTGATGTAGAGTTCGAAGCGTTCGGCCAGCGAAGCGTCTTCCGGTTTCA
>JAMOVG010000308.1 GCA_027061725.1 Desulfobacteraceae bacterium
CCGGGCCTACACGGGCCGCACCGAGAAGTGCGTGGACTGCCCGGTGGAAAAAACTTTCGAAGACGGGCTGCCGCACTCCGGCGAGGAGAGCGGCATCGACAAGGACGGCACGCTGACCCACTGGATTTTCACCACCTCGCCCCTGAAGAACGAAAATGGGGAGATCGTGGCCGCCATGGAGATGAGCCTGGACATCACCTCGCGCAAGCGCCTGGAGGAGGAACTGGAGCGCTCGGAGAAAAAGTACCACGACATCTTCAACAATATCCCCAACCCGGTTTTCGTGCTGGACACCGAGACCCTGGAGATCCTGGACTGCAATGCGAGCGTCGAGAAAGTGTACGGCTATGCTCCGGATGACCTGCAGGGACACCGCTTTCTGGACCTCTTCCGGAAGGACGAACGCGACTACTATGCCTTTAAGATGATGACCGCCTCGGTCATCAACCAGGTCAAGCACGTCCACCGCGACGGACATTCCCTGTACGTCACCATCCGCATCTCACCGTCGGAGTACTTTGGAAAGAAAGTGTTGCTGGTGACCACCGGTGACATCACCAAACGCCTGGAGGCCGAACAGCAGCTCATCCAGGCCAGCAAAATGGCTACCCTGGGCGAGATGGCCACCGGTGTGGCCCACGAACTCAACCAGCCGCTGTCGGTGATCAAGACCGCCAGCAGTTTCTGCCTGAGGAAGATCCGGCGGCGCGAGTTCATCGATGAGAAGATCCTGGTGGGCATGCTCGAGAAGGTGGACAGCAACGTGGACCGCGCCGCCAGGATCATCAGCCACATGCGGCAGTTTGCCCGCAAGTCGGAGCTGAAGCTCGAGCGCATCCAGGTGGTGGATGTCATGCGCAGCGCCTACGACATCTTCAGCCAGCAGCTCAAGGTGCGCGGCATCGAGGTGGCTTGGGAGATCGAGGAGCATCTTCCCAAGATCAACGCCGATCCCGGGCGGTTGGAGCAGGTCTTCATCAACCTGCTGGTCAACGCGCGTGACGCCATCGAGGAGAAGCAGCGCACGGCACCCGGCAGTGACGGCCCCAGCCGAATCACCCTCAGTGCCCGGCGGCGGGACGGGCGGGTGATCTGCCAGGTGTGCGACACGGGCACGGGTATCCCCCCCGAGGTCGCCAACAAGATCTTCGAGCCTTTTTTCACCACCAAGGAAGTCGGCAAGGGCACCGGGCTGGGGCTTTCCATCAGCTACGGCATCGTGCGCGAGTGCGGGGGCCGTATCGAGGTGGCGTCGGTGCCCGGCGAGGGCACCTGTTTCGTACTTACCTTTCCCGTTCAGGAGAAAAATGACGCATCCAACGACAACGGGCAGTCGTATTCTGCTGGTGGATGACGAGCAGGACATCCGCGACGTGCTGGGCATCGCCCTGACAGACATGGGTTACGAGGTGCTGACGGCCGACAACGGGCGGGCGGCGCTGGAGATCTTCACCCGAAAGCGGCCGCCTGTCGTGCTCACCGACATCAAGATGCCCGTCATGGACGGCATCGAACTGCTGCGCCGCATCAAGCAGGCCGACCCGGAAACCGAAGTGGTCATGATCACCGGCCACGGCGACATGGACCTGGCGGTCAAGAGCCTCAAGTACGAGGCCTCGGATTTTATCACCAAGCCCATCAACGTGGATGCCCTGGAAATCGCCCTGAAGCGGGTGCAGGAGCGCATCCGGATGCGCACGCGGCTGCGGGAGTACACCGAGCACCTCGAGGCCCTGGTGCGCGAAAAGACCCAGCTGCAGGATCACCTGGCCTCCCTGGGACTGATGATCGGCTCCATTTCGCACAGTATGAAGGGGTTGCTCACCGGCCTGGACGGCGGCATGTACCTGCTGGACACCGGCATCGAGAAGAACGACCGGGAGCGCATCGAAGAGGGGCGGCGAACGGTCAAGCTGATGGTCGAGCGCATCCACAAGATGGTGCTGGATATCCTCTTTTATGCCAAGGACCGCCAGCTGGAGCGGCGGCCCACGGACGCGGGCGATTTCTGCCGGGAGGTGGCCGCCGCCATGCGGCCGCACTTCGAGGCCCGGGGAATCGGCTTCCAGACACGCTTTGACCCCTCGGCCGGCGCTTTCCAGGCCGATGCCGAAGTGCTGCGCTCGGCGCTGGTCAACATCCTGGAAAACGCCGCCGACGCCTGCCTCAGGGAAGATCGTCCCGGGCACAACAGCGTTGTCTTCGGCTGCAGCGGCGACGACCGGGAAGTGCGCTTCACGGTCGAGGACAACGGCGTGGGCATGGACCTGGAGACCCGCGAGAAGATCTTTACCCTCTTTTTCTCCTCCAAGGGCACCCGCGGCACGGGGCTGGGGCTGTTCATCGCCAACCATATCGTGCGTCAGCACGGCGGACGCATCGCGGTGTCCTCGACTCCCGGACGGGGGGCGCTGTTTACCGTCAGCATTCCCCGCCGGCCGCCGCAGGCCGATTCGCTCGGCAGGGAGTAAATGCCGGCACGCTTCGATGCCCGGCGTCCATGCCGTTCTGCTTCGCTGCGGCGGGTGTGGGGATGCTGCGTGCCCTATTGGAGCGCTTCGGACGTCGTCGGGCAGGGGCGGCCGGAGGCGGCGGTGCGCCGGGGCAGGAGCCGGCCGAACACGTCGCGCTGGGCGTCCAGGTAGCCTTCAAGGGCGGCCAGGCCCACCAGGGGCGTTTCGGACAACGGCAGACGCATCTGCGGTGTCCGGCCGAACGCCTCTTCAAGTGGCGGAAATTCGGCGCCGGGGAGCAGCTTGTTGCAGATGATGCGTTGGACGGTGATGTCGATGTCCGCCAGACCGTTGAAGATGCGCAGCGATTCGGCCAGTGCCAGGTGCACGCCGGCGATCAGACCGACGGCCGTGCCCACCAGCGGACCGCCCAGCAGGCCGCCGGTTTCCCGACCAGGCGCCGCCGATACCTGCCCGCCCCCTCGAACCCAGGAGCGCCCAACCTACCCAGAGTCTCGGCATCAGCCATGCCGGGCGTTGCCGGCGATGGCCCTGGCTTTTCAGCCGGGGGGCCTTGTGGTACCATAAAAGTCGCCGCCGAAAACCCCACGCAGGAGAGTGACGACCATGCCGCTTGCGTTCGAATCACTGAGCCACAGGACCATCGCCTTCGGGTTCTTCAACATCGAGTCCGACATGCTGCTGTGCGACCGCTATTTCTTCTTCGCCGACGACTTCTGCCGGCTGCTGATGGAGATGGCCGCTGCGGCCGGCCGCAGGGATTACGGCACCGACTGGCCGGTTCACGTCATCGAACGCCCCGAAGAGGTGGGCGATCTCATGGGGGCCATCCACGGGGTGCGGTACACCGGATTCATCGGCGAACTCTATCGCCGCTACCCCTTCCCGCATCGGCCCGAGGACTTCAAGCAGAACCCGGAAGGGTACCGCACACGCGATGCGGTGAGCACGCTGATCGCCGGCTATGGACAGCCGCAGCGGGTCCGTGTCTCGGTGCCTGCCGGCGGGGAGGCCGTGTCCCTGGGCGACTACCGTTTCAGCCGGCCGCAGTTCCAGGCCCTCATCGACTACGTCTGGCGCGGCGGCTACCCGCGCTGGAGGGGTGACATCCGGCCGCCGTACGTCTCGGCCATGAGGGAGACGCTGGCCCGGAACCGCCGGGGGGTTTTCGAGGGCATCGATTTTTCCCGCCCCTGAGGGACGCGGTTCGGAAGCGCCATGAGGCGCCGGCGCCGGCAGGCCTGAAAAACGATGCCGCCGCGCCGTTGCCTTTCCACGAAGCCCGCAAAATCAACGAAGCAGGGGGGCGGGATGCCTATTTCCCCAGAAAGGATCTTACGGCTTTCACGATGGGGGGCACCTGGTCGGGACGGTGCCAGCGCACGGCGGGGTCGGCGCGGAACCAGGTCAGCTGGCGTTTGGCGTAGCGGCGGGTGTCGCGCTTGAGGGTGCGCACGGCTTCGTCCCAGTCCAGACGGCCCTCGAGGTAGGCCACCATGTGCCGGTAGCCGATGGACTGCATGGACTTGAGCGTCGCTGCGTAGCCGCGCCGCAGCAGGCCGCGCACCTCGTCGAGCAGCCCCTCGGCGAGCATACGGTCCACCCGCCGGTCGATGCGCCGGTAGAGTTCCTGCCGCTCGATGTCGAGGCCGATCTGCAGGGCCCGGTAGCGCTGCTGGCGGAAGCCGTGGCGGCGCTGAAGTTCGCTCAGCGGCCGCCCCGTGACGGCCAGCACCTCCAGGGCACGCACGATGCGTTGGCGGTCGTTGGGGTGGATGCGGGCGGCGGCATCGGGGTCGCGGGCGGCCAGTTCGCGGTGCAGGGCCGCGGCACCCTCGGCGGACAGCCGCCGGCGCAGGGCGCGGCGCACCTCGGGGTCGCCGGGGGCGTCGGGAAAGATGCCGTGCAGCAGGGCCCGGATGTACAGGCCGGTGCCGCCCACCACCACGGGCACCCTCTTGGCTTTCACAAGACGCGCGATGGCCGTGTCGGCCAGGTGCTGGTAGCGGGCGGCGTCGAAATCCTCGTCCGGGTCGACCACGTCGATGAGATCGTGGTGCACGCGGGCCTGCTCGTCGGCGGTGGGCTTGGCCGTGCCGATGTCCATGAAGCGATAGACCTGCATGGAGTCGGCCCCCACGATGGCGCCGCCGACGGCCTCGCACAGCGCGATGGCCGCGGCGGTCTTGCCCACCCCGGTGGGGCCGCAGATCACCACGATGCCGGTTTTCTCCCGTACCGTTTTGATCGCCTCCGCTTTTTCCATCTTTCTTGCATCCGCTCCGGTTTTGATTTAAACTGCGAACGTGTCTGCATGTTCCCGGCCGGCGCCGGGAGCAGGCCGAACCGTTGTTCGCGGGCAGGCGCCGCACGGGTTTTTGCCGCGGGTGCAGGATAGGCCCGGAAACCGTCTTTTTCAACAGGAGATTTTGCATGAACATAGCGGTGGTGGGCGGCGGAAGGCGCTGCAAGCGCCTGATGGACCTCATTGAGAACCACACCTTTTACCGGATTTCCCCCAAAGTGGTGGCCGTCGCCGACCCGCGGCCGGACGCCATGGGCGCCGTCGAGGCCCGCAAAAAGGGCCTGTTCGTGACCACCGACTACAACGATTTTTTCGAACGCGACGACATCGACCTAATCGTCGAACTGGTGGGCGACATGGATATCTACAACGATATCCTCAAAAAGAAGAAAAACACCGTGCGCGCCATCGCCAACACGACGGCCACCCTGTTCTGGGAGATATCACGGGTGTCGCGCATGCAGCAGGAAACCCGCCAGAAGCTGATGGAGACGCGGGCGCTTTACAAGGTGCTGGTGGACCAGCTGATCCAGGAGGACGTGCTGGTGATCGCCAGCGACTACCGCGTGCTGGACATCAACAAGACGCTGCTGGACAAGATCGGGCTGGAGCGCCACGAGGCCATCGGCAGGTTTTGCTACCAGCTCACCCATCACCAGAATATCCCCTGTTCCGGGGACCTGCACCCCTGTCCGCTGGTCAACACCCTGGAAACCCGGCGCCCATTCCAGGCCACCCACGTGCACTACGACAAGGATAGCCGCGAGCTGCACTACTCCATTTCCTGCTACCCGCTCTTCGAGGGCGACGAGCTGGTGGGGGCCATCGAGATTTCGCGGGACATCACAAAAGACATCAACCTGCAGAAGTCCATGATGCAGCAGGAAAAACTGGCTTCCATCGGGCGCCTGTCGGCCGGTGTAGCCCACGAGATCAACAACCCGCTCACCACCATTCTGACCACCGCCATGCTGCTGCAGGAGGAGACCGCCCCTGAGGACCCGGCCTACGAGGAACTGGAGACCATCGCCCGCGAGACCTTGCGATGCCGCAAGATCGTCACCAGCCTGCTGGACTTCGCGCGCCAGTCGCGGCCCAACAAGCACCACCAGGACATCAACGCCGTGGTCGGCGAGAGCCTCCTGCTGACCAAGAAACAGGCCGCCTTCCACGATGTGAGCATCGAAAAGCGGCTGGCGGAGGGCCTTCCGCCGCTGGACGTGGACAAGGGCCAGATTCAACAGAGTATTATCAACCTGGTGTTAAATGCCGTGGAGGCCACACCGCCGGGGGGCAGGGTAACCGTCGAGACGCGCCTGTCCGACGACGGTCTCGCCGTCGAAATCTGCGTCGGCGACACCGGCTGCGGCATCGACAAGGAGAACCTGGGGCGGGTCTTCGACCCCTTTTTCACCACCAAGGAGTCGGGCACCGGTCTGGGCCTGGCCCTGACCCACGGCATCATTGAACAGCACGGCGGCACCATTGACGTCGAGAGCATCAAGGGGCGCGGAACGCTGTTTACCATCAGCCTGCCGCTGCCCGGGGGAGAAGAAGATGCACGCTAGCCCCGGCCGGGTGCTGATCGTCGACGACGAGATCGAGATCTGCCGCAACTGCCGCCGCATACTGTCCAAAATGGACCTGACGGTGGACACCACCCAGGACGGCTACGCCGCGCTGCGGATGATGGACGAAGCCCCCTACGACGTGGTGGTCACCGACCTGAAGATGAGCGCCCTGGGCGGGCTGGAGGTGCTCAGCCGCATCCGCGAGCGCTACCCGGCCACGCGTGTCATCGTCATCACAGGCTATGCCTCGGTGTCGTCGGCCGTGGAGGTCATGAAGATCGGGGCCTTTGACTACCTGCCCAAGCCGTTCACCCCGGTGGAGCTGCGCGCGGTGGTCCGTCAGGCCCTGGAGAGCGCGGAGAGCCCGCCGCCCGCCGCGGCCGTTCCCGCCCGCCCGTCCGGCATCTCCCACCGCTTGGTGGGCGACAGCCGCCAGATCCGGCGGGTGATCTCCATGGTGGAGAAGGTGGC
>JAMOVG010000309.1 GCA_027061725.1 Desulfobacteraceae bacterium
TGGCCCTGGCGCATGGGCTCCTAAGGGAAGACGGCGACTACGCCGTGCAGGAAAGCGGGCGCTTCAGGGAATTTTTCTCCTGCTGCGCCATCGCCGTGGGATCCACCGGCAACGTGGGGCCGAGCATCGGCATCGTCGGGGTCCGCCTGGGGTTTCGTGTGGTGGTGTGGTGCACATGGCCGCGGACGCCAAGCAGTGGAAAAAAGACCTGTTGCGGCAAAAAGGTGTCACGGTTATCGAGGTTGCCTCCGACTACAGCCGGGCCGTTGAAGAGGGCCGGCGGCTGCGCACCGTTTCCCAGCCCTACGATGGATATGAGTACCACCCAGAGGAAAGTGTCCCGTCTCTCACGCCTGGCAGCCATGATTTTTTTCCTTCATTTTCCGGGGTGCCTGTTCTATTGTCGGTGCCGGCCGTCGCATGAAACACAACGATCGCTGCGCCATCGATGGGGGCGCTGCGGCCTCACAGGTTTGCCGCATGGAATATTTCACGCAACTCGGGTACCTGGGACTCTTTCTGTCGTCTTTTCTGGCGGCGACCCTGCTGCCATTGAGTTCGGAGGCCGTTCTGGGCTTTCTGCTGCTCAAAGATCTGGATCCGCCCCTGCTGATAAGCCTGGCGACGCTGGGCAACGTGCTGGGATCGCTCTTCAACTACGCCGTCGGGTTGTGGGGCAGCACACTGCTGGTCGGAAAGCTTTTCCGGATCCCAGAGGATGAATTCATCAAGGCCGAGAAACGTTTCAGGAAGTACGGCGTGCTGAGCCTCCTGTTTGCGTGGGTTCCGGTTATCGGCGATCCGTTGACCATCGCCGCCGGTGTCCTGCGGATCAATATCCTGACGTTCCTCGTCCTGGTCACGGCGGGAAAGCTGGCGCGATACCTGGCCGTCGGCTATGCCGTGCTGCACTGAGCGGGCCGGCGCCGGTTCCGGCCGTGCGCGGGGCCTTGCCGTTTTCGTGCCTTTGCATGTTGGCGAACCACCTGTCGTATATCGTGTTGGCGCGTCCGCCCCTCTTGATCCGCGTCAGAAACTCATTATGGACTTGAATTTTTTCCTGGATGCCTCCCGGATTCGGGGAGGCCGGTATGCGGGCGTGGTGAGGCCGGGGGCCGGATACGGCCAATGCCGGTACTGGACGGGCACCGGTGTATGGAAAGGGTGGCGGAAAGCCTGGCCACAAAATGGACGGGCTTGCGAACATCATGTTGTGTCGGGAAGAGAATGCTGCTATCGGTTCACGGTCGGTACGGGCATCGGGCCAAGTGGACGGTGGATCGGGATTTGAACATGGCGGGTAACGGGGCCCGCAGGGGGAGGCATGCTCTGAACGAGACACACGAAACGGCACTGTCGGGGGTTTTTTTCGCGGCCTCGGCTTTCCTCATCTGGGGGCTCAGCCCGGTCTACTGGAAGGCGATAGGGGCGGTGGGGCCCCTGGAAATCGTGATGCACCGCGTTGTGTGGTCTTTTGCCTTTCTGATGGTCATCATCCTGGTGGCGCGCCAGTGGCGTGAGCTGTGCGAGGTGCTGCGCAGCGGCCGGACCCTGATGGTGCTGGCCGCCAGCGCCCTGCTGGTGGCCCTCAACTGGTTGATCTACATCTGGGCGGTCAACAACGGTTACCTCCTGCAGGCCAGCCTGGGGTACTACATCAACCCGCTGGTCAACGTGGTGCTGGGCATGACCTTCCTGCGCGAGAGGCTGCGGCCCGCGCAGATGACGGCGGTTCTGCTGGCCGCCGCGGGTGTGATCTACCTCACGGTCCAGTACGGTCAGTTCCCGTGGATTTCCCTGGTGCTGGCTTTCAGCTTCGGGCTCTACGGGCTGATCCGCAAGGTGGCGCCGGTCAGTTCGCTGGTGGGGCTCACCGTGGAGACCATGCTCATGTCCGGGCCGGCACTGGCCTACCTGGTTTTCCTGGGTGCACGCCACGGCGGTTCGATCTTCCGGGGCGACCTGCGCTTGGATCTTCTGCTCATGAGCACGGCCCTGATGACGGCCGTGCCCCTGCTGCTGTTCACCGCCGGGGCCCGCCGTATCCGGCTGTCCACCCTCGGGTTGATGCAGTACCTGGCCCCCAGCGGCATGTTCCTGCTGGCCGTGCTCTATTACCGCGAGCCTTTCACGTCCGCGCAGCTGTGGACCTTCGTCATGATCTGGACGGCCCTGGCCATCTACTCAGCGGACTCGCTGAACATCTATCGCCGGGAGCACCGGCCGGCGGGCAAGTGAGGCCAGTGTGATGGGTGCCGTCACCGGAAATGCAACGGGAATTTTCTACGTGGTGCTGGCCGCCGTGTTGTGGGCGGTGTCGGGGTCAGCGGCCAAGTACCTGTTCAACAGCGGCCTGACCGCTTTTCAGCTCATCCAGCTGCGCACTACCATCTCCTTCGTTGGACTTTTGCTGTGGCTCGTGCTGAGAAGGCGAGATCTGCTGCGGATTCGCCCCGCAGACCTGTGCTATTTCCTTCTGCTGGGTATTCTGGGGGTCTCGGCGGCCCAGTTTTTCTACCTCTTTGCCATCAGCAAGATCAAGGTGGCGGCGGCCATTTTGCTGCACTACACCGGGCCGGTTTTCGTGGCCCTGTATGCGGTGGTGTTCGCCCGTGAAAAGCTGCGGGCGGTGACCGTCATCGCCATTGCCGGCACGCTGACGGGCTGTTTTCTGGTGGTGGGCGCTTACGATCTCGAACTGCTCTCCTTGAACCGGGCGGGCATCGTGGGCGGCCTGCTGGCGGCCCTGGCTTTCGCCACCTACTCGCTGCTGAGCGAGTACGGCATGCGTACCTACAACCCCTGGACGGTGCTGTTTTACGCCATGCTGTTCGCCGCCGCGGCCTGGAACGTGGCCCAGCCGCCATTGGCGGCCTTCCTGCAGGGGTACACCCCGATCCAGTGGTGGTGGATCTTTTTCATCGGCATCTTCGGCACCGTCCTGCCCTTCGGGTTCTACTTCGAGGGCATCAACCGGATCCGTTCCACCCACGCCAGCATCACCGCCACCCTGGAGCCCATCAGCGCGGGGCTGGTGGCCTACTTTTTCCTGGGAGAGGCCCTGAGCCCGCTGCAGATGCTGGGCGGCGCCCTGGTGATGGCCTCCATCGTGCTGCTGCAGGTGGGCTCCGAAACCGACGAGAAGGCACCGGTCGTGCTGCGGGCGCAAAAGAGTGCCGGCCGGGGCGGCGGCGATCCCCGCAGGGGCCCCGACGGCTTCTGAGACCGGCCGAAGCGGCTCCGTTGAGGCTCCGGTTCGCCCCGCGGGCCACCTTGGGCGCCTGCATTTGCGACAGCGCGCCAGCGTGGCGTCCCAAGGGGCCCTCCGCCCGTCAGGATGCCTGCTGCAGGGCGCGGCGGAAGCCCTTCATGGATCCCGTAATGGTAGCGTCGGGAACCGCATAGGAAAGGCGGAAGTAGCCCGGTGCGCCGAAGCCGCGCCCCGGTACGGCCAGAATGAGCTGCTCTTTGAGGAGCCGGACAAATTCGACGTCGTCGGCGATAGGGCTCTGGGGAAAGAGGTAGAAGGCGCCCTCGGGTTCGTGGAAGCGGTAGCCGATTTCGGCCAGCCCGCGGCACAGCAGGTCCCGGCGGCGCTTGTAAATGGTGACGTCCACGGTGACCCCCTGCAGCCGGGCCACGGCCAGCTGCAGCAGGCTGGGGGCGTTGACGCACAGCATGGTGTTGACCACCGCCGCCGCGTCGGCCACCAGGCGCGCATCCTCGGCGGCCGGGTTGACGGCCAGGTAGCCGATGCGCTCCCCGGCCAGGGACAGCTCCTTGGAATAGGAGGAGACGACGATGGAGTGGGCATAGGCCTGAAAGACCGACGGCACTTCCCCCTGGTAGGCGATCTTGCGGTAGGGTTCGTCGGACACCAGGTAAATGCGCCGCCCGAATCTGGCCCCGGCCTGCTCCAGCACCTCTCCCAGGGCGGCCAGTTCTTCGGCCGTGTAGACGGCTCCGGTGGGGTTATTGGGTGAATTGATCAGCATTACCCGGGTTTTGGCGTTGATGGCGGCCTCTGCAGCCGCAATGTCCAGGTGGAAACGCTCGTCCGTGGGTATGGTCTTGACGGTCGCCCCGGCCAGGAAGGCGTAGTGCTGGTAGCCGATGAAGTAGGGCGACGGCACCAGGATCTCCTCGCCCGGATTGACCACGGCGTTGAGCACGTCGTTTAAGGCCCCGGCGGCCCCCACCGTCATGACCACCAGCTCCGGCGGCACGGACAGGCCGTGCTCCGCGCCCAAGTGTTCGGCCACCGCCTGGCGCACCTGGGCGTGGCCCGCGTTGGGCGTGTAGCCGTGGCCCAGGGCGTCATCCGCAACGAGTTCGCGCAGCACCTTTTTGAATTCCGGCGGGGGCGGAACATCCGGGTTGCCCAGGGAAAAGTCGAAGACGTTCTCGGTGCCGTACTGCGACCTGAGCCGGTCCCCCTCCTCGAACATTTTCGTGACCATTTCCATTGCGGCTACCATATCGGTCATTCTTTTGGCGATTGGCATGGGATCCCGGCTCCTTTCCGCGTCTGTCGACCGGCCGCAGTGGGCGCATCCTTCCGGCCCGGGCGGCGGGTCGTGATTGAGGCTTTTCATGTCGCGTATCGTGTGCTATAGATCGATTTCATCTTACCATGTTTGTGCTGCCCGTGGAATCAAAAACCAGTATCCCCCATAACCCAGGAGGTGCCTTTTGAAACGCATCAGGTATGTCGGTGTGGCCGTATTCGCTGCCGCGGTGCTGCTGGCCGGTTGTTCCAGCGCCCCAAAGGGCAAGATACGCATCGGCCATTTCACCGTGGTTTCCACCCGCAACGTCGAATTTAACAAGATCGATGCCGACAAGATGAAGTTCAAGGCGCGCGGCGTCGAGGGGAAATTCCTCGTGGAGAAGAAATTCTTCCCCGAGTACGCTACCAACGGAATCAACCAGGCCGTGGAGAATGCCATCAACAAAGCGGCCGGCGACCTGATGATCAACTGCGTCATTTACCGCATCACCGAGGACGACCAGGAGGGTTACCTGGTGGAAGGCGACGTGGTTCAAACCATGCAGGAGGCTTATTGACCATGAGTACCCAAACCAAGCATTGTATCCTGCTGGCCTGCGCGGCGGCGCTGCTGATGTTCACGGGCTGCAGCAGCAAGAAGATTCACAGTATGCAGATCGTCACCAACCCCTCCGGCGCCAGCGTGCTTTTCGACGGCAAATCCTACAGCAACACCCCCACCATGGTGGCCGTGCCCCAGGATGGCATGGACCACTACCTTTTCCTGAACAAGGAAGGCTGCCAGGAGGCCCGCAAGGTTTTCCGCAACAACGAGTACCCGCCCAGCGTGGTCGTGAAGCTCGACTGTGAGGGGGCGGGGGCGGGTGGAGCCGCCGGAGCCGGGAGAGGAATCCAGGGGGAGAATCTCGCGGATGAAACCGCCGGCACCAGCGCTGCCGGCACCGCCGGTGCCGGTGCCATGGGGGACTCCGGCCTTTATCCCGATGCGCGCACCCGGTTTGCGCAGGAGGACGTCTTTTTCGCCTTTGACAGCGCGGCGCTTGACGATGAGGCCCGGGACGCACTGCGGTTCAAGGCCGCCTGGCTCAACGAGAACCCGGAGACGCGCATTCTCATCGAGGGGCACACCGACGAGCGCGGCACCGTCGAGTACAACCTGGCTTTGGGCGAACGGCGTGCGCTGGCGGCCCGGGAATTCCTCGTCAACCTGGGGGTTTCGCCCGATCGTATCCGCACGGTGTCCTACGGCGAAGAGCGGCCCGCTGACCCGGGCCACAATGAAGAGGCCTGGGCCCGCAACCGCCGGGCGCACTTCGCCATCGAGGAGTAGGGCGGCACGGAGGCGATGGTGGGGGCCGGTGTTGTAGTACCCTGGCAGGCGATCAGCGACGATGCGTTGCGGCGACTGATCGAAGAGTTTGTCACCCGCGACGGCACTGATACCGGTTATGCCGCAAAATCCCTCGATGCGGATGTGCAGCGGGTCCGGCGTCAACTGGCGTCGGGTAAGGCCGTAATCGTCTACGACCAGGAGCTGCAGACCTGCAACATCGTTTCGCGCCAGGACATCGAGGCAGGCTAAGCGCCGAAAGTCGACACGACGCCTGGCGATGCCATATCCCAGCGGATAGGCCAGTTGCACGGGGGAGTCAGAAAGAGATCACCCCCTGAACACCGCCATAGCGCTATCTACATCCTGGCGGGCCTTTACACATACTTTCATCGGTTCAAGACCGGGGGGGCAGGTGGGAGAGGATGAACTCGCGCACGGCCCCTTTTCCGCGGATGACCCCGAAATGTCCCTCGCATAGGATGTCCGCCTGCAGGCCGGCCATGAACGTCAGCGAACGCGCGTAGTCGTCGCGGTCGGAGCGAAAGGACGCGTCCAGCGGTCCGTGCACGTCCTGCCCGAACAGCACCCGCCGGGGACCCATCTCCACCACGTACACCACCGACCCGGGGGAATGCCCCGGACAGTGGTAGGCCGTGACCTCGCCGTCTCCGACGGGGAATGTCGCTTCGGAACCCGACATGCGCTCGTCCACCCGCATCGGATTCATGCGCGCCCCATACCACTCGGCGGCCGTCACGCGGCTGTCGCCCTTTTCCAGGTAGACGGCATCCAGGGCGTGGGCCACGATGCGGCAGTCGTACGCTTTTCTTACCGCCTCGGCCCCGCCGCTGTGGTCGTAGTGGCAGTGGGTCAGGAAAAGACGGGTGATTTCCACTTCGGCAGGCAGTACTTCGGCAATATTTGCCGTCAGCCGCCCGTGGGCAA
>JAMOVG010000310.1 GCA_027061725.1 Desulfobacteraceae bacterium
AAGGGGCTGGACGACGGGCCGGCCAAGAAGGTGGCGGCGGCCGGCTGAAAAACGACTGCCTGGCCCACCCACAGGAAAAGGGGGCGTTGTGGCGCCCCCTTTTCCTGTGGGTGCTCGTGCCGCCCCTGTTTCGACGGTCAGTTGCTTGAGCCGAAGGGCAGTTTCATGCCCTTGGGAAGCTTGAAAGGCAGCTTCATCTCTCCCTTCCCGCCGCCCTGCTGCCCGGCAGGCGGCATCTTCATTCCGCCCATATTCATGAACAGCGCGCCCATGTCGTTGCCGACCTTCTTGTAGCCGGACGGGATTTCAAACAGCCTGGCGGGCGGTTTGCCCTTCTTGATATTGCGCAGTTCCGTCACCGTGCCGTCCTGGGAACGGGTGCGGATGGGTATCCCGAACGCATCCGACACCCAGATGGTCTGTGTACTGGTCATTTTCATGCCCATGATCTCCATCTGACGGGTGACCTGCTTTTTCACACAGGGGTAACCGTTGACGGTTTCCTTTCCCAGGATCTTGGCCTTTTCAGATTTAATGGCGCTCTTGGCCGCCTGCTCCCATTTTTTTTCATCCATCGGCATCTGGATGTAGCTTTTTTTGCCGGGATCGAGGGCCCACAGCTCTTTTTTATCCCGCCGATAAATGATGACCATCTTGCCGTGCCGTCCCATGGGCTGATCCGAGCGCATTTTGTCGGGCGCCATGTAAACCTTTCCCTGGAACGTGACGTTTCCGGCGGAATCCATCACCACCTGGTCGGCCGTAAAAGATTCGACCCTGGCCCCCATGGCACCGGCGGCACTCATCAACACAACCACGGCCACCGCCAGACCCTGCTGCATCACACGCATGAACCCAGAACCTGTCATTCTCTCCCCCTTTCTGCTTTCACCCGGATTTTTCCCGCACGCCAATCGGCGGAAACGGCCGGAAGGCCTCATATTGATTAGGAATAGGGACTGGTGAAAGTCAATGAAAAATTCGGTTAGGCCGGTTTTTGCCTACCCGGTCTGCGGCAGGGTGTGGTGCTGTCCGTTATCGAGGCGGTAATTTTCCTGGAATTCAAAATCCCAGACGAGCGGAGCGTGGTCCGAGAGTTTAATCCGGGGCACTTCGAACGAAACCGTGCGCAGCTCCGGTGAATGGAAGATGTAGTCCAGCTGGCGCCGGGGTGCACGGCTGGGGTGGGAGGGTCGGCCCTCGCCGTTGGCGCTGACCAGTCCCGTGGCGGCCAGGAAAAGCTGCAGCTCGCGGTCTCCCCAGAAAACGTTGAAGTCGCCGGCCACGATTTTCGGCTTTTCGCTCTTGCGGACCATGTTGTACAGGTCCTGAAGCTGGTGCTGGCGGTGACGGAATTTCAGCGAGAGGTGCACCAGGAAAACGGTCACGTCCTCCAACTCGGCTTCGATCACCAGCCGTTTGACCCCCTCACGAAAGTAGTGAAATTTCTGTGAAACGATGGGCAACCGGGTCAGGATGGCGTTGCCCTGCTTGTTGAGCAGCGGAACCTTGCGGGTCATGGAGGTGGCGGCATACTTGGACTGGTAGATGTGCTTGTGCTGCAGTTCCCAGGCGATGGACTCGGCCTGATTGTTCTTTTCGGACCGGAATGACCCGCTGTCAACCTCGATCAGCCCGATGATATCCGGGTCCACGGAGCGGATAAAGTCGACGATATGCTTGAGGTTCAGGCTGGTATTCTTGATGTAGCCACTGTAAGGCACGGGCAGATGAAATCGTCGCCCGATGCCGGCGGCATAGCGTATGTTGTAGAGCAGAAATCGCATGTTTTCACCGGGGTTGTTTCGTCCTATTCATAATGCGGATCTCCGCAAATGTAAAGGGTCCCGGCAGGCCCCGGCATGTCATGCCGCTCGCGATGGCCCCCTAGACCGCGGGCGCAGCAACCGCTTTCCGGGTTTATTTTGACAAGCACGGCGTTCTGGCCTAAAATGTAGCTTTACGATCAAACGCGACCAGGGCTCCCCCGACGGCGGCGACGGCGGGGGCCGCTGACGGGAAGACGGGGTTCAAGCAGGCATGGGTGAGGTTGTCGATCTGAAAACATACCGGGCGCAGGCCTTTGAGAAAAAGGCATTCGGGGCCTGGCGCCAGCGCTTCAGCGTCGCTTTTGACCAGACCACCGGCACTCAGGACCTGCCCGACGAGGTTCTGATGGCGCTTGCGACGCCCGGCGACGAAAGCACGACCGCTTTTTACCAGTTGATCATGGGGATTCTGGGAATGGGGGCGGAAAGGAAATTTCAACTGCTGGATACCGAGGAGAAGATGGCCATTGTGGACATCCACCTCTTCCTGGCAGACCAGGTGCGCTTCGAGATGCTCTACCGCCTTGGCTGGATACGGGAATTCGCCTGTCGCGACATCCCTTTTCTGGACATGGTCTCCGGCTTTGCGCGCTACAAAACCGCCTGTCGACACCGGCCGCCGGAGCTGGCGGACTCCCATCCGGGGCACGCCGAGTTCTGCCAACTGATTCCCAAGGATCGTTCGTCCTACATCCGACGGCTCCTGCCGGAAGCCCTGGACGCCTTCAAGCAGAAAATCTCCTGACCCTGCTCCCGACGCCGTGGTGCGTAGCGGGCGGTTATCGATATCAGTGAAAAGGACCGGAAAATGAACGAGACTCCCAGGGTTGCACTGGTGACAGGGGCTTCGCGGGGAATGGGCGCCGCCACCGCCCACTGGCTCGCTGCGGCGGGTTGCCGCATCGCCCTGGCGGCGCGTTCCGGCGAAAAACTGGAGGCGTTGGCCCAGAGGATCGAGGAAAACGGCGGCAGCGCGATTGCCCTGCCTCTTGACGTCGCCGATGCCGCCCAGTGCCGCCGGGCCGTGGAAAAAACGCTGGAGACTTTCGGGCGCCTGGACGCCCTGGTCAACAACGCCGGTCTGGCCGACCCCATCGCACGCGTGTCCGAAGCGGACGCCGGGCAGTGGGCCTACAACATCGGCGTCAACCTGCTGGGCCCTTTCTACCTGACCGGGGCCGCCCTGCCTGCGCTGCGTCGCAGCCGTGGGCGGGTGATCAATGTCAGCAGCGGCGCCGCCCACAGCGCCATCGTCGGCTGGAGCGCTTACTGCGCCGCCAAGGCCGGGCTGACCCACTTCACCCGCGTGGTGGCCGCGGAAGAACCCGAAGTGACCTGCATTGCCCTGCGCCCCGGCGTGGTGGACACCGACATGCAGGCCGCCATCCGCGAGCGGGGCGCCGACGCCATGGAGGCGGACAAGTGGGCCTATTTTAGGCGCCTCAAGTCCGAACAGCGCCTGGAGCCGCCGGAGACCCCGGCACGCGCCATCGCCTGGCTGGCCCTGCATGCCCCCCGTTCCTGGTCCGGCGAATTCGTGGAATACGACGACCCGCGCATCGCGACGGCCGCCGCCGAAGCCTTCGGGGGCCCGTAGGGGGCCCGGCCTGCTATCGCCGGCTCCACGGCGGGGGCTCCCGCCAGTCTTGCCAGTCACGGGTCACGGACAGGTCTTTCTCGGCGCCGGGCTCTCCCTGCAGGACGGTGGCACAGGATGCGCTGAAGGCAATCAACAGGAAAATGACGATTGGTTTGAGTCTGTCCAAGGTTCCTCCTTTTATACCATACCATAGGTTTTGCCGGCGCGATGTCAAATCCCATCCGACGCCGCCGACGGATCCGCGAAAATCCGCGAAAGCCCTTCCAAAACCCGTCCGAACGCCCGGTTCGGTCCGGGATTCCGCGGACGAAGAAAATTCTTGCGCCCCCCTCGCGCAGTGATATTATACCGTATCGCTGAAAAAATCCGGGGGGCTGCCGTTTCCGGCCAGGATGCAGGGGCGCAGGCAACCGGTGAGGCTTCGGTTATTCACTTATTCAAGGACGTCCCCATGATCGAAAAAGGACAGAAGATCCACACGCGTCGCATCGACATTGCCACCTACGAGGGAGGCCCCGATTCGGTGATAGTCGAAGGCATCCTCCGGGACGAACGGCTGTTTCGCTCCTACCCGCTCACCGGCGAGGTGCTGGAACCCGGTACCGTGCACCACATGATCATCCGCATGGAGGTGCGCGGCCCCCAGCTGACCATCGTGGACATCGAGGTGGAGATGCCCACCACGCCCCACGAGCTATGCGTCCAGGTCCGGGAGTGCCTGGCCCCGGTCAAGGGACTTTCCATCGTAGCCGGTTTCACGGCACGCCTGAAGAAAATCGCCGGAGGCCCCCGGGGCTGCACGCATCTGGTGTCCCTGCTGACGGCCATGGCACCGGCAGCCGTGCAGGGCAGCTGGAGCGCCATGACCCGCCAGCCGTTGAATTCCAAAGATCATATTCCCATGGTCATCAAGCGGGTTCAAAACAGCTGCTGGCTGTGGCGCGAGGACGGACCGCTGATCGAAAAGCTCAAAAACCTGCAATGAACGATAGGCTCGTCCCGGAACGCTACTATACGGTCGGCCCTTCGGTGTCACCATGGTCGCCGATTTCCTCGGCAAACCGAAACTGATCACCGCCGACTATGCCTAGGGACAGATCACCACGGCCCGGCGGGAGCCCGCCCTGGTCGCCACCATACGCGCCATAGAACGGCGCATGGCCGAAAACTAGTCTTCAGGGGAAAATCGGTGGGTCCGGGTTTAGACCTATACCACGGAATGGCGCGTCATCCCCCCGACAATCGCACACTCCGGCTCAAACAAATACGGCGATATCCCCCAGCGCCTTCTTTTCCAGCAACGGAACGCGCGCATTCTCGGCCGGGTACCCCGTCACCAAGATCATGAACGGCTTTTCGCGCTTAGGCCTGGACAGAACCCTGTTGAGAAACCGCATGTTGGCCGGCGTATAGGTCAGCGAGACCAGTCCTGCGTGGTGCAGGGCCGTAATCAGCACGCCGGTGGCGATACCCACGGATTCCAGTACGTAGTAGTACTTTTGTTTTTCACCGTCCGGCAAAAGGCCGTAAAGCTGCGAGAAAATCACGATCAGGTACGGCGCCTTTTCCAGAAACGGCTTGCGGGGCGCCGTTCCCAGGTGCTTGAGGTCGCGCACCCAGCCTCGGGTACCCTCCCCGCTGTAAAACGCCTCTTCGACTTTTTCGGCCCCCTCCCGTATCTGTTTTTTCACGACGGGGTCCGAAACCGCGACAAAGGTCCACGGCTGCCGGTTGGCCCCGCTGGGCGCCGTCGAAGCCGCGCGCAGGCAGTTTTCAATGATATCGCGCTCGACCGGTTCATCGGAAAAATCCCGCACTGTGCGCCGGCGCGCCATTTCCGAGTAGAACGCCGACGCCCGTTTTTTCATCTCCGATACCGTCAGCCTGCGGTAATCCGTCAGCGCTGTATATTGCGCCTTTTTCATGGATGCCCTCCCCGGTTTCATTCAATCGTCTCGGAGTTATGGAGGCCGCCCGCCCACAGGGCGATGTGCAGGCGCCCCTTTTTTCCGCCGACTCGTCGCTGACATGCTCCAATCGGCCGGCAACCGTGTCGAAACTGTTCATCTATACAAAATCGCCCCCGTACGCAACGGCCAACGGGATGGCTCCCCGTTTTGGCGCACAGCGTTCGGGATGCCGGGGTCGAACCCGTCAGCGCTTTTGCTGCCGCTTTACGCCTTTCCCGGGAGGCTGTGACATGTTATTGTCCGAAAAGGACAACAGCGCCGGTCGACCATTGCATCATCGATTCCTGTGAGTGACGTATGGACAACTCTCCCCAAAAAGTCCTCCGGACGGTCTTCGGATACGACAATTTCCTGGAAAACCAGCGGGAGATCATCGAGGCCGTTCTGAAAGGCAACGATATTTTCGCCCTGATGCCCACGGGTGGCGGGAAGTCCCTGTGCTACCAGATTCCCGCCATGCTGGCGCCCGGGGTCGCCATTGTGGTCTCACCGCTCATCGCCCTGATGGAGGACCAGGTCAAGGGGTTGCGGCAATACGGTGTGCAGGCGGCCTACCTGAACTCCTCCCTGTCCTTTCACGAGGCGCAGGATGTTCAGCGCCGGGCCGCCGAGGGGGGACTGGATATTCTCTACGTAGCCCCGGAGAGGCTGCTTACCGACAGCTTTCGCCATTTTCTGGGCAATATCCGGCCGAGGCTATTCGCCATCGACGAGGCGCACTGCGTCTCCCAGTGGGGCCACGATTTCCGGCCGGAATACCTGCGCATCACCGAGGTGACCCGCATGTTCCCGGACATCCCCAGAATGGCGCTGACGGCAACGGCCGATGCCATCACCCGCCAGGACATCCTGGAAAAGCTGGACCTGCGGCGGGCCGAAGTGTTCATCAGCAGCCTGGATCGGCCCAACATCCGTTACCGCGTGCAGCCCAAGCAAGGTGAAAAGCGGCAGCTGCTGCGTTTTATCAAAGATGAACACCCGCAGGGATCGGGCATCGTCTACGTTCGCACCCGCAAGCGGTCGGAAAGCATGGCCGCCTGGCTGGCAGAAAACGGAATTGCCGCCCTGCCCTACCACGCCGGGCTGCCGGCCGACGAACGCTTTAAAAACCAGCGGCGCTTCCAGGAAGAGGATACGCTGGTCGTCGTGGCCACCATCGCCTTCGGCATGGGTATCGACAAGCCCGACGTCCGGTTCGTGGCGCACCTGGACCTGCCGGCCAACATGGAGGCCTATTACCAGGAAACCGGCCGGGCCGGACGCGACGGCAGGCCCGCGGACGCCTGGATGCTTTACTCCTTCGGCGATGTGGGCGCCCTGCTGCAGCTTTTCGCGCTTTCCGAAGGCGGGGATGGGATCAAAC
>JAMOVG010000311.1 GCA_027061725.1 Desulfobacteraceae bacterium
CGGCGCGCCCCGGCGCGCAGTCGTTTGACCTCCTCTTCCAGCGATTTGAGGTCCGCCTTGAGGCGGTTGACGTGGGCCGTGGTGGCCAGGGTTTCCTTGTCGTATTCGGCCAGCTCGGTTTTTCGCCTGCGCAGCACCTCGATCACGCGCCGGGAGGCACCCTGGGTGGTGACCAGCTCGCGGCGGGTTTCATCCAGCACGTTGCGCGCCTGGATGAGCTGCTTGCGCTGCTCGAGCACCGCCTTTTCCAGGCGGTTGACCTGGGCCTTGAGGTCGCGGGTGATCGTATCGCGCCGAACGGCCCCGCGGGCGTTGACCAGCACGAAAAGCAGAATAACGGCCCCCAGACCGCAGCAGATGCAGTCCAGGAAAGAGAGGCTGAAGATGTTGACCTTTCTGCGTTTCATGGATGCTCCGGGATCCGCGGGCAATCAGGCGCCATCCGGCCTGTCCGGCCTTTCCAGGCAGGAGATCAGCCGCAGGCGCACGCCGGGGTTGCCGATCTGCAGGACCTGTCCGCGCGACAGACGCCGCGTGCCCTGGACCCGCCGGCCGTCTACGCGGGTCTCGCCGTCGTCGTGGACCTCCAGCAGCACCCCGCCGGATTCCAGCCGCAGGCTGCAGTGTTGCGGCCGTACCGCATCGCCGTCCGGGAGGCGAATGCCGCCCTGCGGCGGCCGGCTGCCGATGACCAGGGGAGCGGCCGTCAGCGGCCAGGCGGTGTCTTCGAAGAGCACGTGGGTTGCCGCCGGCGGAGCCTGGGAGGGGGTGGCGACTTTCTCCCTGCGCCGTGATAGCGGCATTTCCCTGCAGGGGCGGCTGGTGAAGTACAGGGCCCGCGCATCGCTGCGGGCCTCTTCGAGGCCCTGCCACATGTCGGCCGCGCCCAGGGCGGCAGCCCCTGCCGGCAGCGGCAGCGGCCGGACATTGGCCATTTCGGACAGGAGGTTTTCGAAGCCGGGCAGGATCGCCAGGCGCCGGGTGTACTGCAGGGCCAGCGGGCCGGAGGGCACCATCTGCCGGATCAGGTGCGGGACCTCGGACAGCACGCCGTCGACGGCTTCGGACAGCAGGTCGCCGGTGACGGTGATGCGGTGCACGGCCCGGCCGCTGCGCATCTCGAAGACCGCCGACCCGTGCCGGTCGACTTCCGCCAGCAGGCCGGGCAGGCGGTCGTAGAGCTCCTGTTCGGTGGCGGCGCGGTGCAGGGGGTCGAAACGCGTGGTCTGCACGAACTCGGACGCCAGGGCCTCGGCCCAGCGCCGCTGCAGCCGCAAAAGCCCCTTTTCCTCCAGCCAGCGGGAGTCTTTCAGGGCGAGGCGGCCGCCCACGGACAGGCGCGTGATTTCCAGCCGGTGCAGGTGAAGGTCCATGTGCAGCAGGAATTCGCCGTCGGGGACCCGGTCCGCGGCGGCCACGGCCAGGGACGTGAACCCCCGCAGCGGCATGGCCAGTTCCCGGGCGATGGAGACGATAATTCCCATGGCGTGCCGGTCGAAGTGGGGCGGCACGGCCATGACCACCTCGTCCACACCGGGCCGCACCTGCCGCCAGATCTGTTCCAGGTGCAGGTAGGCCATTTCGGCGTGGGAGCGCGCGCGGGGCAGTCGCTGGGGCAGGGGATCGGTGTGCAGCCGGTCCCAGAAGGCGTCGAAGGTGAAGCGCGGCGACAGGTGGGCGCGCTCGCGGGCCGCAC
>JAMOVG010000312.1 GCA_027061725.1 Desulfobacteraceae bacterium
CATCTCGCGGAACACGGCGATGCGCTGGCGGGCCGAAAGGGTCAGCCCGTGGGACACGCAGCTGCGCTCGCAGAAGCCGCACTCGGTGCAGGTGTCCACCGAGGCATGGGCCACGGGCATGGGCTTAAGGTCCTTGAGGTGCGCCTCGGGGTCGGAGTTGATGATCACGCCGGGGTTGAGCAGGTTGTCCGGGTCGAAGAGCGCCTTGATGTCGCGCATCACCGCGTAGATCTCGTCGCCCCACTCGCGGCGCACGAAGGGGGCCATGTTGCGGCCCGTGCCGTGCTCGGCCTTGAGCGACCCGTCGTAGCGGTCGATGACCAGCGAGACCACCTCGTCCATGAAGCGCCGGTAGCGGTCCAGTTCGGCCGGGTCGGTGAAGTCGGGCGTCAGCACGAAGTGCACGTTGCCGTCGAAGACGTGCCCCCAGATGATGGTGTCGCGGTAGCCGTAGCGCACGAAGAGCCGCTGCAGGTCATCCAGGCAGGCCGGCAGGTGCGCGAGCGGTACGGCGATGTCCTCGATGATCACCGTGGTGCCGCCGGGTCGGCCGGTGCAGGCCGAGGGGAAAATACCCTGGCGCACCCTCCACAGGGCCGCAATCTGCGCCTCGTCGGTGGTGAACGCGAATTGCCGCGCTTTGGCAAACCCCTTGAACCCCGCCAGAATGGCGTCCACCTGTTCCTGCAGCGCCGCGCGGCTGTCGGCCTCGGTCTGCACCAGCAGGGCCGCCGCCTCATCATCCAGTTCGCGGATGTAGCCCGGCATGCCGGGCTTGTCCTGCACCGAGGCCAGGGCCGCGCGGTCCATGAGCTCGGCGGCGCTCACGCGGCAGGTCTTGAGGATCTCGACGGCCCGGCAGGCGTGGCCGATGTCCGGGAAAAGCAGCAGGCCGGCAGCGCGACGGCGGGCCAGCGGTACGGTATGGAAGCTGGCCTCGGTGATGAACCCCAGCGTACCCTCGGAGCCGATCAGGAGATGTTCGACGATGTCGACGGGATCCGTGTAGTCGAGCAGGGCGTTGACGCTGTAGCCGGTGGTGTTCTTGATGCGGTACTTGCGGGCGATGCGCGCCGCCAGATCGGTCCGGGCCCGCAGCCGCTCGGCCAGTTCCGCGACACCCGCAACGATGTCCGGCCGACGGCGGGCGAAGGCCGCCCGACTGTCCGGGTCGCGGGTGTCCAGCACGGTGCCGTCCACCAGCACCATTCGCATGCCGGCCAGGGTGCCCATGCTGTTCTCGGTGATGCCGCTGGACATGCCGCAGGAGTTGTTGGAGACGATGCCGCCGATCTTGGCGGCGTTGATGGAGGCCGGGTCGGGCCCGATTTTGCGGCCGTAAGGCGCCAGCAGGCGGTTGGCCTCGATTCCCAGCAGGCCCACGCCCAGATCGATGCGGCGGCCGTCGGCCGACACACGGCTCTGGCGCCAGCCGTCCTCGTCCAGCAGCACCAGCACGGAGTCGCTCAGGGCCTGGCCCGAGAGGCTGGTGCCGGCGGCGCGGAAGGTCAGCGGCAGAGAGCGCTCGCGGCAGGCGGCCAGCACGTGCCGCACATCGGCTTCGTCGCGCACCTTGACGACTACCTGCGGCGTCAGGCGGTAGAAACTGGCGTCCGTGCCGAAAGCGTAAGTGCGCAGGGGGTCGGTGAAGATCCGCTTTTCGGGAATGCGGCGGCGCAGCTCGGCCACCAGT
>JAMOVG010000313.1 GCA_027061725.1 Desulfobacteraceae bacterium
CCTTGTAGGACATTTTCATCCGTTTGGCCGCCTGGTTGATGGACCCTGTCTCTTCGATGTGTTGCAGGATTTCCATCCGGCCCTTGCCGATGATGGGGCGGCCGTGTTCATCGACGATCCACTGGCTGGACCGGAGCTTCAGGCAAGCCATGGCGGCTCCTCCGTGGACGGAAAAAAATTTACAAGACATTTACATTAAAATATGGTACCACTAAGTAGTTATGTTAAATATAACATAAGGCAGCCAAATGCAAGATTTCAATACCCTGCTGAACGGATCGGCGGCCGCCCACGGGCACCTGTGCCCGGGACAGGTGGTGGGTGTGCGCATGGCCATGCTGGGCTGCCGCCTGATCGGCCTGGAGGAACCCACGCGCCGCGACCAGATCAAGAAGCTTATCGTGTACGTGGAAATGGACCGCTGCACGGCCGATGCGGTGGCTTTCGTAACCGGCGTCAAGCTGGGGCGCCGCAGCCTCAAGTTCGTCGACTACGGCATCATGGCGGCCACCTTTGTAAACCTGGAGAGCGGCGCCGCCTACCGGGTGCTGTCCACCGAGGATGCCCGGGAACTGGCCGAGGTTTACGCCCCGGAGCAGGGGGATGCGGTCGCCCGCCAGATGGAGGCCTACCGCCGCATGCCCGACAGCGTGCTCTTCCGGGTGCAGCAGGTGCGGGTCCGGCTGAAGGCGTCGGATTTCCCGGGCCCCACCCGCTTCAAGGCCGTCTGCACTCGCTGCGGCCAGGTGATTCGCGACCACCGGGAGGTCCACCGCAACGGCGAGGTGCTGTGTACGCCCTGCGCCGGCGGCGCCTACTTCAGCGACGCCCGCGAAGTCAACTGGCCGGGCATGGACTGGGCGCCCGCGGCCGACGGGCGCCGGGTTGCCTGAGAATTCCAAGAAGAGAGGTTCGGCTGTGCTGAAGAAAATCGACCTGAAGGATGCCGTGGGCCGGGAACTCACCCACGATCTCACCGAGATCCGTCCGGGCGAATTCAAGGGACCGGCTTTCCGCAAGGGGCACACGGTGTGCGACGAGGACATCTGCCGCCTGCAGAAGATGGGCAAGAACCACCTGTACCTCATCGACCTGGAAGAAGACGAGATCCACGAAAACCAGGCGGCCGCCATGCTGGCGGCGGCGCTGGCCGGCGAGGGCGTCGTGTGGGACGACGACCCGCGCGAGGGCAAGATCAGCCTGATGGCGGGCCGCGACGGGCTGCTGAGCGTCAACGCCGCCTCGCTGGCGGCCTTCAACATGATCGACGAGGTCATGTGCGCGTCGCTGCACGACAACACCCTGGTCAAAAAGGGCGACCGCGTTGCCGCCACGCGCGCCGTGCCCCTGGTCATGAAGCGTGCGCCGGTGGAGCGGGCGGCGGCCATCGCATCTGCTTCCGGTGGTGTCTTCGCGGTGCGCCGCCTGCGCAGGGCGCGGGCGGGTCTGGTCATCACCGGCAACGAGGTCTACCACGGGCTCATCGAGGACCGTTTCGAACCGGTGTTGCGCAAAAAGGTTCAGGACCTGGGGTCCGAGGTCAGCGGCGTGACGCTGGCCCCCGACGATGCTGACGCCATCGGCCGGGCCATTTCCCGGCATCTGGAAAACGGCTGCGACCTGCTGCTGCTGTCCGGCGGCATGAGCGTGGACCCGGACGACGTCACGCGCCGGGCCGTGCGCGAAGCCGGGGCCGATGAAATGCACTACGGCGCGGCCGTGCTCCCGGGAGCCATGTTCTTGATGGCCTACATCGGCAATGTGCCGGTGCTGGGTGTGCCGGCCTGTGGCATATACCACCGTGTGACCGTATTGGATCTGGTCCTGCCGCGCATCCTGGCCGGCCGCCACGTGGGCAAAAAGGAGCTGGCTTTCATGGGCCACGGCGGCCTGTGCATGGATTGCCCGCAGTGCACCTACCCCCACTGCCCCTTTGGCAAGGGAATGTAGCTTTTCCCTTCACCGCCTGAATTTCTAGAACGGCTGTCCAGCGTTTTCGCCGTTTCCCTGCTTTCTGCAGGCATACGTTCACCCGCCTGAACCGTGAAGGCTGTCGCGGGCCAGGCGCATGCTGACACCAACCACAGTAAAGGGGAGGTAAATGCCATGAGAAGAATCTTGATTCTGGGATCGGGCGCCGGCGGCACCATCGTCGCCAACATGCTGCGCAAGGAGCTCGCCGACAGCGAGTGGCAGATCACGATCATCGACCGGGAAGAACAGCACCACTACCAGGCCGGCTATCTGTTCATTCCCTTCGGCGTGTACAGCAAAGACGACGTTCTAAAGCCAAAGAAGGAGTTCATCCCGCGGGGCGTGGAGTTTGTCCACGACACGGTGGTCAAGATCGACAGCAAGGAGCGCCGCGTGGAGACCGAACGGGGAAAGTACGACTACGACTGGCTGGTGATCGCCACGGGCTGCGACATTCACCCCGAGGAGATCGACGGCATGCTCGACGGATGGCGCAAGGAAGTATTCGACTTCTACACCCTGGAGGGTTCACTGGCGCTCTACAAGCAGTTGAAGTACTTTAGCTCCGGCAAGATTGTGCTCAACATCGCCGAGATTCCCTACAAGTGCCCCATCGCCCCGCTGGAGTTCGTTTTCATGGCGGACTGGTTCTTCACCGTAAACGGCGTGCGCGACAAGGTGGAGATCGAGTTCGTCACCCCGCTGGACAACGTTTTCACCAAGCCGGTGGCGGCCAAAACCCTGGCCACCGTGGCCGAGCAGAAGAACATCAAGGTGACCCCGCACTTCGACCTGGCCCAGGTCAACGCCAAGGAGAAGACCATCGAGTCGCACAAGGGCGAAAAGGTGGGCTACGACCTGCTGGTGTCCATCCCGCCCAACATGGGCGACAAGGTCCTGATCGAGTCGGGCATCAGCGACCCGGTGGGTTTCGTGCCCACCGACAACCACACCCTCAAGGCCGAAAACGATGAACGCATTTTCGTCATCGGCGACACCACCAACGTGCCGACCTCCAAGGCCGGCTCAGTGGCCCACTACATGGCCTATACCGTGGTGGAAAACATGATCCGCGAAATCGACGGCCACGCGCCCAGGCCCACCTTCGACGGCCACGCCACCTGCTTCCTGGCCTCGGGTTTCGAGAAGGCCATCCTGCTGGACTTCAACTACGAGGTGGAGCCGCTGCCCGGAAAGTTTCCCTTCCCCGGTATGGGTCCGTTTTCCCTGCTGCAGGAATCCCTGAGCAACCACTGGGGAAAGATGATGTTCCGCTGGGTCTACTGGAACCTGATGATGAAGGGCCTCGACCTGCCCCTGGAACCCCAGATGAACATCGCCGGCAAGATTCGCAAGACGGCCTAGGAAGGAGGTGGGATCATGACACAGAAAAAACTCAGCCGGGAGGATTTGATCCTGGAAAGGCTCGAGCGCCTGGAGGAAAAGATCACGCCGCTGTCCGAGTCCGCACGCTCGGTTTCGGAGCTGCGGGAGGAACTGGCGCCGCGGGTCAACGAGGCCGTGCACGCGCTCATCGTGGGCCTGGCCGACGTGGAGGCCGATTTCCAGCTCGAAGACCTGAGCTACCTGATGAAGAAGGTCCTGCGCAACATCAACAACCTGAACTTCACCCTGGACCAGCTCAAGAACCTCATCGACTTTGCGCTCACCGCCGAGCCGCTGCTCAAATCGTCGGCGCCCCAGGTGATCATGGCTCTGGACGAGCTGGAGCAGCAGGGCGTTTTCCGCATGATGGGCGTCATGGTCGACGTGCTCAAGAAGATCGCTGCAACCTACTCGACGGCCGAGATCCAGCAGATCGGCGAGGGCCTGGTGCGGCTGCTGGGCATCGTAAGGAAATTGACGACCCCCGAGGCGCTGGACCTGCTGGAGCGCGCCGCCGGGATTCCGGCCGGCGTGGACGTCTCGCGTGCCCAACCCGTTGGGGCTTTCGGCCTGCTGGGCGCCATGGGCGACCCGGCCGTCAAACAGGGGCTGGGCGTGCTGATGGAGCTCACGCGCGGGCTGTCCCTGCTAAAGGCCGGTACATAGACGGTGACGCCTTGAAAAAAACCGGAAACACCCTGCTCAGGAACGGGAAAGGAGACCGTTTCCCATGACCGACAACTACCGTTTCAACACCCTGGCGCTGCATGCCGGTGCCGTGGTCGATGAGACCGGTTCACGGGCCATACCCCTACACCGCACCGCCGCCTACCTGTTCCGCGACGCCGGACACGCGGCCGATCTTTTCGCCCTCAAGGAGCCGGGATACATTTACAGCCGCCTGACGAACCCCACCCAGGAGGTCCTGGAGAACCGCGTGGCGGCACTGGAGGGCGGGGCCGCGGCGCTGGCCCTGTCCTCGGGCACCTCGGCCATCTTCTACACGGCCATCAACGTGTGCGGGCAGGGCGACGAGATCGTCTCATCGGCCGCCCTGTACGGCGGCACCTACACCATGTTCAACAACATCCTTCCCGAGCTGGGCATCCGTACGCGCTTCGTGGACGCCCGGGACCCGGGCGCCTTTGAGAAGGCCATCAACGGGCGCACCCGCCTGCTCTTTGTCGAGGCCATCGGCAATCCCGTGCTGGACGTGCCGGACATCGCGGCCATCGGCGAGGTGGCGGCCGCCCACCACCTGCCCCTGGCCGTGGATGCCACCTTTGCCACCCCGTATCTTTTGCGGCCGCTGGCGCACGGCGCCGATATCGTGGTGCACTCCCTGACCAAGTGGCTGGGCGGCCACGGCACCGGCATCGGCGGCATCGTGGTGGACGGCGGGCGCTTCGACTGGACCGACGAGAAGTTCCACCTCTTCAACCAGCCCGACGCGTCCTACCACGGCGTCCGCTATGCCCATGACCTGGGCGAACTCAACCCCGTGGCCTTCGTCGTACGCATGCGCCTGGTGCCGCTGCGCAACCTGGGCGCCTGCATCAGCGCCGACAACGCCTGGATGTTCCTGCAGGGCATCGAGACCCTGCCGCTGCGCATGCAGCGCCACTGTGAAAACGCCATGGCCGTGGCCGAATTCCTGCAGGGCCACCCGCAGGTCGCCTGGGTGCGCTACCCGGGACTGGCAGACGATCCGGCCCACGAAAATGCCCGCCGACAGTTTGAAAACGGCTACGGCGGCATGGTGGTCTTCGGGGTCAAGGGCGGCCGCGCGGCCGGCGAACGCTTCATCGAGGGCCTGCGGCTCTTTTCGCACCTGGCCAATGTGGGTGACGCGCGCAGCCTGGCCATTCACCCGGCCAGCACGACCCACTCGCAGCTGTCCGAGCAGGAGCAGCGCGACGGCGGCATCACCCCCGACCTCATCCGGCTGTCCATCGGCATCGAGGACGTCGATGACATCACCGCCGACCTCGACCGCGCCCTGTCGCAAAGCTGAGCCATGAGCGAGTACATCGAACACGACGCAGGGGGCGTCTCGGTGGGGGTGGTGGAGAAGAAGTCCTTCACCTTCGCCCACCCGCCCGACGAGATGGTGCTGGAAAGCGGCGAGCGTCTGGGGCCCGTGACCCTGGCCTATGAGACCTACGGGCGCCTGAACGCGGCCCGCGACAACGCCGTGCTGATCTGCCACGCCCTGTCCGGCGACAGCCATGCCGCCGGGTACTACCATCGCGAGGATCCCCGGCCGGGGTGGTGGGACATCATGATCGGCCCCGGCAAGGGCATCGACACCGACCGCTACTTCGTGATTTGCTCCAACATCATCGGAAGCTGCCTGGGGTCCACCGGGCCGGGGTCGTTCAACCCGCGCACCGGGAGGCCCTACGCACTGGATTTTCCGGTGATCACCGTGGGCGACATGGTGGCGGCCCAGCGGGCCCTGGTGGACCACCTGGGCATTGAGCGGCTGCTGGCGGTCATCGGGGGCTCGGTGGGCGGCATGCAGGTGCTGGAGTGGAGCGTGCGCTACCCGCAGCGGGTCTTTGCGGCCGTGCCGCTGGCCAGCACCTGCCGCCACTCGGCGCTGGCCATCGCCTTTAACGAGGTCAGCCGCCAGGCCATCATGGCCGACCCCAAATGGAACGGCGGGCGTTACGAACCGGAGAGTCGGCCGGACCTGGGCCTGGCCGTGGCGCGCATGATCGGGCACATCACCTACCTCTCCGACGAGGCCATGCGCCGCAAGTTCGGACGCCGCCTGCAGAACCGGCGCGACTTTTCGTTCAACTTCGACGCCGACTTCCAGGTCGAGAGCTACCTGCGCCACCAGGGACACAAGTTCGTCGAGCGTTTCGACGCCAACGCCTTTCTGTACATCACCAAGGCGGCCGACTACTTCGACCTGGGGCTGCAGCACGGCGGCGGCTCCCTGTCGCAGGCCTTCACCCGCGCCCGCGCCCGCTACCTGGTGGTCTCCTTCACCTCCGACTGGCTCTACCCCACCTACCAGTCCCGGGAGATGGTTAAGGCCATGAAAAAGGCGGGCCGCGATGTGAGTTTCTGCGAGATCGAGGCCCAATGGGGGCACGACGCCTTCCTTCTGCCCAACGAACGGTTGACCCATCTGCTGGAGGGGTTTTTAAAAAGCTGCCATGACGACGTCTGCTGAACCCAATCTGCGTTTCGACCTGGGCATCATCGCCTCGTGGATCGCGCCCCGCTCCCGGGTGCTGGACCTGGGCTGCGGCCGCGGGGACCT
>JAMOVG010000314.1 GCA_027061725.1 Desulfobacteraceae bacterium
CCGCAACCTCTTTGTGCATCGGCACGATGACCGTCCGCACCTGCTTGCCACCAGTCAGAACGAACTTGACGTGGCTGCCTTTCTGAGAGCGGACCACGAAACCTGCCGCCTCCAGCCTTCGTTTGACTTCCCGGTAAGGCAACGGTTTAAGCGGCGCCAACCTCTACCTCAAACTCACGCACGGATACTTCTTCGGTTGGCGTCGGCGGCTCAAAATACAGGCTCAACGCCTCTTTCAAGTTCTCCAGCGCCTCCTCTTCGGTGCGCCCCTGGCTTGCCACGTCCACTTCTAGACACTGGGCAACGAACCAGTCGCCCTCGCGTTGAATGCGAGCGGTAAACTTTCTCTTCATCGCGGACATTTTACCGCATCCCTTCCAGCCAATTTTCGTTATTCTTATACCCATGTACGCCGTGGCCGCCGGGCATCCGCTAACTGCGCGAACCGCCGCCGAAGTATTGGAAGCGGGCGGCAACGCCTACGACGCGGCGGTGGCCGCCGCCTTCGTGCAACCGATCGCCGAGCCGGTACTGGCCAGCCTGGGCGGTGGCGGATTGATGGCCGCGCTCGAGCCCGATGGCAAAGCACGCTTTTACGACTTCTTCGCCAACATGCCGGGCCTAGGCCTGCGCAACAAGCCCAAAGCCAAGGCGGTCGAGGTGCGCGTCGACTACGGGGGAGCGGTAGGCGTTTACCACGCCGGGGCGGCCTCGGTGGCGGTGCCAGGCCTGTTGCGTGGCCTGCTTGCGGTCCACGCCGCCCACGGCAGGCTGCCGCTCGATCGGCTTGTCTCCCCTGCCATACAAGCCGCGCGTGAGGGCGTGCCCCTATCGGAACTGCAAGCCTACCTGTTCACCCTGATCGAACCCATCCTGACGCTCACCCCCGAGGCCCGCGCCATCTTTGCCCCCGAAGGGCGGATACTACGGACAGGCGAGCTGCTAAAGAACCCCGACTACGCCGGCTTTCTAGAGCGCCTGCCCGATGAAAGAGCGGACGCTTTCTATTCGGGCGACACCGCCCGCCAGCTGGCCGACTACCTGCAGGCCGACGGCGGCCTGCTCACCGAGGCCGACCTGGCGGCCCAGCGGCCAGTAGTCGGCCCGGCGCATTCAGACCGGTTGAACGGCGCCACCCTGTACCGCTCCCCCGGCCCTTCGCGCGGCGGCGCGGCGGTGGCGCGACTGCTGCAAAGCTACTTTGAGGAACCGCACACGGGCGAAAACGAAGCTGCCCATTACCTGGGCCTGGCCCGGGCCATGCGCCGGGTGGCCGAGGGGCCGGGGCTGCGCCGCGGCACCACCCACCTTTCGACTCGCGACGGTGAGGGCCGCCTGCTGGCCATGACCGTCACCAACGGCGAAGGCTCGGGGATGGTGGCCCCCGGCACCGGTATTCTGCTCAACAACATGCTGGGTGAGGACGACGTGCTGCCGCCAGACCGGCCGCCGCCCGAACCCGGCGCGCGGCTGGTCTCGATGATGGCGCCGGTGATCTTGCAAACCGAAAGCAGCGCCTACGCCCTCGGCTCCGGCGGCTCCCGCCGCATCCGCACCGCCGTCTTCCAGGTGACCGCCCACCTGCTCACGCAAGGGTGGGACCTGGAGCAGGCGGTTACCGCCCCGCGCATCCACTACGAAAACGGCCGCCTCGAGGTCGAACCCGGCATCTCAGAAGATGCGCTC
>JAMOVG010000315.1 GCA_027061725.1 Desulfobacteraceae bacterium
CTTGGCGGCCAGATTGAGGCGCTGGGCATCCTTGAGCAGCGTGGCTACAGGCGACTGCACGGTCTGGCAGATGACGTACTGCACGCCCTTTTTCTTGAGGCGCTTGAGCATGGCGGTGTTGTCCAGGTCCTTGCCGTGCTCCACCACCTCGACGATGTCGATCTTGAGGCCGGCCTTGACGGCGTTTTTGGTGTCTTCCACCGGGCCGCGACCAAAGGCCGAGGGGTGAATGAACAGCGCCACTTTAGGCACCCCGCCGCCCTTGTGGTGGTCGGCCACATAGTCGGCCAGGGCGATCATCTGGCCGGAGTAGGACAGGATGGGCAGGAAAATGTAATGCGACCCCACCAGGTTGCCGGCGTGGAAAGAGGCCGGGATAACAGCGATCTTCTCTTCCTCGAAATCCCGCTTCAGCGCCAGGGTGCTGCCGGTGGAGTAGTTCAGGTACAGCACGATGCCCTTGTCCAGGAAATCCTCAAAATTGCGCTTGGTCACATCGGTCTTGTACTGGTCGTCGCGGATGAAGCACTCGACCTTGTCGTCACCGAGCAGCTTCTCGTCATTGACGTACTTGATGTAGTCTTCGACACCCTTGGAGTAAGGGTTGCCGGCGTCGGAAGTCGGGCCGGTGATGGCCAGCGACATGCCCAGCTTATAGGTCTGTCCCGCCAATGCCGGGCCGCTGAAAACCGCGGTAAACACGAATACGAGGGCCACAGCGATGAGCGTCAATTTCCCGATTTTCATTTTACTCCCTCCTTCTTGATTTGGGGTTAACCAGTGGCGGATCCCGTTTCGGGGTCCCGCCATCTGCACAACAACAGCGAATGTGTATAAGCCCGCCCGGCCGTCGGCGCTAGTAGCGGAACGGCCAGAGCTTGAGGTAGCTGCGTAAGATGCGCCACCAGTTGGCGATTCCCCGCGGCTCGTACATCAGGAACAGCACGATCACCAGGCCGAAGGACAGCGGCCGCAGGGCCGTGGCCAGGTTGCCCGCCGACGGCAGGAAATTGGCGGCCAGGTTGGCCAGCTGCTCCACCTGCAGGTCCAGCAGGATGATGAAAATGGGCCCGAAAAAGGAGCCGATCAGCGTCCCCAGTCCGCCCACGATGGCCATGGCCAGCTGGGAGATGGACTGGGTCAGGGTGAACGACTCGAAGCCGACCCCGCGGTACAGATAGGCGTGCAGCCCGCCGGCCACACCGGCCAGGAAGCCCGCCAACGCAAAGGCGTACACCTTGGTGAAACCGGGGTGCATGCCCATGGCGTCGGCGGCGCGGTCGTTGTCGCGCACGGCGGCCAGGCAGCGGCCGTGCTTGGTGCGCAGCAGGTTGCGGATGCCGAAGCCGAAGATCACGATGATCGCCAGGATGACGTAGTACCAGAACAGGTAGTGGTCGCGCCGGCCCACCTTGCCGGTCAGCCAGAAGACGCGCCCCACGAAAATCGTCTGGCCCTGGTTGAAAAAGGTCATGAAGTTGATGACCCACTGAAAAATCATCTGAAACGACAACGTCGCCATGGCCAGGTAGAGGTGCTTGAGCCGGAAAGCCGGCAGCCCCACGATGGCGCCGAAAACCGCGCCCATGCCGCCGGCCGCCAGCAGCATGAGGGGCCAGTAGTGGGTGATCAGCACGTGGCTGTCGCCCAGCACCTGGGAGAAGGAGGCAATGGTGTAAGCCCCCACGCCCACGAAGGCGGCGTGGCCGATGGAGATCAGCCCGGCAAAACCCGTAACCAGGTTCAGGCCCAGGATGGCCACGATGGCCACCAGGATGTTGTCGATGACCAGCATGTACTTGTTGCTGACGGAGATGAAGAGCGGCCACACGAACACCGATGCCAGGAAAGCGCAGAAAACCAGGCGGTCGATGTGCGTCTGGAAGATGCGGTTTTCCTCGCGATAGGTGGTGAAAAAGTTTCCAGTTGCCAACCAACGATTTGCGGACATAAGCTACACCCGTTCAATTTCATGTGTGCCAAACAGGCCGTGGGGTTTAAACAGCAGGATGACCAGCAGGATGATGTAGGGCAGCACGTCGGCGGTGCCGTTGAGGCCCCAGTTGCCGTCCAGGTAGCCGGAGGCGAACTGCTGGATGAGGCCCATGATGATCCCCGCCACCACGGCGCCGAAAATGGAGTCCAGGCCGCCCAGGATGACCACCGGGAACACCGTGATGCCGAAGGCGTGCAGGGTGTCGAAGTTCAGGCCCGTGATGTTGCCGATGATGGTGCCGGCCGCCGCGGCGCTGAGCCCGGCCGTGGCCCATGCCAGCCCGAAGACGCGCGGGATGGAGATGCCCACCGACATGGAGGCCAGCTGGTCGTCGGAGACCGCCCGCATGGAGATGCCCACAGTGGATTTTTTGAAAAACCACGAGAACCCGGCGATCAGGATGGCGGTGATGATAACGCCCACCAGCTGCGTCCATGAAATGGACACCCCGCCCACGGTCAGGGGCGTTTTGGGCAAAAACTCGGGGAAGGAGAAGTTCTCCGACCCGAAGGGCGTCAGGTAGATCAGGCCGTCGATGATGGACATCAGGCCGATGGTCACCATGATCACCGAGATGATGGGTTCGCCGATCAGGCGGCGCAGAAAAACGCGCTCCACGCTCATGGCCAGGAAAAAGGTAATCACCAGGCTCAGCAGAAAGGAGATGTAGATGGGGATGCCGGCCCACACGGTCAGCGCGTATGTGATGAACGCGCCGGCGGCGATGATCTGCCCGTGGGCGATGTTGAGCACGCGGCTGGACTTGTAGATCAGCACAAAACCGAGGCCCGACAGCGCGTAGATGGAACCCACCACGATGCCGCTGATGACCAGTTGAAAGAAATAACTCATGCGTCCTCTTCCATGGTGTAGAATAAAAGGGTTGTCTTGACCGTGGTCGTCTGACCGTCCTGGTACTGGAAGAAAGCCTCGACCTCCTTCTCGCTCACCGACTCGTCGTAGAGCGCCTCGTAGAGGTCGGCGTACTTTTCGCGGATGAACTTGCGCCGGATCTTGCCGGTCTTGGTCAGTTCGCCGTCGTCGACGTCCAGCAGCTTGTACAGGATGGCGAAGCGGTGGATCTTGAAGTGCTCCTTCTCCACGCTGCGGTTGAAGTCCGCCACCTGCTGCCGGACCAGTTCGGCCACCTCCGGCTTCTGGGACAGGTCCATGAAGGTGGTGTAGGAGATGCCGCGGTCCTCGGCCCACTTGCCCACCACGATGGGGTCGATGTTGATCAGCGCCGAGACGAAGTCCTCCTTGTCGCCGAAGATGACCACCTCCTTGATGTAGGGGCTGAACTTGAGCTTGTTCTCCAGGAACATGGGGCTGAACATCTCGCCCTGCTTGTTGTGCATGACGTCCGAAACACGGTCGATGACCACCAGGTGACCGTTTTCGTCGATGTAGCCGGCGTCGCCGGAGTGCAGCCAGCCGCCCTCGAGCAGTTCGGCGGTTTTTTCCGGCAGCTTGTAGTAGCCGGCGCACACCGAGGGGGACTTGGACAGGATCTCGCCCTCCTCGGAGATCTTGCACTCCGTGCCCGGCAGCGGTTTTCCGACCGTGTCCGGCCGCACGTCGCCGTCGCGGTGCATGTAGGCGATGCCGGTGATCTCGGTCTGGCCGTAGATCTGCTTGAGGTTGACGCCGATGGCCTGGTAGAAGGTGAACAGCTCCGGCCCCAGGGCCGCGCCGCCGGTGTAGGCCCGGCGCAGGCGCAGCATGCCGATCTGGTTGACCAGCGGCACGAAGACCAGCACTTTGCCCAGCCAGGCCTGGAACCGCAGCGACAACGGCATCCTGCGCCCGGCCATGCGATAGCGCGCGGCCTTTTCACCCACCTTCATGAAATACTCGTAAAACTTGCGGTTGAGCCAGTAGGACTCGTCGATCTTGAGCCAGATCTGGGAACGGATGGTCTCGTAGATGCGCGGCGCCCCGAACATGAAGTGCGGCCCGATCTCCTTGAGGTCCTCCATGGCGGTCTCCACCGATTCGGGGAAATTGATGGTGATGCCCGTGGCCAGCGCCACGCCGAAGGAGTTCATCTGCTCGCCGATCCAGGCGAAGGGCAGGAAGGAGACGTACTCGTCGGTGTCCTCCAGCGGATCCACCTTGGTCAGCTGCACGCCCATGTTGATGTAGTTGCGGTGGGTCATCATGGCGCCCTTGGGCAGGCCCGTGGTGCCCGAGGTCAGGCAGATATGGCAGACGTCGTCGGGGCTGCCCTCGTCCACCCAGGCCTCGAAGCGCTCCATGTCCTTCTCGCGCGCGGCGTCGCCCAGGGCGTAAAGTTCCTCGATGGACATGAACCAGTCGTCGGAGCGGTAGCTGCGCATGCCGCGCGGGTCCTCGAAGATCACCTTCTTGACGCGCGGCAGCTTGTCGCGGACCTCGATGAGCTTATCCACCTGTTCCTGGTCGTCGCAGAAGACCGCACTGACCTCCAGGTAGTTGAGCACCGCCTGGATCTCGTCGGGAAGACTGGTCTGGTAGATGCCCACCGAGATGGCGCCCAGGGCCTGGGCCCCGATGGAGACGATGAGCATCTCGGGAATGTTGTCGGTGATCAGGGCGATCTTGTCATCTTTTTCCAGCCCGATCTTGTTGAGGCCGAAAGCCGTCTTACGGATCAGGTCGTAGTATTCGTTCCAGGTGATGCAGTTCCAGCAGCCGAAGTCTTTTTCTCTCATGGCGACCTTGTCGCCCGAGGTTTTCACCCGCCAGCGCAGCAGCTGGGGGATGGTGAATTTCACGAGATCGTCTCTGTCAACCATGCCGATTTATTCTTCTCCGATGTAGGCTTCAATGATCTTGGGGTTGGCGGCCACTTCCTCCGGCGTACCGGAACCGATAAGAACGCCGAAATCGAGCACGAATATTTCGTCCGAGATGTCCATGACCACGCCCAGGTCATGCTCCACCAGCACCACCGAGATGCCCCGCTCCTGGCGGATGTCCATGATGAAGCGCACCATGTCTTCCTTCTCTTCGATGTTCATGCCGGCCATGGGCTCGTCGAGCAGCAGCAGCTGGGGCGCCAGGGTGAGCGCGCGGGCGACCTCCACGCGCTTCTGCACGCCGTAGGCCAGGTTGCCCACCATTCTCTTGCGGTAGGGCTCCAGCTCCATGAAATCGATGACGTCCTCCACGAAGGCCCGGTTTTTGGCCTCTTCCCTGGCGGCCTTGCCGAAGTACACCGCGGCCTGCAGCAGGTTGTAGTTCAGCTTGGTGTGGCGTGCCAGCATGAGGTTGTCAATGACCGACAGGCCGCTGAACAGCTCGATGTTCTGAAAGGCGCGGGCGATGCCCAGGTTGGTCACCTGGTGGGGCGAGGCATGCGTGAGGTCCTTGTCGCCGTACGTGATCTTTCCCGAAGTGGGGTGGTAGAAACCGGAGATGCAGTTCAGAAGGCTGGTCTTACCGGCACCGTTGGGGCCGATGACCGATACGATCAGCCCCGGCTTGATCTCCATGTTGAGATTCGAAAGTGCGTTCAGCCCACCGAAAGTGAGCGTTACATCCTTGACGATTAGCGTGGCCATATTTTCCATTCAACCGTGATTACACATCCCCCCGATGCGCTGTTTCCGGGGCAGAAAATAAAAAAAAAGTCAGGCAATGACCTTTTCCCGTCTCTCCAGCCAATTTCGATCGCCGCCCCGGGGGCTCCCCCGTGCCGGTCGACGATACTCAGTTTTTCCCTATGAACGCCTCCATCTCAGACGCTTGCCCCGTCCTCTTCCGAACCTTTCGGGAGGCGGCGACTTGAATAGCATTCATTTCGTAAAAGGCTCTTATTATATTGTTAAAATTTAGTCAAGAAGGAAAAAAATTACCCAAAAGATGAAGGCACGGGGCCCCACCCACGAAAAACTCTTATTTCACGAAAAAAGCTACTTTATAGCTATAATTCTTCGAATATCGCAGTTGAAAGGGCGATTGTCAAGCAAATTGTTAACGCCATCGTTCTCTTTAATCCCCGCTCCGGCGCCCCGGCAGCCAATTTTTTGCAAACACCGGGGAATTTCGCAGCCCCCCGGTCCGGTGGCGGATTTTGCCCACCCGCAAAACTTTTTGTCGACAAGTCCCCTTCCCGGCCCTATTATAATTGGTTCAGGAAGCCCATACCGTTTCCGTGTGCCTCCGGCATACGGCACGGACGGTTTGACAATCGATACTCCCGCCCGACACAGGACGCCGCCGGAAGCGGACAGCCTTCATGAACGACAGGGCTCTTTTGACGCAAAAAGCGACCATTGTCAACGACCTCGGCCTGCACGCGCGCTCCGCCGCCCGCATCGCCGAGATCGCAGGCCGCGCCCGTGGCGGTGTGTATTTCACACGGGACCGGGAAACCGCCAACGCCAAAGACATGCTGGACCTGCTGACCATCGCCTGCCCGCAGGGGACGGACGTCGTTATCGCCATCGACGACCCCCGCGATGCGGAGATTCTCGAGGCCCTGGTGCAGCTGGTCCGCAACGGATTCGGAGAATAACGCCGGTCATGGCTGAAGACAGCAGACAGGAAAAAACCCTCCATGGGATCGGTGCCTCCCCCGGTATCTGCATCGGCAAAGCCTACCTGGTGGACACCGAGGGGGTGGACGTGGTGGGCAAGTATTTTATTCACCGCGACCATCTCAACGACGAGATTACACGCTTCAAGACCGCCGTCCAGCAGGCCCTGGACGATATGAAGAAGATCATCGAGGACACGCCCGCCGAACTGCGTGAGCAGTCCGACATCCTCGAGACCCACTCCATCCTGCTCAAAGACAAGATGCTCTACGACCGGACCATCGACACCATCCGGCGCGAGGCCATCAACGCCGAGTGGGCCCTGAAAAAGGTCGTCTCCAGCCTCAAGCGCATGTTTCTCGACATGGCCAACGGCTACCTGCAGGCGCGGGCGGAAGACATCAGCCAGGTCTCGGACCGCATCCTGCGCAACCTGGTGGGTGCGCCCACGGTCAGCATCGGCGCCATCGACAAGCGCGTCATCCTGGTGGCCCACGACCTGTCGCCGGCCGAAACCAGCCAGATCCACCTCGAGCGCATCATGGGCTTCATCACCGACCGCGGCGCCCGCACCTCGCACACCAGCATCATCGCCCGCACCCTGGAGATCCCGGCGGTCACCGGCCTGGGCAACGCCTCCAAGATCATCCACAACGACGACCTGATCATCGTGGACGGTAGCGCCGGCATCGTCATCATCCACCCCAGCGAGCAGACGCTGGTCAAATACGAAGAGAAGAAAATGGGCTACCAGCGCTACCGGTCGGCCCTTTCCAAGAACGCCCACAAGCCCGCGCGCACCCGCGACGGCCGCCTGATGACGGTGATGGCCAACATCGAACTGCCCGAAGAGGTGGTGCCGGCCATCGACCACGGCGCCGACGGCATCGGGCTGTACCGCACCGAGTTCCAGTACATGGGCGCCGGCATGTTTCCGGACGAGGAGCAGCTCTTCGACAAGTACCGCGACGTGGTGGAGGTCATGAACCCGCGGCCGGTGACCATCCGCACCCTGGACATCAACGGCGACAAGACCGTCGGGGACCGCGACGATTGCGGCGAACCCAACCCGGCCCTGGGAATGCGCGCCATCCGCTACTGCCTCAAGAACCCGGAGGTTTTCCAGACCCAGCTGCGCGCCATTCTGCGGGCCGCCCTGTACGGCAACGTGCGCATCATCTTTCCCATGATCGCCTGCCTGGCCGAACTGCGCCAGGCCCGCGCGGCGCTGCGACAGGCCGCCAAATCCCTGGGCAGCGAGGGCGCCAGGGCCCTGGCGAGCCTCAAGGTGGGCATCATGATCGAGGTCCCGGCGGCGGTCATCATGGCCGACTACATGGCCCGCGAGGTCGATTTTTTCAGTATCGGGACCAATGACCTGGTGCAGTACACCATGGCCATCGACCGCGACAACCGCGACCTCGTGCACCTCAACCAGCCGCTGGCACCGCCCATCCTGCGCATGGTCAAGCGCACCGTGGACGAGGCCCGGAAACACGGCATCGGCATCTACATGTGCGGCGAGATGGCGGCCGACCCGCTACACGCGCCCGTGCTGCTGGGCCTGGGGCTGGAAGAACTGAGCATGAACCCCCAGTCGATCCCGATGGTCAAGAACATGATCCGATCGATGGACGAAGCCGAAGCCCGCAACGCAGTGGCCGAAATCATGACCAAGGCCTCGCTGGACGAGGTCACCGAGGTAATCGAGAAACGCTTCGCCGACCTGCTGCCGGCGGCGTTCAACGGCGGGGTGAACCCCTCCGTGGCGGACGAAAAAGAATAGACCCCATGAGCCAGGATCACATCAAGATCATCGCCCAGAACCGCAAGGCGCGCTACAGCTACTTTATCGAGGACGAGATGGAGGCCGGCATCGTGCTGCGCGGCACCGAGGTCAAATCCCTGCGACTGGGCCGCGTCAACCTCAAGGATGCCTACGCCCAGATCAAGAACGGCGAGGTCTTCGTCTACCAGATGCACATCGGCCCCTACCCTTTCGCTTACTACGGCAACCACGATCCCCTGCGGCCGCGCAAGCTGCTGCTGCACAAGCACGAAATCAAGCGCCTCTACGGCAAGGTCAACGAAAAGGGCATGTCCCTGGTGCCCCTGAAGATCTATTTCAAGCAGGGCAAGGTCAAGGTCACCCTGGCGCTGGCCCGCGGCAAGCGCAAATACGACAAGCGCGAGACCATCCGCCGCCGCGACGAACAGCGCGACCTGGCGCGCCACCGCCGCAACTACAACTGACGGCCGCGGCCCAGCCGTCTTGCGCCGCTCCTTGACAAACCCCCTGCCATCCCTTATTTTTAAGCCAACACCGCTCTTTCAAATACCCCTTCCAACACGTTTTCCTCATGGGGGCGAAACGGCTTCGACGGGGATAAAGAAGCACAGGCTGCATACCGAGCTTCCCATCCGCTCGTTAAACGGTGGGGATTAAACATAATCGCAGATGATTATGCATACGCCGTAGCTGCTTAAGCCAGCTACCGTCCTTCCGGATCATTCCTGCGGGTCCGGAAAGGGCGTCGACTAGCAGGATAGCCGAACCCGCCCGCCTGCGGCGGAAACGGCGAAACCCTCAGCAGGCTAGCCTGCCGGGAACCCGGCCTGAAGGGGTCCCGACCAGGCGAATCTCAAAATTCAGGATAAGTATGTAGAGGTCTGTGTGGATTATTCTCGGACGCGGGTTCGACTCCCGCCGCCTCCACCATTTTTATCTTTTATTTTCAGATAGTTCTAAATCGCCATTCCCAAGGTCTGGTAGAATGCTGGTAGATTTCCAGGCACTTTCGAGTTTCTGTCCGTCGTCATCGGCGGGCACGAACCGGTAATAGTGCTCCACAATCATCTTCGTGTTCACGTGGCCGACCTGCCTCTGGATGAAACTCATCCTCTCGGCGCAGTCCAGCGCATTCGTGATGTAGGAAGCCCTGGTTTCCTTGATGGACCTGTTGTCCAGAAGCCCCGCCTCACGCAAAGTCGGCTTTACGACCAGCCGGTTCAGGGTATGCCTGTGAATGGTGTGCCCATGGGTATTCTGAAAGACAAAATTCTCTCGGTTCCCCTTCCAGGTCCGCTTTCGTTGCTCCCGCAATGCATCAATGGTGACCTCGTGGAGTTTGACATCTCGAACAGAGCCCTCTGCTTTGGGAGGGTTTATAAACCGGCTTTCCATAGGCGTAGACGATAACTTTTCCCTAAATTGAGCGATTTTTCATTTTAGAAAGAGACTTACCTGTTTTGAGAGGCTCAAACATTGTCTATCAATCCTTGAATTCAGAAAATCCGTGTATCAAGAACGAGTAGGGGCGGCCGGTTAACCAAATGAAAGGAAAATTTTCTACCGCTTCCGCGTTCATGGTAGCAGGCAACGACGCTCTCTGGCTTCAGAAAATGCCGTGCCCCGGCCTGTTCGATCATCTCGTCGATACGGTGCCCGTGTCCGATATTGGTGACGATGACCGTGTCGGGCCGACAGCCGGGCAGGTAAAGATAGTCACCGTGGTTGACCAGGCGGCAGTAAATCGTGCGCCTGAATCGGTTCCAGCTAGCGCATCGAGTGGCAAAATCCACATATAGGCAGCAATCCTTCTTGCCCTATTCGTCCCAGCTCCTGTTGTTGCACGCACTGGCATAGGACCTGATATTCCCGCCGCAGATATAACCGATGTCCTGCTGCTCACAGAGCTGGAAAATCTTCTGGTCGAAAAAGCTGCTGTCCATGCGGATGATGATGGGAACATCCCGATATTGCCTGCGTATGCGCACTACCATGTGCCGCATCATCCACCCTACGCTATCGCCGTGATTGGAGTGCTTGTCCCCGCCGCGGAATACGTCATCGACGATAAAGCGCCCCCTGTTCATCTAAAAGGGGAAGCACCGGACACCCCGGCACAGTTGAAGAGCGTCTCTCCCCGTACTTTCGTCAGCAGGCATGCGCCACTATTCCGGAAGGGACGTCTTCTTCGATAAAGGCCACTAGTCCATTTTGGCCAACGCCAGCTGACTGACGACCGGAAATACGTGCTACCTATTTTTCATAGGTAATAAATTGGTAAAAATGCCACATTGACGGATCGCGCATTCAGGCATTAAGTTAAAATCAAGTTTTCTTCCCAATCTCAGGACTCACAAGGAAAGGAGGTGAAATTGCCCAGCTCGAAAATTGTGGGAGTTTGCAATCAAACGCTTTAGATGGAGGATGTAAAATGAAAAATTTTTCCGTGTCATCTTTAATCGTTCTGTTAGTACTACTATTGTTGGGAACAACTAATGCGACCACCCTGACCTTTGATGACGTGGCGGGCACTTTAGACCCGCAGCCGGTTTCTCTGAGGACCGCTGTTCCTGACGGTTATGGCGGATTTAACTGGACTGGAACATGGAGTGATGTACTTCAAAAGGTTACTTTCGTTAGCAAAACCTATGCCGATGAGAATGGCTTCTCATCAGCCGGAATTACAGGCAAATGGGCTGCGTATATTCCCTCTAATTTTGTATCTGTTCCAATTTATGCCACAAACGGCGTTTTGTTCAATTTTAAAAGTGCTACCTTTGCCTCATTTGTTGACATAGCGTGGAATACTATATCTATAACTGGTTATAGGAATGGCGATCTAATATATTCCGGCGATCTCACAGCTTACCCAAATGAAGCAACAACATTTCAGCCGGAAGATCCATGGACAAATATTGACGCTATAGTAATGAAACCAAATCAGGCACATGTAACGATGGACCAATTCACTTTCAGCAGAAATATAGCCCCTGTTCCTGAACCGGCTACCATCCTGCTCTTAGCCTCAGGTCTACTAGGCATAGGAGCATGCGCCAGGAAAGGCCGAAAGAATTAGTCTCCATGGCTCACCCATACCGAGGCAGGACCGCCAAGTCCTGCCTTATCTATTTTTTATTTTGCAACCAGCAACCAGCAAGTTCGACCAGGCGCTATTGTCGCTTGGGCGTTTGGACAGTATATCGACCTTGCTTCCCGATATCTCCCTGTTCCTCTATATGTACGTTCGCAAGGAGGCAGTGCTCTCCTCCATGATCGAGGGGACGCAGTCATCACTCTCCGATCTTTTGCTTTTTGAACTGGATATGGAACCTGGCGTGCCTGTGGACGATGCCAGAGAGGTAAGCAACTATGTGGCCGCTCTGGAGCACGGGTTGAAACGGCTGGCCGAGGGATTTCCGCTATCACTGCGTCTGTTAAAAGAGACGCACGCCATACTGCTCGCCAAGGGTCGGGGCAGCGATCAGACACCGGGTGAATTCCGCAGAACCCAAAACCGGATCGGCGGTACCCGGCCGGGCAACGCAGCCTTCGTCCCTCCTCCGGCCGATCAGGTTATGGAGTGCATGGGCAAACTGGAGTTGTTCCTGCACGATCAGCCAAAACCGACCCCTGCGCTCCTCAAGGCTTCGCTGGCCCATGTGCAGTTCGAGTCCATCCATCCGTTTCTGGATGGCAACGGCCGTCTTGGCCGTCTGTTGATCACGCTACTGCTGTGCGAGCAAAAAGTGCTCCGGGATCCAATGCTTTACCTGAGCCTTTATTTCAAAAGACACCGGCAGTATTACTACGAGTTACTGAATAATGTACGTTTGACCGGAGACTGGGAGGCCTGGCTCGACTTCTTTGCGGAGGCGGTCATTGCAACCGCCACCCAAGCGGCGGAAACAGTGCAGCAGCTTGCCGATCTGGCAGGTAAAGATCGTGATAAAATCGCCGGCCTTGGCCGGGCTGCGTCATCTGCCCTACAGATTCATCGGGCCCTGATGGGACGGCCCATCACTACTTCCGGGTGGATAGTGGAGAAAACAGGTATCACTCCAGCAACGGTCAACAAGGGCCTGGTCCATCTGGAACGCCTGGGTATTGTCCAGGAGCTGACTTCCCGCAGGCGCAACCGTCTTTTCAGCTATGCCGGATATGTGGACATCATGAACCAGGGAACGGAATTGCCTCGATAGCGTACCGGGATGTTTCTGGTCATCACCTCCAGAGGTGAGGCCAAGGGAGTCGACCGCATGTCCATTCTCTGTTTGGGGAAAATGTGGAGAAAAGCATTTCTTCCCGCAGCGGGATACGGAAAACGGTATATAGAAGCTCTCAGCATATTGTCGGCAAAGAACTTTTGATGTGCTGGTGCTTGGGGGACTGAATTTCCGGAAGGCGGCCGCGACGTGGCCCAAAGGCGACGGTGGATGAAATTCCCCTGCGTCTATATTGACAAAGCTGTTTTCCCCGGGAAATCCGGACATCAGGCTTGTTTTTCAGGCAGATGCCCGGGCGGAAAATCGGCCATAGATGCGTAGAATCCGGTCGCAATGGCGTTCGGCGTCGTGGGTTGCGGTCACGTAGCGCCGGGCCCTTTGCCCCATGAGGGCCGCTTTTTCTGGATGGCGGTACAGAAACAGCATCTTTTGCCGCAATGCCCGGGGCGAAAAGTCATCCAGGATGTAGCCGGTCTCGTCGTTCCGGACCATTTCCGGGATCCCCCCGATTTTAAATCCGATCACCGGTTTGGCAAAGGAGAAGGCGTCCAGAACCGCCAAAGGCCCCACCTCGTACACCAGCGAGGGCACCACGCAGAACATTGCCCCGGAAATCAAGTCTTTCAGTTCATCTCCCGTTTTATAACCCGTAAATTCTACATCCTGCAGGCCCATCCCCCGTGCTTTTCGGACCAGGTCCTGCCTGGCGCTGCCATCCCCGATGAACTTGAAGGGGATGCCGGTTTCCTGCAGAGCCTCCAGCAGCGGATAGACGCCCTTTTCGCGCTCAATCCTCCCGAGGAATATGCCGTATCGGCCGGTTGCAGAAGGCCGGATTTCCGGCAGATCCACGAAGTTCGGCAGCCACACGAGTTTTTCCGGACGGAAATTAAAGGCGATAAATTTGTCCCGCACAAATCTGGACGGACAGACAAAGACATCCACAAACCTGAACAAATCGAGCGTGTGGTTAAAGGAATGAATCAGCGAGCCCGTCACGCTTGCCGGCAGACTGCCGTTGCCGCATCGCTTCAGGGCCGCCATGAAAAACCGCTTCGGCCTGCAGGCCTCACAGACACACCCCTTTCTGCGGTCATAGAGAAAGTAGCTGATACACAGGGGGGCGAAGGTATGCAGGGTCCAGACAACCGGGATATTCTGCTTCCTGATGGCCGGCAGAATCGAATAGGTCAAGTGCGTGTCCAGGCTGTGAATGTGAACCACGTCGGGCCGGTAGTCTTGCAGCAGCCGCGTGATCCGGGAACTGGACTCCGGAGAATAGAAGGAGCGGAGAAAGGTTTTGAGCCATTTCAGCGGATTCCTGGAGTGCAGGGCATCTCCGAAAGTGACATTGGGCACGAAATACCTGGAAAAGGGGCTCGGCAGGTTTGCGGGGTACGCCATGGCGAAATACCCGACTTCATGCCCTCGGCGGCGCAGCCGTTTTTCCAGGCCGAACATGTAAGACCGGTCGCCTGCCCCCGGCCGATAGTGCTTGGTTACAAAAAGAATCTTCATAATGATTCCACCTGGGCATCCATCATTTCAAAGACCAGCAGCTTCCGGCAGGCCCGCTCCAGAACAGCTCCGCCCCGGGATGCAGGCTGTGGACGAACTGTGCGTCAGAGGCCTGGCCATGGCTGAGGAGGTACAGGACGCGGCCGCGGAGAAAGGGGTCGTTTTTCAGGAGGTCTTCGGCGGCGTAACCGTGCCGCGTGTTGACGAAGCAGGTCGCGCGGCCCTCGGCAGGCGCCACCGGCCGCTCCGAGAGGCGCCGGGAAATGTAGCGCTCCACCTGCACCGCACGCAGGGTGTTTCCCAGCACCAGGCTCAACAGCGCCGCGGTGACCGCAAAACGCAGCAGGCTTTTGCGCCACACCGCCCGTGGGCCGCGGCTCTTCATCAGCGCCCCGGCGGCAAAGACGGGCAGCACCCCCCACACCGCGTGAAAATACCGGTATCCCCAGCCGTGTCCCTGGGTGAAGCGCACGAAAAAGTATGCGCCGAAGGTGAGCAGCGCCGACGCCGCCAGCAGCCGCACGACCGGCAGCGCCCGCCAACGCCACCCGCCAAAAACCGCCAGCACGACCAGGCCCGGAACGGCCCACGAGCAGATCTTGACCAGGCACATGAAGCGCACCACCAGCATCCGCAGCGAGGGCACGGTCAGCCATTTGCCCCCGCCGGCAATCGTCGACAGGATTTCCGGCAGGGAAAAGGCCCCGTGGACGGCGCCGCCGGCAGCCGCGACCGACTCGCGGAACAGAATCCACGCGACCCCGACGCCGACCGTCAGCGGCAGGTAGCCAAGGACCAGCAGCGCGAGGTGTCGCACGCGCTGCGGCCGGGCGGCCAGCCACACGATCCAGGGCAGCGCGAACAGCAAATGAGAAAAGGGGTTGTGCAGGATGACGGCCACCGACCCCGCAAGGCCCGCGGCCGCGATGCGCGCGGGCGTCGGCCGCAGCAGCAGCGCCACAAAGGCCAAGTTGAAAAAGAGGTGCGCGTTCATGGAAAACAGGCTGATGGCATTGATGGTAAACGCCGGAGACGCGACGGCAAAAAGGACGGCCAGGCCACCGGCGGCAGCGGAGTCGAACACTTCCCTTGCAATTTTCCAGAGCAGCAGCAGGCTGCCCAGGGCCAGCAGCGGGTTCAGCAGCCAGGCCGCGTGCCACTTCACAAAGGGCGTCAGCAGAAGCGCGAAACCCGGCCAGTAGCGCGAAACGACGCGGCCGTCGGCATAGGAGACGGAAAAGAAATGGCCGATGGCGCGGGGCGGAAACAGCCGGTCGATCAGCGCCGGCGGGAATGTGGCCGCAAGTTTTCCCCTGGCGAACACTTTGGCCTGAAACAGCGGCGCATACTCGTCCATGGACAGCGGGTAGAGGCGATAAATCCACACCGCGCCTGCGCTGAGCAGCACGGCGGCCAGGCAGGCCACGAGAAAACGCCGGGTTGCGAAAAAGCGCACCACCTGCGCGGCGCGGCGCTCGGGGAGAAGCGCAGCGAAGGTGCCCAGCAGAATGAGAATGCAGAGCAGCGTCCCCCAGGTATCCATGACGATGTACTGGTTGCGGAAGAGTCCGACGCTGCTGCTGTACGGATGAGGGGTGAGGCGCCGGAGAAAGACCGCGAAACAGAACCCCGCCGTGTTGATCAGCAGGGACAGCGACCGGACGGTGCGCAGGTCGGAGGCGGCCGGCCGTCTTCGGCTGCTTTCAGGATTCTTCATCGGTTCTCTCCCGGTGCAGGGCACCGCCTCCCCGGCTTGACATGGCTGCGGCCGGTGCGCGGGCTTCGGCAGCCGCAGCGACAAGAGGCCGCCCAGCAGCGCATTGAGCAGGATCTGTGCGGACAGCAGCAGGCCCAGCGCCATGCCCGATGCCGCATCCGCACCCACCCAGTGAAACAGCGTCCCGTAGCCCAGTTCCCGCAGACCGATGCCGCCGACGGAAAAGGGAAGCACCAGAAACAGCATCATGCACAACACCACCCAGGACAGGTTCCCCCAGGAAACGCCGGCCCCCAGGGCGCGGGCCAGCACTCCGACATTGAGCACCGAAAGGGCCAGGAACAGCACCGTCAGCAGCGCCGCCCGGCCCAGCACACGCCCCCAGGCCACGTCGGGGCCGGGGCGATCCGTTTCCCCGCTCCCGACGGCCGACCCGAAACCGGCGAGTCGCACCAGCCACCGATATCCCTTTCGTCCCCAGGGCGCCGAGATACCCCGGCTCAGCACCGTCAGCAGGACCAGCGAAGCGCCCAGCACCGCCAGCAGCAGCATGGGCAGGCTTCCGGCGAGACCGGCCGGAAGCGCGGCGCCGCTCACCCGCAGCGCCGCCAGGCAGAGCAGCGCGGCCGTGGCCATCATCAACAGGCGCTCCTGCAGGGTCACCAGCAGAAACGCGCCCCTTCCCGTGCGGTTTTCCGTCACCAGGTACCAGCGGGCCACGGCCATGCCGATATCCGAGGGCGCCACGAAGCCGATGAAGTGGCTGACCAGCTGGATGCGGTAGAGCCGGGCCCAGCTCCTGCGGATGGGCGTCCACGCCAGCAGGACCTGCAGGCGCGCGACCACGACGGCCCAAGCGGCGAGCAGCAGCAGGTGCGAGAGGGCGAAGTCGCGCAGCCGCACCGCCGCCAGCGCCGCGCGCATGCGCTGCCAGTCGCCGGTGCGGACGATCCACGCGATCAGGGCCAGGGTGAGCCCGTAGCGCAGCGCCAGCCCCAAGCGCCCCCGCCAAAACCCGCCGCCTGTGCTCATGACGCACCATCTGCGGGCCGTTTGGTGCCCGGTGCACGCGGAGGCGCGGGAGATGCGGCAACCCCGGCCGGCATCACCGGTCCGGCCCCCGCATTTCTTTGTCGGCGGCAATCTCCCGCTGGCCTCCTGCGCGGCGCAAAGCCGCCGGCAGACCCGCCATCCTGCGCTCCAGCAGCGCCTGCAGGCGAAACAGGAAGAAAAACAGGATCAAATTGCCGCCGGTGGTCACAAGGAGCAGCGCCGTGGCCACAAAGCTCCAGTGGATCGTGACCCGTCCCGTGGCGATGTAGCTCTGCAGCCCGGGCAGAACGAGCACAAAGGCGACCGCAATGAGGGCCAGCCCGGCGATCCAGGAGCGCGGCATGGCCGAGCGGCTGAGAAAACGGGAAAATTTTCCGGGGCGGGCGGCGTCGTGCAGCAGGAGGCGCGCAAGATCGCCGGCCAGCACGCCCACCAGCAGGCTCGTGAGGCCCATGTTGCCCAGCATGACCACCGTCATGATGCGGTAGAACTGCCAGGTCTCGATGCGACCGGTGGCGGCATAGCGCTGCAGCACCGGAACGCCCAGCACCAGGCCGCCCGCCAGGGCCAGCAGGCCGGCGGCCAGGAAAAAGCGGAACGGCAGGTAGGAATAGGCCGTTGCCACGATGATGCCCATGAAGCGCAGGCCGTCTCTGACCACGCGGAGCTTGGATTCCCCCCGGCGCTCCTGGTAGGGCATGGGGATCTCGGCGATGCGCAGGTTGCGGTTGAAGCAGGCCATGGCGCTCATGGCGGGCGTGAAATGCAGGCCATCCGGCAGCACGTCGATCCACTCCAGGCATGCGCGCCTTAAGACTCGCATGCCGCTGGCCGAGTCGCGAACCCGGGTTCCCGAAAGAAGCGAAAGCAGCGCCGCGAAAAACATGTTGCCGATGCGCCGCACCCGCGGCATGCGGGAGTCCGGGTGCAAGCGCGAGCCGAGAACGATGTCCGCACCGGTCCTGCGCATCTCGCAGACCAGATCGGCAAAGAAAGCCGCTTCGCAGGTCCCGTCGGCATCCATGAAGCCCAGCAAGTCCCCCCGGCAGGCCCGGAACCCCGTCTTGATGGCCGCGCCATAGCCCCGGTTATTTTCACAGACAATGAGCCCCACGCCGCCGATCTCCCGGGTGCGCTCCACGGTCCGGTCGGTGGAGCCGTCGCTGACCACGATCACCTCGACGTCGTCCAGGCCCGCGGCCGCGCAAATGGGCGCACGGGCTGCCAGCGCAGCCCGCACGGTGCCGGCGACGGCCTGTTCCTCGTTGTAGGCCGGTATGACGATGGAGAGGACGCCGCCCCTTTCGTCAGCATTCATGGGTATCGCTCCGCTTGGGCGCCAGTGGGTCCAGGCTGCGCCGCATATCAAAGGGCGGCCGGAAGCGGTTGGCGGCCATACGCACCCAGAAGGCCGCCGAAAAGAGCAGGACGGCCGCCCCGGCAAAGGCCGCCGTCCGGAACAGCCCGATCCGACTTCGAACGGCCAGAGCCCCAAGCCCCAACGCGCCGGACAGCACCGCCGCCGACAGCCAGACGGCTTTTCCCGCCAGCAGCATCCAGATGACTGCGCCCAGCGCCGCCGCCGTGGTTGCCGGCACCAGCTGAATAGCGCGGAAAAATCCGTGAATACCGACATTATCGGCAGAAGCGCGCCCATAACTTAGCAGCATGCGCAGCGCCCCCGCCCAGTTCGTCGGCCGGTGATGACAGACCACGGCATCGGGTGCGAACCAGCACGTGCAGCCGCTGTCGGCCAGTCTCCGGTCCAGATCGACGTCCTCTCCCGGAAACATCCCCTCCCGGAAACCACCCGCCTCCAGGAGCACATGCCGGAGATAGGACGCGTTGCACGACGGGTTGTGCCCCACCCTGCGCCGGCGTCCCTGGGGCTTCACATAATCCGCGATGAATCCAACCGCCGCCAGGAAACGGTCCAGCCGCTGTGCAAAGGGGGGATCGTCGGGATGACCCAGCTGCCGCCCCCCCACGGCGCAGCAACGCGACGACGCCAGCCGCCGGTGGGCGGACACCAACCGTTCGACCCAGTCGGGTGCCGCGCGGCAGTCGGCGTCGGTAAAACACACGTACCGCCCGCCGGCGTGAAGGATCCCCAGGTTGCGCGCCGCAGACGGCCCCCGGTTTCGCTGCCGCAGGCAGCGGACCGCCGGTGCGTAGGAGGCGAGGATGCCGGGCGTGCCGTCGGTGGAGCCGTCGTCCACGACGATCAGCTCCAGCAGGGATTTTGGATAGCTCTGGTTCAGCAGGGCCTCCACGCACTCGCCGATGAAAGCCTCGTCGTTGTATGTGCAAACGACGACCGACACCCTGGGAAGCGCCTGGTTTTCCGTCATGGCAAACTCTCCGGCCCCGTGCGTGTTTCTGGTAACCGCCCCCCTGCCCCCGTCTTTTCACGCGGCGGCGGTCTCCCTGGCCCGGTCCGCCAATACGGTGACATTCACCCGTCATGCGCCCGTCCGGCGGCGCTGCCAAAAGCACGACATACCCGACATGCCGAAATCGCCGCGCCCTGCCGCAAGGGCGCTCCGTGACGGCCCCGGCACTTCACCGGTTTTCCGGCTCGGGCCGCATGGGCGCGCAATTTCACTACAAGACCCTGATGCCGGGCCGATGTCAAGACCGATTTGCTGCGGCTTTCCGGCACGGCATCGCAGGAACGGCTGTTTTGCCGGCAACGCCGGGCAACGGAAAGCCGAGCGCCTGTTCAGGGAACCAGGTAGAAATACACAATCGCCAGCGTGACAAGGAAAAAGGATACGGAGTAGGCATGGAACAGCAGGTTCTTGCGGGGCTTTTCGATGAACCGCAGGGCGATCAGGTTGGCAAAGGAACCGATCACCAGGCCGTTTCCGCCGACATTGACGCCATAGGCGATGATCTTGAAGGCGGAGGAATACTTGGCCAGAACGATGGCCGAGGGCACATTGCTGATGGCCTGTGACATGAGGGCGCCGGAGAGAAAAAGTACACGCGGCCGGCTGAAGTCCGCCATGGCGACAAGACGCTGTATGGGCGCCAGCCGGCAGGCCAGGTGCAGATCAATAAAGAGAAGCACAAAGAGAAGGATGAGCCCCCAGTCGGTTTTCAGGATTACCCTGATGCGTGCCAGCAGCATGCAGAGGAAAACAACCGCAAGAAAGTACTTCTCAAAATCCAGCTCGATGGAAGCGATGAAGGCTACCAGCAGAAACGCGCTCAGCCCGAAGAGCACCCGGTCCACGCCCGGGTGCTGCCGATTGGTCACGCGAATGGGCGCGGGCGCAAAGCAGAGCAGCGTGGCGGCCAGCAGGCAGATCGACAGTACGGCTACCACGGGCGCCATTTCCTGGACGAAAACGGGAAAGGAAACGCCCCACCGGTGCCACAGAAAAATGTTCTGGGGATTGCCGATGGGGGTGAGCGCCGAACCGACGTTCACCGCCATGGCTTCGAAAATGATAATGCGGCTGTAGTCGTCGTTGGATATCTGCTGCAGGCTCAGGGTCAGCGGCACGACGATGAACAGGGCGATGTCGTTGGTCAGAAAAACCGACAGCAGCGCCGAGAGGAATACCAGGAAAAGCGCCAGCAGCCGCATGCTGCCGATGTGCCGGGAAATGCGGTAGGCGGCCAGGTAGAAAAAGCCGCTCTCCTTGACACCGGTGGTGATCAGCAGCAGCCCGCACAGGGTGATGATGGTGTCCCAGTCCACCGCGGCCGGCAGCCGCTCGAGGGGTTCGCGTAGCCAGGCGGCCAGCACGAGCCCCAAGACCAGCAGCACAGCCGGCAGGGTGTTTTTGCGCAGCAGGGTGATCCCTGAATAATTCGTTTTAGCGGCCATAGGATATCCGTCTGGGTTCGGCGACGCTTTGCGCCACGATGTGAATGCCGTCGTGGTACACCTTGACGCGTGCCACCACGGCGTCTCCCCTGACAACCGGAAAGGACCAACTGGCCTCGGGCGCCAGGAATTCAGCCGCCGGAAGCACTTTCAGCTCCCGCGTAATAGCGGCCAGACGGTCCCTGACGGCGCCAGCCGGCACCGTGCTGCGAAAGGCATGCGATGGAACCCCCAGGGGCAGCAGCCGGCCGTCCCGGGGATCGAAGTGCAGCACGGCCACCGGGGTTCCCCGGTAGATCAGCTCTGCAGCCAGGATCACCTCGCCGCCGGGGCCGCGTACGAGCCGGACTTCGCCCGGGGTGAGCCTCCCGCTGAGTTCCCGGACCGTGGCTTCGGCTCGGGGCAGATCCGCTATCAGCGCCTGGGTCGGGACGGCCGGTGCGATTGCCGCCGGCGGCCCCACAGGCGGCGGTTGGACCGCCACCGGCGGCGGAGCAGGGCCTCCGGGCAACGGCGGTGCCGGCGGGCCTCCGATCCCCGCGGGTGCTGTCGGTCCGGCTCCTGCCGCCGGAGAAACGGCCGCTGCCGGGGCAGGCGGCATCGGCGGTGGTGGACCGGGAAGCGATTGGGCGATAGCGCCGCAGACCAAGCCGGCGACGGCCATGAACACCACGATGGAATAAACGACGATGTGCTTTTTCATAACGCCCTCCTTGCCGGAAGCGGGGCTACTCGCGTTTCCCCCCCCGGCGCTTTTCCAGCTGTTTGATCCTGTCTTCCAGGAGGTTCAGCCGTTTGTGAATCCCGTTGATCGCCTCGGTAAGATAATCGGTTCGCCGGGGCGGTTCCGGGCCGTGCCTCTTCCATAGCAGGATGCCGATCCAGACCAGCAACGCCACGATCAGCCACCCTACTCCGAAGCCGAACAGCGCCGGGAATACGGGCGGCGGCGGTCCCGGGGCGCATCCCGCCGCCGCCAGCACGACAGTCAGCAGGGGTACCCATCCCATTTTCAGGTGCCTGTCGGTACGCATGTGGAGCCTCCTTGTTTTTTCATCCTCTCATGAACGCATCATAATCTTCGAGGATTAAGAAGTCTCGAAGCGAACATTAAGAAAATGTTAAGAATTCGGAGGAGCCGCCGGTCATGCGGGCGGACGCTAAGCACGCCGGCACGGGACATGCGGGGGGCTATTGGAGCGGGAGGGTGAAATAGACGGTGGTGCCGCTTCCGGGACGGCTTTCAATGCGCATCCGGCCGCCATGGGCCGCCACCATGGACCTGGCCAGCGCCAGGCCCAGGCCGGCGCCCTTTTCCCCGGTCGCAGGGGTGTTTTTTCCCCGGTAGAAGGGTTCGAACGCGTGGGCCCGGGTGCGCTCATCCATTCCGGGTCCGCGGTCGGACACCCATATCTCGACGGCCTGCGGAAGCAGCTTCCATCCGATGGTGACCGGTGTGCCGGACGCGGAGAAGCGCAGGGCGTTGGACAGCAGGTTGAGCAGCACCTGCTTGAGCAGGTCGGGATCGGCGGATACCGTCACATCGGGCCCGGTTTCGACCACCAGCGGATTGTCGGCGGCCAGGGCCTCACACTGGACGCGAAAAGCCTCCATGAATTCGGGCAGCGCGATGGCCCGCCGGCTGACGTGGGCGGCGCCTTCCAGCCGGGAGAGCCCCAGCAGCTGGTTGCAGAGCCGGATCAGGCGGCTCAGCTCGCCGTACATGCCCCGCAGCAGGCGGCCCGCGGCCGCCGGGTCGTCCTGGGCGCCGCGCAGCAGCACCTCCAGCGATCCCCGCAGCCCGGTCAGAGGCGTCAGCAGTTCGTGGGCGGCGTTGGCCACGAAACGCTGCTGGGACGCAAAAGCGGCCTCCAGTTGGGCGGTCATGCGGTTGAAGGCCTCGGTCAGCTGGCCGATCTCGTCACGGCGGCCGACGGGATGCACCCGCTGCGCAAGGTTCCCGCGACTGACCTGGTCGCAGGCCGTCAGCAGGCGACGCAGGTCTTTCAGACTGACGCCGATGAGCCAGAACCCGGCCGCGGTTCCCAGGATCAGGATGACGGCCAGCAGGGCGATCAGGGTGGCCCCGTGGCGAAAGAGGATCCTGTTGATGTCGGTCAGCGGCGCACTGAGCTGCACCACGCCCAGGATCTCCGGGCTGCCGGGGCGCGGCCGCAGCGGTATCAGCAGTACGAGCACCGGTTCCCCGGCCACCCGGCTGCGGTAGGTGACTTCGTTTTCGCCGGCCAGCGCCCTGCGCAGGTACTGCGGGTCGGGCGCGGGCGGCGAGGGTTCCTCGGGAAGGCGCCGGCCGTCGGCCAGCACCTTGCCGCCGCGGTCCAGCACCACGGCCACGGCGTCGCGGGAAGTCAGGTCCCGCGCCAGGGCCAGCACGTCCCCGGGCCTGCGGTCCAGGGAGCGCGAAGCCGCGTCCGCCAGTCCGGTGGCCGCCAGCCAGTGTGCGATGACCGGTTTGGCCCTGGCGCGCAGGTGGCTGCTCTTGCTGCTGATAAACAGCTGCCAGATGTTCCAGTAGGAATAGGCCCCCACCAGAACGAGCGACACCACCAGCAGCGCGGCGTAGAGCACCGCCAGGCGTCCCCGCAGGGAAAGCCCCCTGCGGGCCTTCATGCTTCGCCCTCCGGGTGAAAAGCGTATCCCACGGCGTAAACGGTGCGGATCAGGCGCGGCGGCCGGTCGCCCAGCTTGTTGCGCAAGTGACTGATGTGGACGTCGATGATATTGGTGCCGCCGTCGTAGTCGTAGCCCAGCACGCGGTTCAGCAGCGTTTCGCGGGTGAAAACGCGCCGCGGGTGGCGCATCAAAAGCGTCAGCAGGCCGAACTCCGCAGGGGTCAGCTCAATGGACCGGCCGTCCCGCCACACTTCGCGCGTCTCTTCATCCAGCACGATGCCGCCGCCGTGCAGTCTGCGGTTTGCGCGTCCGTGCCCACTGCGCCGCAAAAGGGCCCGCATGCGGGCCAGCAGTTCATCGAAACTGAAGGGTTTGGTGAGGTAATCGTCGGCACCGGAGTCCAATCCCCTGACACGGTCGGAAACCTCCCGGCGAACCGTGAGCATCAATACGGGAACCCGGAACCCGGCGCTGCGCAGCCGGCGGCAGACCTCGAACCCGTCGATATCCGGCAGCATTACATCCAGAATGACCAGCCGGAAATCCCCTTGCTCCAGCGCCGCAAGCCCTTCTTCGCCGCTGCCGGCGGCGGCCACGTGGTAGCCCTCGTAGTGGAGCCCCGTGCGCAGGAACTCGGTAATGACGGGGTCATCCTCGATGACCAGGATGGCCGTCGGCGCATCGCCGGAATCCGCAACGTCGTTTGACATGATGTCCTCGGCTGAAAACAATCCCCAGGCCTGTGTGCACCCACCTGCTGATTTATTATATCAGATGGTGCATTTTTTTACTTGAAAAAAGGGCCGCGGATGAAAATAGTATATTTTATCGCAAACATTGGCGCCATCTGCACCATCTCTGAAATTTTCCCCGAAAACACGACAACACCCAACCAGAGGAGAAAAGCACCATGAAGAAGATGTGCAGTAGTCGGATGGCTTTATTGTGGGCCATGATCCTTGTCGGCGGGCTGGTCCTGCCCGGACAGGCCTTTTCGAAGCAGAAGTTTCCCCAGGGCAAGTGGTGGATCGACGCCAACAATTTCAAAGGCGAACTGGTGCTCGCGCCCCACGGCGGTTCGGTTTTCAACACCCCCATCACCAACGTGTCCTTCAACGACAAAACCGGGCAACTGCGTTTCTTCCGGCCCAGCTCCGGCCAGCAATACACCGGCACCGTCACCGGCAACCAGATCAACGGCACTTTCACCCAGAACGGCAAAACGTTCGGCTGGAAGGCCTGGCGGGAAAATCCCCAGGTAAACGCCCCCAAGGGCTTTCCCCAGGGCAAGTGGTGGATCAACGCCAACAACCGGAAGGGCGAACTGTACCTGATACCCGGGGGCGGCACCATTTTCAACAACCCCATCACCGGGACCACCTATGACAAGAACACCCGCCAGATCACCTTCACGCGGCCCAGCTCCAACCAGCACTACCAGGGCACGGTGACCGGCAACGAGATCAACGGCACCTTCACCCAAAACGGCAAGATATACGGCTGGAAAGCCTGGCGGGAAAAATAGCGCCCCGAGCGGGCCTGTCACAACCCCGGGCGTCCCACCGCCCGGGGCTTTTTGTCTGCGGGCGCTGTGCCGCACGTAGTTGTCGATCTTGTCGATGGCGTTGATGACCGTGGCGGCCGGCATCCTCTGCATCGGTGCCGTTTCCGAACCGGCGCCCCTCCTATCGCGGGCGTGCCATGGCGACAGGCATTTGATTCCAGCCCCGGCTTGGACTATGATGCCGGCCGCGCTTTCGTATCCCCTCGACGCAAAGGTACCCATCGACCATGAAACGCAGGATCGCCGACAAACGCTACAACGCCTACCTGGCGGGCGGCCGCCCGCAGCACCGCCCCACCACGGTGGCGCCGCCCGGGCTGCTGGCGCCCCTGGGCGATGAACTGGCCGCAAGCGTGGCCCGGCGCACCCGGCACCTGGCCGACACGCTGGCGCCCCTGGCGGGCGCACCGTTCTTCTGCCGGCCGGGCTTCATCCTCTACCACGGGGACTGCGTGGCGGCCCTCGAAAAAATCGCAGACCGGACCGCGCCGGTGGCCCTGACGGTGACCTCTCCGCCGTACAACATCGGCAAGGACTACGAGCAAAAAACCGCCTGGCACCGTTTCGTGGACTGGTGCGCCCGCTGGCTGGGGCTGGTCCACCGCGTGACCCGCGAAGACGGCGCCCTGTGGCTGAACCTGGGCTATTTCGAAGTGCCCGGCAGGGGGCTTTGCGTACCCATCGCCTACCTGCTGTGGGACCAATCGGACTTCTACCTGCTCCAGGAGGTGGTCTGGCACTACAGCGCCGGCGTCACCACCCGCCGACGCCTGAGCCCCCGAAACGAAAAGTGGCTTTTCTACGTCAAGAACCCCGGCGCCTACACCTTCAACCTGGACGACATCCGCGACCCCAACGTCAAGTACCCCAACCAGAAGAAGAACGGACGCTACCGCTGCCACCCCCTTGGAAAAAACCCCTCCGACGTCTGGCATTACCCCAAGGTGACCACCGGCACAAAGCGCTCCTCCAGGGAGCGCACGGCCCACCCGGCGCAGTTCCCCCTGGGCGTTGTCGAGCGAATCGTGCGGGCCAGCAGCAACCCCGGTGAGGTGGTGCTGGACCCCTTTGCCGGGGCCTGCTCCACGGGAATCGCGGCCTGCGGACTGGGGCGCATCTTCGTCGGCTTCGAAATCCGGCGCGACTACTGTGAGCTTTCCGTCGAAAGGTTCCGGGCATTTGAAAACGAGCGCCGCCGCTACGCCGATCGGCGGCCCGGCGAAGCCCCCGCGGGGGGTTGACTGTGCCGTCTTGATCACCATATTGTGAAACCGCCCCTCACCGGGGGCTACGATGAATCCGTCAAGGAAAAAAGGTCTGCAGAGACGGAATGAACAACCACCTCTCCGAAAACCTGGGGGGCGTGCTGGGGAATTGGGTGGGTTTTGTCGGCCGGCACGCCTGGCCGGTCCTTGTGGTCGCCCTGCTGCTCAGCGCTGCCGCCCTGCAATACACCGTCGGGCACCTGGGCATGATCACCAGCACCGCCGACATGCTGTCGCCGGACCTGCGCTTTCTCAAGACCCACCGCGCCTTCATGAAGGCCTTTCCCCAGCTCAGGGACACCATCGTGGTGGTCATCGACGGCCACACCCCCGATCTGGCCGTGGACGCCCGGCGGCGCCTGGCCGAAGCCCTGCGGCGCAAGAAAGAGGTTTTCAAGAGCGTCTACGCGCCGGGCGACGAGCCTTTCTTCCGCAAAAACGGCCTGCTCTACCTCTCGGTGGATGATCTGGAGGAGCTGGCCGACCGCATCGCGGCCATTCAGCCGCTGCTGGCGGAACTGGTGCGCCGGCCCGATGTCACGGGCTTTTTCTCCCTGCTCAGCGAAGCGCTGGACGCCCCCAGACACGGCCAGCAAATCGACCTGGAACCGGTGTTTAAACCGGTTTCTGAGGCCCTGCAGTCGGTGCTGACCGGCCGTTTCTACCGCCTGTCCTGGATGGAGCTGATGAACGGCGGCGGGCAGGGGGTCGACAAGCGCAAGCGCGTTTTCATCATCCTGCAGCCCCGCCTGGACTACAGCCGCCTGCTGCCGGGCAAACGCGCCATGCAGACCGTGCGCCACACCGCCGCCGCGCTGGACATGGACGGCACCCACGGCTTGAAAGTCCGCCTGACCGGTGACATCGCCATGGAATTCGAGGAGCTGCAGAGTGTCACGCGCGGCGCCAAACTGGCCGGCCTGCTGTCCATGGTCATGGTCGGCATCGTGCTGTTCGCCGGCCTGCGATCGTACAAGCTGATGGCCGCCGCCCTGATCACCCTGGTGTTCGGCCTGGCCTGGACGGCCGGCTTCGCCGCCCTGGCGGTGGGGCATCTCAACATGATTTCGGTGGCCTTCGCCGTACTGTTCATCGGGCTGGCCGTGGATTTCGCCATCCACTTCTGCCTGCGCAGCCGTGAACTGCTGCTCGGCGGCCGCCCGCTGGGGGAGGCGCTGCCGGAAACCGCCCACGACGTGGGCGCCTCGCTGGTGCTGTGCGCCGTCACCACGGCCATCGGCTTTTTCGCATTCATCCCCACGGCCTTTTCCGGGGTGGCCGAACTGGGCCTCATCTCGGGCACCGGCATGTTCATCGGGCTGGCGGCCAGCCTCACGGTGCTGCCGGCCCTGCTGACGGTGATGCGTTTTCACGTCAGGCCGCGCGGCGCAGGCGCCCCGCAAAAAGCGCGGCGGCGGCCCGGCTTCCTGGCGGCGGTCATGGGCCACCCCCGTCTGGTGCGCTCCCTGGCCCTGCTGGCGGCGCTGGGCGCCATTGCCCTGCTCCCGCAGGTGCACTACGACCGCAACCCCCTCAACCTGCGGGACCCCTCCAGCGAATCGGTGGCCACTTTCCGTGAACTGCTGGCCCAGGACGACCACTCCCCCTGGAGCCTCAGGGTGCTGGCGCCCGACAGGCAAGCCGCCGAAAAAGCGGTCGCGCGGCTCAAGCCGGTCCGACAGGTCAAGGCCGCGGTCACCATCGATGATTTCATCCCCGGTGACCAGCGCGACAAGATGAACATCATCGAGGATATTCAGTACATGGTGGGCGGGTCGCTGACACCCGACCACCCCCCCGCCGACAAACCGTCGCCCACCCGCGCGCTGGCGGCCATGAAAAAATTCGACCGCCGTCTGCACGCCTGGATTGCGGCCGGCGGCGCGGCAGCGGCCCCCAGCGAGGCCGCCCGCGCGCTGGCCCGTGCCCTGAAACGCTTCCTGGACCGCATGGCGTCTGCGGACACGAACCAGCGGGCGCAACTGCTCGACCGGCTCTCCACCAGCCTGCTGGAATCGCTTCCCGGACGGCTGCGCTCCCTGCAGACGTCGCTGGAGGCGTCGCCTTTCGGCATCGGGGATCTGCCCCCGGACCTGGTGCGGCGCTGGGTGACGCCCGACGGGCGCTACCGCGTGGAGATCCTGCCCCGCGGGGACCTGAACCACCGCCGGACCATGCTGGACTTCATCGCGGCCGTCCGGCGCGTGGAGCCGGACGCCACCGGCTATCCCGTGGTGATTCACGACAGCGGCAAGGTGGTGGCGGACGCCTTCAAGAAGGCTTTCGCGCTGAGCCTGGCCGCCATTGTACTGCTGCTGGCGGTGCTGATGCCCCAAAAAACCGATGCCCTGCTGGTGCTGCTGCCGCTGACCCTTTCAGCCCTGTTCACCGGCGCCTGCATGGCGCTTTTCGGCCTGCCCCTGAATTTCGCCAACATCATCGCCCTGCCCCTGATCTTGGGCATCGGCGTGGACAACGGCATCCACATGGTGCACCGCTACCACACCATCGGCCGCGACCCTTACGCGCTGCTGCATTCGAGCACCGTGCGGGGCATCGTTTTCGCCACCCTGACCACCATCTGCAGTTTCGGCAACCTGGCGCTTTCGCCGCACCCGGGCATGGCCAGCATGGGCAAGCTGCTGACCATCGGCATCAGCGCCAGCCTGCTGTCCACCCTGCTGATCCTGCCGGCTTTTTTCCCGAAAACACCCGGGGAGGCGCCGGCCGCCGCAACCCGTGAAATGGAGAACGCCTGAGGGACCGCCATGAAAAAGACACTCCTGATG
>JAMOVG010000316.1 GCA_027061725.1 Desulfobacteraceae bacterium
GCCAGTCGGATCGGCGATACCGGCGGCTTCCGAGCAGATCAGGACCCGCGCCTGCGGGATGTAGAAGCTGATGCAGTCGCGCGTGTGGCCCGGCGTGTCGATGACCTGCACGGTGGCCCTGTCCGATACACGAAAACAGTCCCCGTCGCGGGCCTCGATGTCCACCGTGAAAGGCCTGAAGTGATCCTGCGCCTGGAAATCCATGGCGTTTCGCCGGATCATGTCCAGTGAACCGCGGCTCAGCCGGTCGATGAGCGCGAGGGCATTGGGCCGTTGAAGGGTTGCAGCGGCCCGTGGCGATGCGACGACCTTCATCTGCGGGAAGCGTCGCTTGAGAACCGCCACTGCGCCGCAATGGTCGAAGTGCGAGTGGCTCAGGAAGCAGTAGGCCGGCTGCCGGCCGCCCAGAACCTCCCCGATGGCATCCGCATAGCACTTTCCCAGGTAACAGAAACCGGCGTCGAAAACCGCCGGAGCGTCGCCGTCGAGCAGGTAGACCGGCACGCTGGCGTACCCCAGCATGTACAGATCGGGGCCGATTTTTCCGGTTTCTGACAGGATCACAACGTTCGCTCACACCGAGATGGGCGCTTTGATGGCCGGGTGGGGGTCATAGCCCTTGAGTTCGAAGTCTTCGAAGCGGAAGTCTTCCACACGCTGCTGCCGCCCGTGAATCGTCATGGTCGGCAGGCGGCGCGGCGTCCTGTCCAGCTGCTCGTCGACCTGCTCGAGGTGGTTGAGATAAATGTGCGCATCGCCGAAGGTGTGCACGAAATCGCCCACGCCCAGGTCGCACAGGCGTGCGATGATCATGGTCAGCAGCGCGTAGGAGGCGATGTTGAAAGGCACCCCCAGGAACACGTCGGCACTGCGCTGGTAGAGCTGACACGAAAGCCGGCCCTGCTGGACATAGAATTGAAACATGGTGTGGCAGGGGGGCAGCCCGGCCCTGGCCATGGCTTCCACTTCGGCCGGGTTCCACGCCGAGACCACCAGGCGCCGTGAAAAAGGCGTTTCCCGAATCTGCCGGATGACCGTCTCGATCTGGTCGACGCCGTTGAAGTCGCGCCACTGCCGCCCGTAAACCGGCCCGAGTTCACCCCAGCGGCGCGCAAAGTCTGCATCGCTCCTTATTTTTTCAACAAACCATTTAAGTTTACTGTGCCATAAGTCTGTATATTTAGGGTTTTCTACCTCCAAATTGTTTTCCCTGAGGTAGTTTTGAAAAGGCCACTCGTTCCAGATATGCACGTTGTTTAGCACCAGCGGCCGGATGTTGGTTTCGCCTCGCAGAAACCACAACAGCTCGTGTATAATGCCGCGCAGGAACACGCGCTTGGTGGTCAGCAGGGGGAAACCGTCGTTGAGGTCGTAGCGGCACTGGTAGCCGAACAGGGACAAGGTTCCCGTTCCGGTGCGGTCCTCCCGGCGCGTGCCGTGATCGCGAATGTCCCGAAGCAGTTTCAGGTACTGTTCCATGGTGGTGTCCCCGGTGGGTTGAGAGGAAGCTGGTTCTGGCTAAATAAATCGGCCGGGGCGCTGGTTGTCAAGAACAATTCGCCGGGGCCGCCAGGGGAGTTGCAGAAGCTGTCCGGCAGCCCAAGAAGGGGTGTTGTCCTGATGCGTCCCAAGCCGCCATTCGAAGATCGGTCGGTTTCGGCCGCGCCCCAACTCCCCTCTTGCTTTGGAAGCCGTTTTCTGCAAAATTCAGACAAGCTGCGTTTCTGCCGCTTTTTTTCACAACGCCGCCAATCACGGAGAAGAAAGACATGAACGGATTTTTCAATCGCCTTCTGGTCATCGACCTGAGCAACCGCACCGCCGAAACGCAATCTTTGGACGACGATCTTCTGCGCGCCGGCCTGGGCGGCAAGGCCATGGCCAGCCGGCTGCTGCTGGATCACAACCCCGAGGGTGTCGATCCGCTGGCGCCGGAGAACCACCTCATTCTGGCACTGGGCCCGCTTACGGGCAGCCCGCTGTACGGCTCCTGCCGGCACGGCATTTTTTCCAAGTCTCCGCTGACCGGTGCCTATGCGGAGTCCTACAGCGGAGGCAGAGCCGCCGTGGCCATGAACCGCAGCGGGTACGATGCCGTCATGGTCCACGGGGCCGCCGACACCCCTGTCTGGCTGGAAATTTCCGAAGACGGCGTCACTTTCCATCCCGCCGACGACCTGTGGGGCATGGAAACGTACGCCACCGAGGACGCCGTCAAGGAAAAACTCCGGGAGCACAAAGCCGGCGTGCTGGTTATCGGGCCGGCCGGCGAGAAGCGCGTGCGCTTTGCCGTCGTGGAAAATGACTACTGGCGATCGGCCGGCCGAACCGGCATGGGGGCCGTACTGGGCGCCAAGAACATCAAGGCCCTTGCCTTCCACGGAAGGGCCCGGCGCCCCATGGCGCACCCCGACGAGGCCAGACAGTACGCCCGCGAGATGCTCCAGCGTCTCAAGAATCACGCTGCCACCGAAGCCTACCGCAACCAGGGGACCCCCATGATGGTGGCGCTGCTCAACGGCGCCGGCGGTTTTCCTACCCGCTACTGGTCGGCCGGTGAATACGAGCACTGGCGCCAAATCAACGCCGAAAGCATGAACCGGCGCTGCAAGGTGCTGCCGCGCGCCTGCATGACCTGCTTCATGGCCTGCGGCAAGTATACCGAAGTGCTCGAGGGACGCCACCGTGGACTCAAAGTGGAGGGCCCCGAGTATGAAACCATTTACGCCTTCGGCGGCCTGTGCATGATTGACAGCATCGAGGAGATCGCCTGGCTCAACGATACCTGCGACCGCCTGGGGCTGGACACCATCACGGCCGGCAACCTGTGCGCCTTTGCCATCGAGGCCTCCCGGCGCGGCAAGATCGCCGACACCCTGGACTACGGCCAGCCACAGCAGGTGCACGATCTGCTGGAAAAAATCGCCCGGCGCGAGGGGCTCGGCGACCTGCTGGCCGATGGCATCCGCCCGGCGGCCGCCGAACTGGGCCTCGAGGACCTGGCCATCCACGTCAAGGGCATGGAACCGCCGGGCTACGACCCACGGGCGCTCAAGGGCATGGGCCTGGCCTATGCCGTCAGCGACCGCGGCGCATGCCACCTGCGGGCGACCTTCTACAAACCCGAACTGGCGGGTCTGATCGACCCTCACCAGATTGAGGGCAAAGCCGAAATGTTTATCGACTTCGAGGACCGCTGCACGCTTTTCGACGGCCTGATCATGTGTCGCTTCTACCGGGACTTCTATCCATGGGAGGAGATTTCGCGCCTGCTCGCGTTTGCCACGGGGCAGACCCTTGAAAAACCGCAGCTGCAGCGGCTGGCCGCGCGGATGACGGACGACACGCGCCGCTTCAACCTTCGCGAGGGGCTGACGGCCGAAGACGACCGCCTGCCGTCGCGGTTTTTCCGCGAAAAGCTGCCGGATGGCCAGTCCATCAGTGAGCAGGAACTGCGCACCCTGGTGCAGGACTACTACCGCCTGCGCGGCTGGGATGCACAGGGCCGCCCGCCTGCAGCACCGATTGATATCGATTCGTGAACATGATATGGACGGACTGCCGTTGCGGCCCGGCGCTTTGCTCGCGATCGCGCCGGACCGTTTCTTTTTGACCATTTTCGAGGAGGCTGCCCATGGATTTTTCCCTTTCCGGCGATGAAGAGATCCTGCGCCAGTCGGTGCGCAAGTTCGCCGAAAACGAAATCAAGCCCGTCGCCCGGGAACTGGACAAGCGCGAGGAGTTTTCCTATGACACCATGCGCAAAATGGCCGAGCTGGGTCTTTTCGGCATCTTCGTGTCCGACCGCTACGGCGGCCAGGGAATGGACTACATCTCCTACATCATCGCCGTCGAAGAGATCGCCCGTGTGGACGGTTCCCACGCGGCCACGGTGGCGGCGGAAAACTCCCTGGGCATCGGCCCCATCTACTATTTCGGCAGCGAGGAGCAGAAGCGCCGTTACCTGCCCAAGCTCTGCAGCGGCGAGACCCTCTGGGGTTTCGGGCTGACGGAACCCAATGCCGGATCCGACGCCGTCAACGCCAAGACCACGGCGGTGCTCGACGGCGACGAGTGGGTCATCAACGGCCACAAGATCTTCATCACCAACGCCTCTACGGACATCACCGCCGGCGTCACCGTGCTGTGCCGCACGGGCACCCTGGAAAACGGCCGGCCGGAGCTGTCGTGTATCCTGGTCGAGACCGGCACACCCGGCTTTACCGCCAGGGTCATGCATGACAAGATGATGTGGCGCGCCTCCAACACCAGCGAACTGTACTTCGAGGACTGCCGCGTCCCGAAGGAGAACATGCTTGGCCCCCGCGGCGAAGGGTTTCACCAGATGATGCAGACCCTGGACGGCGGACGACTGTCCATCGCGGCCATGGGCCTTGGCGGCGCCCAGGGATGTTTCGAGGCGGCTTTGAAATACAGCAACGAGCGCGAGCAGTTCGGGCGCGCCATTTCCAACTTCCAGATCAACGCCTTCAAGCTGGCGGACATGCACACTGAAATCGAGGCCGCACGGCTGCTGCTCTACCGCGCCTGCTGGCTGCGGGACAACGCAAAAGCCTTTGCCAAAGAGGCGGCCATGGCAAAGCTATACTGCTCTGAAGTCATGTACCGCTGCGCCAACCACGCCGTCCAGCTGCACGGCGGCTACGGCCTGATGAAGGAGTTCGACGTGGAGCGCTTCTACCGCGACCAGAAATTGCTGGAAATCGGCGAGGGCACTTCGGAAATTCAGCGCATCGTCATCGCCCGCCACATCGGGGCACGCTGCCTGTAGGAAAATGACCGGCAACAGCGCCGTTGCGCCGGGTGCCCCGGGGTCTTCCCCGGCGGCGCCCCCATTTCATTCAAGGAGGAACACGATGGACAACGACCCCCGGAAACACTATGTATGTGTGGATTATTTCGAGGACCTGACCGGTGAAATCACCGCCGGCAAGAAGGAGGACACCGAGGAAATCGGCCAGCGCGTGGCCAGTCTGAGAAAGGAAAAGGGCCTCTCGCTGGAAGAACTCGCCAGCCTGACCGGCTTCGACATCCGCTTTTTGTCGGACATCGAGAACAACCGCATCCACCCCCAGCTGGGGACCCTCATCAAGCTCTCCAAGGCCCTGGACGCCGCCGTGGGACGGATTATTTCAGGCGCCGGCGACAAGCCCTACTCGGTCACCCGCAAAACCGAGCGGAAAACCATTTCGCGCTCTACTTCGCGTCAGGGCGAAAAGGACATCTACGCCTACAAGGATCTGGCGCCCGAGGTCAAGGGGCGCCACATGGAAGCCCTCATTGTCCAACTCGAGGAAGGCCCCGACGAGGAACGCTCGGTGCACGACGGCGAAGAGTTCATCTTCGTCCTCGACGGGCTGGTGCTGCTGGAGATCGGCGAAGAGGTTTTCGAGCTGGAACCGGGCGACAGCGCTTATTACCTGTCGACCACACCGCACCTGGTGACTTCCAAGAGGGGACGTTCCACCATTCTGGCCGTTCTATACGAGGGATAATAACTAGCGCAAAGGAGATATCATCATGGGAAAAGGCGATCGACGCACCAAGCGGGGCAAAATCTGGCGGGGCACCACCGGCAAACGGCGTCCCAAAAAGAAGAAACTCGGTGCCCAGTCGCAGGAGAACAGGTAGCGGCGCCGGCATTTTCCGGGAACGAAAACCGGTCACATTTTGTCACTTCGTTGACAGTTTTTGTACAAGTGCTTGGCACGGCACCAGGCGAGCCGTTTTGTAACTGGCGAAAATTGCAGCTCTATCCATCTCGGGCGGTGGACAGCCAAAAATGGCATCGATTTTGCTTTATTTTCATGGCAGGATCGGGGCAAGCCCATCCGCCGTCCGATCCGCTCTTTGTAAAGTGCCCAATGGCAGATCGACTAAACGGTTTCTCAGTTGTACGTGCATCTTTTCACCGGGCATCTCTAAATCGAACATCTGAGAAATCTTTGAAAACAGGTTTTGCGCCGGCGTCAATAACGGCAACCTCGGGAAACCGTTTAGCTGATCCCCTTCCCTCCAGGCCCCCACCGCAACCGTTTCGCCGACACAAGAGGAAGCTCGTTTTGGGGCCTGTCCGGATTTCATTTCAAAGCGTTTCCCCAGGCTGTCAGTGCCTGGCCAGCTCGGTCTTCAGCGCCTTGGCCACTTCGACCGGCCGCTCGATCTGATGCTGGGCCAACAGGATGCGTTCGGTCTGCTCCCAGGCCGACACGTCGATACTGCCGATGGCAAACGTCGGCGTCGGGCGGACCAGCGGGCGGGTCATGTCCAGTTGTCTTCCCAGGATTTGCACCGGCGTGTCCGGGTCGAACTTCTGCAGCACGGCAATGGCACGTGCGCGGTTCTTTTCGGCCAGAGCCTGCCGCCAGCCTTCAAGCAGCGCCCCCAGGAAACGCGTCACCAGTTGCGGTGACTTTTTCAGCATCCTGGCGGAAGTGACCACCGAGTTGGCTACGAAGGCCACGCCGTAGTCGGCCGGGTTGAAAAACCGCAGCCCCTCACCCGCCCGCCGC
>JAMOVG010000317.1 GCA_027061725.1 Desulfobacteraceae bacterium
GTTGTAGGTCATCAGGCGTGAGGCCTCCAGGTTGGTGACCATGTTGGCCACCTTGGCCTGGATGAGCTGGTAACGGCTGATGGTGCGGCCGAACTGGGCGCGCTCCTGTGCATAGCGGATAGAATCAGCCAGGGCGGCGCGCTGCAGCCCCACGGCCAGGGCCGCCGTCATGGCGCGGATTTCGGCCAGAATGGACATCAGGTTGCTCAGTCCGCGGCCCTCGTCACCCAGGCGGTGGCTCTCCGGAATCCAGACGTCCTTGAAGGCCAGTTCCGAGAGCGGCGTGGTGCGTGTACCGATGGTCTTAAACGGCTTGCTGACCGACACCCCCGGTGTGTCGCGGGGCACGAAAAAGAAATTGAGGCCGCGAAATTTCTTGGCTGGATCGGTCTGGCACAGCACGGTGAAAAAATCGGCCATGGGGCCGTTGGTGACCCAGGTTTTCATGCCGTTGAGGATGTACCCGCCGTCGCCCTTGACGGCCGAAGTGCTCACAGCGCCCAGGTCGGAGCCGGCCTCGGGTTCGGTCAGGCAGAAACAGGCGATTTTCTCGCCGCGCATGGCCGGCAGAAAGTATTTTTCCCGCAGTTCGTCGGTACCGAAGTGAAACAGGAAATTGGTGCCCATCAGGCACTGCATGGCGGTGACGGCCGCCAGGCTCATGAGCCCGCGGGCCAGTTCCTCGCAGATGATGCAGTAAAGCGTGTTGTTGCCGCCGGCGCCGCCGCCCTTTTGGGGATAGCGGATGCCGAACACGCCCATGCGGCCCACCTGCCGGAAGAGCTCCATGGGGAATTCGCCCTTTTCGTCGAGTTCCTGGGCCTGTGGAATGACCTCTTCGTCGACGAAACGGGCGATGCTTTTTCGTATCAATTCCTCGGGATTGGACCGTAACATTCAACCCTCTTCTGATGTGGTTTGTCCGGCTTCACAACAGGTGGTGCTCCGTGCCGTTTGCGTCAACATGCAACCCGAGCGCAGGCACTCCGCGGCTTTCAATCGGCACCCGCCTCCCGGCGCAGCTGCCGGGTCATTTCCGGCACGACCTCGTGCAGGTCGCCCACGATGGACCAGTCGGCCACCTGGAAAATGGGCGCCCGCGGATCGGTGTTGACGGCAATGATGTAGCGGGCGTTCATCATGCCGGCGCGGTGCTGAATGGCACCCGAGATGCCGCAGGCGATGTAGATCTCGGGGCGCACGGTCTTGCCGGTCTGGCCCACCTGGTTTTCGGCCGGAATCCAGCCCTCCTCGGCGGCGATGCGCGTGCCGGCCACCTCGCCGCCCATGACCGCGGCCAGTTCGCGCAGCAGGGCGAAGCCCTCGGGGCCGCCCACACCACGCCCGCCAGCCACGATGACCTTGGCGCGGGTGATGTCCTGTCGCTCCTTTTTCTCGCGCACCACCTCCAGCACCCGCGTGCCGATGTCGTCTTCGTGCAGGGACACGCTTTCGCGCACCACCTCGCCCTTGTGGCCGGGCAGGGGGGTCATTTCCATGACGCCGGGCCGCACCGTGGCCATCTGGGGCCGCGAGTAGCGGTTGGCGATGGTGGCCATGACGTTGCCGCCGAAAGCCGGCCGGGTCTGCAGCAGGATGCGCTCGTCGGGGTCGATGGCAAGGTCGGTGCAGTCCGCCGTCAGGCCCGCGCCCA
>JAMOVG010000318.1 GCA_027061725.1 Desulfobacteraceae bacterium
AGTCATCGACGCCATGATCAACGAAACGTCGCCGTTCGGCGCCGCCGGCGTGTTTGATATCCACGACGTGATCGATCCCCGCCATACCCGCCGCTACATCGTGCGGGCCCTGGAAATCGCACGCAACGGGGCCGGCGGCGGCATCGGCGAACATCGCCTGGCCAACTGGCCGACAAAGTTTTGACGGTTTCCCCCTGAATCCTCCGTACGCAAAAGGGTTGATTGTCCCGGATTAATATTTATATATACTCATATATAAACTTATGCGACCGCTCCCGTCTTTCAGCAAACGCCGACAGCCTGTCAGAAAGCGGAGGCGATGCGTGTCCGCCTGTTGTGCCATCCGGATTCCAACCCCGCAATTGGAGGTAGTGTATGAAAAGAAAAGTTTCGTTTCTCTGTATCGCCGCTCTGCTGCTTGGTGCCGTCCAGTCATGGGCTGTGCCGACCCAGGTGACCGTTCGCGTCAAAGCCAAGGATGCCAAATTCATCGGTTCCAGCTATGCCGGTGTGCTGGTCACAATCCGCGACGCCGATACCGGTGAACTGCTGGCCAAGGGGGTCACGCGTGGATCGACGGGCGACACCGCGGTGCTGATGAGAAAGCCCATTTCGCGCTTCGAAACCTATGCCCGCGCCCAGGACGCCCATTTCACCGCCACGCTGGATATCGACGAACCGACCCGGGTCGAGGTGACCGCCCTGGGCCCCCTTTCCCAGCGGCAGGGGGCCAACCGGGTCTCCGCCACCCAGTGGGTTGTTCCCGGAAAGGATATCACGGCGGGTAATGGCTGGGTGCTGGAGATGCCCGGCTTTATCGTCGACGTTTTGGCTCCGCCGGCGCACATCAAACTGGCGCCGGACACCACCAAGGTCCCCATCCGGGCCAATGTCACCATGATGTGCGGCTGCCCTGTCGTGGACGGTGGCGTGTGGGACGCCCGGAAATACGAAGTCGCCGCACAGATATTCAAGAACGGCAAGAAAATCGGTGAAATTCCGTTGAAATACGCCACCCCGGCCAGTCAGTTCGCCGCCGATTACCCCCTCAGCGGAGGGCCGGGGATCTACAAGGTCGTTGTCTACGCCTATGACCCGGCAAACGGCAATACCGGGGTCGACTTCGCCACTTTCATCGTGAAACAACCCAAATGATGATGAATCTGAAAAAAGGGCGGCTGCCACGCATACCGAAAAAAAATATTGACATCCCCGTGGCGACGCGGCTAAGTGGATAGCGATCAGCGGAGAAAAAAGAATGAAATCGACTTTTGGGAAAACGGTTTTTTTTCGTTTTGGACGCTTCTTTTTCGGCTTTAGAAGCGTTCACTCGGATCGTTGACGCCAAGAAGCATCGTTAATGACCCCGGGTGGACTTCAGGACCACCCGGGGTTTTCTGTTCAAAAGGGCCCCGGGGCACAACCCCGGGGTTTTTTACTTTCCGGGACCTCAAACCAGGGAGCACAACATGAAAAACCTCAGACTTGCCGTGCGTGAGAGCCGGCCGCGCACCGTCATCGACGTTTGCGGTGTGGCGGTCGGACGGGATTTCGTGGTCATCGCCGGCCCCTGCAGCGTGGAGAGCGAAGAGCAGATGATGGCCTCCGCGCGGGCCGTCAAGGCGGCCGGGGCAGACATGCTGCGCGGCGGAGCCTTCAAACCCCGCACGTCACCTTACGCCTTCCAGGGCCTGGGGCTGCGCGGTCTGAAGCTGTTGGCCCGCGCCGGACGCGAAACGGGCCTGCCCATCGTCACCGAGGTGATCGACCCCCGGGACGTCTCCTGGGTGGCCGAGTTCGCCGACGTGCTGCAGATCGGCACGCGCAACATGCAGAACTTTTCCCTGCTCAAGGAAGTGGGCCGGACCGGGCGCCCCGTGCTGCTCAAACGCGGCATGTACTCCACGCTGGAGGAGTGGCTCAACTGCGCCGAGTACATCCTCAGCGAGGGCAACCCCAACGTGATCCTGTGCGAGCGCGGCATCCGCACCTTTGAACGCTACACGCGAAACACCCTGGACCTGAGCGCCGTGCCGGCCATCAAGGAACTGACCCACCTGCCCATCATCATCGACCCGACCCACAGCACCGGACGGCTAAGCCTGATCCCACCCATGAGCGTGGCGGCGGTGGCCGCCGGCGCCGACGGTCTGATCATCGAGGTGCACCACCGTCCCGAAGAGGCCCTGTGCGACGCGGCCCAGGCGCTCACGCCGGCCATGTTCACCGACCTCATGGGGCGTCTGCGCCCGCTGTGCAACTTCATGGACGGACTGCCGGAATAACGGTTCCGCCACAACTTTCTGCCGAGGTGAAAAAATGAAACTGGAAGGACTTCACAAAAAGATCAACAAAATCGACCGCGAACTGCTGGTGCTGCTACAGGAGCGTATGGGGCTGGCCCTGCTGTCGCGCAAGCTGCAGAAATCGGATGCCGACGCCGCCCGCGAGGAAGATGCGCTGGCGCGCATGGAGCGCCTGAACCTGGACCTGGTAAAAAGCTCCTTTTCGCGCCAGCTGCTCAAGGCCATCATCGACGAGAGCCGCCGCCTGCAGGAGGAAGAGCGCCCCCTGGTGGCTTTCCAGGGCGAACACGGCGCCTACGGCGAGGTAGCCTCCCGCGGCCTGGTGCCCGAGGGCGCCTACATTCCCTGCCTGGAGTTTGTCGATGTTTTCCGGGGCGTCGAGGAGGGTGAGTTCGACTTGGGCGTGGTGCCGGTGGAAAACTCCCTGGAGGGCGCCGTCACACAGGTCAATGACCTGCTGACCACCACCGGCCTGAAAGTCATCGGCGAGATCAAGGTGCCTGTCAACCACTGCCTGCTGGCCACCGACGAGACCGACTATCGCGAAATCCGTGTGGTCTACTCCCACCCCCAGGCCCTGGCCCAGTGCCGCAACTTTCTGCTGAGGAACAAGCTCGAGGCCCGGCCCTACTACGACACCGCCGGGGCCGCCAAGATGCTGGCACGTGAAAACCCCAAGGCCTCGGCCGCCATCGCCAGCGCGCTGTGCGCCGAACTCTACGACCTGGACATCATCAAGCAGGGCATTGAGGACGAGGCCTCCAACTCCACGCGCTTTCTGCTGCTGTCCCGGCAACCGTACGACGGCCGCGGCGACAAAACCTCCATCATCTTTGCCGTGGCCCACGAGGCGGGCGAACTCTACGGCGTGCTCAAGCTGTTCGCCGAGGCGGGCATCAACCTGACCCGCATCGCCTCCATGCCCCTTCGTTCGGACCCCAGCAACTACAGCTTCTTCCTGGACTTCGAGGGATCCCTGGAAGACGAGAACGTGGCCTCAGTGCTGGCGCGCATGCAGGAGATGACCATCTCGCTGAAAAACCTGGGCAGCTACCCAGCCGGAAAACTGGCAAAATAACCGGCTGCGGCGGCGCCTCATGGCGGGACCGTACGGAAAGATACCGGCGAACGACTATCTCGCCCCCTCGGACTGTTAGCCGATAGGCACCTCGGCAAAGATGCGCGTGCCCTGGTTCAGGCGTGATTCGATACGCAGGCGTCCCTTGAGCAGGCTGACGCGCTCCACCATGCCGCCCAGTCCCATGCGCTTGTTTTCCAAGGCGTGAATCAGCTGCTCTTCCACGTCGAACCCTTTGCCGTTGTCCTCGATGCGCAGGAGGATATTCGGCGACGAGGCGATCAGCTTAACCGCCACCTGCGAAGCGCCCGAGTGCTTACGGATATTGTTCAGCGCTTCCTGGACCAGCCGGTAGAGATTGATCTCTGTCTCGGCGGCCAGGTCCAGGGCTTCCATCCCGGCCGAGGTAAAATCCACACAAATGCCGGTTTCCCTGCTGAAATCTTCGCAATACTGGTAAATGGCGGGCGCCAGGCCCAGCTGCTCCATCACGGGGGGGCGCAGGTCGTAGGCCAGGTTGCGCACAGCGTCGATGCACTGGCGTAACACCCCGCACATGCGATCTACTTTGTCACGTGTAGCGTCGCCGACGTGGGGTTCGTCTCCCAGCAGGGTCTTGGCCGTGAGCAGCAGGGAGGACAAGTCCTGGGCCACACGGTCGTGGAGATAGCAGGAAATGCTCTGGCGCTCTTTTTCCTGGGCGCGGATAAGCTGCTGGGACAGGCTGCGGATGCGGTCCTGGGCCTGCTGGCGCACGGTCACATCGCTCAGGAAACTGAGAACGGCCGTCCGCTCCCGCCAGAAGATGCGGATGCTCTGGCACTCCAGCCAGCGCACCCGACCGTCGCGGGCCACCAGGCGCAGTGTAAAGGGCCGCGCCGCGTGCCGGCGGTCGGGCGGGTAGGCCCGCTGGCGCACCACCTGGGCCTGGTCGTCGGGATGCACGAAGTCTAGAAAGGGCCGCTCGAGCAGTTCCTGCCGGGAATAACCCGAGATCAGCACGGCCTTGGCGTTGACATAGCGGAAACGGCCGTCCTGGCTGACCACCACGGCCTCGTTGGCGTTCTCCACCGCCAGCCGGTAATCCAGCTCGTCGCCGCCGCGGTCCCGCCGCCTGGCCAGCTCGGCCTCCAGGGCGGCCACCCGCTCCCTTAGTTCCCGGATGGTGGTTTTGTCCGTCATTTTCCAGCGGTCCTCTCAGCGCGGTGAGATGCCGCGCGTGCTGATGCCCTCCACAAAAAAAGACGCGTCGTTCAAAAAACTCAGGAAAATGGTGATGAAAGCGATGCAGGCCTGCATCATCAGGGGCTTGTCCTGGTAGAGCCGCGCCAGCCTGCGGTTGCGCTCCCCGCTTTGCAGCGGACCGAAATAGCCGGCGAACAGCCCGTCCAGGTCCTGTCCGCTGCCTGGTTTGGTGGCCACCGAGCCGCGCCCGCTGTAACAGTATTCCATGGCCTCCAGCAGTAGCCTGCGCTGCTCGGTGACTTCCCGGAAGTGGTATCCCATGAGGTGCAGCAATGTGCGTTGGGCCTCGCTCAGGCTGGCCTCGGCCACGGCATCGAAAAGAGTCTTGAGGCGCACGCGGTCGGCGTCGACGGGGTGCTGCCGGATGAGCGACAGCAACACCGCGTTTTTAAAGAGTTGGTACAGGCGCTTGGCGCCGTTGAGCGGCGAGGACATGGGGTGGCTCAAATCCGGTTGGTAGCCCGGGAAATTGCGCACGAACAGGATCTGGAAAATGTTTTCAAAAAAATCGACGCCCTCCATGGGGTCCTGGATGTCCACGCGCATGTCCAGGGTGTTGTCCAGCCGGTCGGCGAGTTTGATCAGCACCACGTCGGGAATGCGGCGTGCATCCTCAAGCAATCGTCCGATGTAGGCGTAGTAGGACTCGCCGTCAAGCTTGGTAAGCGCCTCGAGGCGCTGGAGCAGCACCGCCTCGTCGCCGGATGGCATGCGCTCCAGCAGCGCGTACAGCCGCGTTTCCATCTCCCGCCAGTTGATGTCAGCAAAATCCTGGGGCCGGATATCCTCCAGCACATCGTGAAACATGACGCTGATCAGGTTGAGATAGTTGAGCCGCTCGGCCGAGCGGGCAAACAGGATCGTCGCCCGCAGCGGATGCAGCACGGCCATGGGCCCCAGGCGGCGGCGTTTCTTGCGGTAGGCGGCAAACAGGTACTCCAGCGCGTCTAGCAGGATCAGAATGTATTCCTGGTGGCGCCGCGGGTCGTCGTCCAGGGGTTTGTCCGCCGTGATAAACATCAGTACGTTCTGCCGGTTCAGGGCGGCGGCGCTCAGATTGTAGTTCAGGACCGAGGAGAGCTTGAAAAACTCGTTCAAATCGTAGAGACGCATGGCGCGGCACTTTCCTGGAAACGACCGGGTTAAAAGAAACGCCTCTCCAGCACAGGCCTGCCGGCGATCCCTTCCCGGTGCCACCGCAGGACCGACCGAATCTGCCCGCCTGATTGTAATGGACCGCACCCTTGCCGTCAATGCCCCAATTGGGACAACCGGCGGCCAACGATGGCATGGCGGATACCGAATCTTTCCCTGGTTTGCGTGCACATGGCATAGAAGGGCAGGTATCGTCCGCGCGCCGTTCGGGACCCGTTTGGGAAAAGATGCGCAGGCCGGCGGCGGGTCAAGAAAGGCGAGCTGTCTGAGCGCAGACGATAACTGCCCGCCCCGGCGGGTCTGACTCCTGCGATTGTCCTGGTGACAAAGGGGGTCAGTCCCGGTTCAGGCAGTAGTCCCGCCACTGGCACTGCGGATCGGTGCACTCCAGCTCGGGCCGCCGGAAACAGTCGCGACGCCCCTCGCGGCGCTGCAGCGAGCGCACCATTGCGGTGGTGTCAAGAAAAGACTGGGGTCTTTTGCGGCGGCGTCGGTGGCGGGGCCTGCGGCGGATACCGGACAGGAAAAAATCATCGCTCATCATCGCTGTCGTCCTCTGCTTCTCTCGATCCTGAAACACGTGTCTGCCTGCACAACTCCGCTCGAGCATGAACTTTTCGCGATCTTATGGCGCATCCAGGCGCATTTGTCCATAGGGGAAAGGCTTCATTTTGGTGGGAATTCTGCCCGCCCGGGCGGGAATTTTTCCGGTCGCGGCGTCACGCCCGTC